>VYAQ01000211.1 GCA_009844885.1 Gemmatimonadota bacterium
GTCTCGGGCGCCTTGAGCTGTTCGACCCGATGCCGGTCGTGCGCTACACCCCGGCGGCCGATGTGAGCACGCTGGGGAACCGCGTGTGGCTGGCTCCGAACCAGCCGTACGGGGCGCTGCTGACGTACTGGGTGGATCCCGAATGGCAACCGGGGGCGCGGGTGCGCGTCGATGTCACGGACGAGCACGGGCGACTGGTGCGATCCCTGACAGGGCCGGCGGAGCCCGGGTTGAACCGTTTGGTGTGGAACCTGGGCGAGCGGTCCGCGTGCGTGCCCGAGGGGGAGGACGCCAGGCCTGCGGCGGTGGCCGGAGGCGGTGGACCCGGCGGGAGGGGGCGTGGCGGCGGCACCTGGGTGCGGGCGGTCCCGGGGACGTATTCGGTGCGGCTCACGCTGGATGGCGAGACGAGTGAGCGGCCAGTCGTGGTCCGCATGGACCCAAGGGTGGACGTGTCGGCGGCGGACATGGCCGAGTGGCACCGCGCCGCAGCCATGATCGAGCGGGCGGAGTGCACGGTCCGCGACGCGCTTGGCCGGCTGCAGCCGCTGGTCACTCGCCTCGAGGAGGTGGAGCGGACTTCCGACGACGCGTCGATCCGGGCGGAAGCCGCAGCCGTCCGCGCGGCTCTGCGGCCGATCCTGCTTGGCTTCGCGGGGGATGTCCGGGATCCCGGACATGTCAATCTCGCCGGGCGCCTCAACTGGTTCACGATCCAGGTCGGCAACTACAGCGGGCGGCCGACGGCGGCCCAATGGGAGTGGATCGAGCGCTATGCGGCGCAGGTCGAGGAGTATTCGGCCATGCTGGAGCCCATTCTGGAGGGGCCGGTGGCCGAGCTGGAGCAGAAGCTCGGAGACCGAGGAGACTGATGGCGAGGCGCGCATCGGCCGGGCGGAGGGATACGGGTGAGGCCGGCGCCGCGCCCGAGCCGCCGGGGGCCATGGACCGGCGGCTCTTTCTGTCCACGGCGGCCGGAGCCGGACTGCTTCCCCTCCCTGCGGCGCTCCAGCGACTGGCGGACGTCCCGAGTGGCCGCGCCGACCTTCTCGAAGGGTTCGACGCCTCCCCGCTTTCCCCCGTCGCCGGCGACTACCCGCTCCGCCCGGTCCGTTCCGCCCGGGTGCGGATCACGGACGAGTTCTGGCAGCCGCGGATGGACGCGAACCGGGCGGTCTCGCTGCCGTACTGCTTCGAGAGGTTCGGGGACGGGGGCTTCAGCCTTTCCAAGTTGATTGAGGCGGCGGCGTACATGCTCGAGGAGCGGGCCGATCCCGCGCTGGAGGCGTACGCCGACGAGCGCATCGAGGGGATGCTGGCGGAGCTGGAACGGCGGATCGAGACGCCGCGGCAGTCGGTCCGCGTCTCGGGCCACGTGCTGGAAGCGGCGACAGCGTATGCGGCGGCGACCGGCAAGTCCGGGCTCCTGGACGCGGTGGTGAGGCTCGCCGACCAGATGGATTCCGTCTACGGTCCCGGGAAGGAGACGTACATCTCCGGTCACCAGGGGCTGAAGATCGGGCTGGTCGCGCTGTACCGGGCCACGGGCGACGAGCGCTACTGGAGGCTGGCGAAGTTCTTCGCCGACGAGCGGGGCCGGGACGACTACGAGCGCGCCGGCGAGTATGCAATCGACCGCACCTACGCCCAGGACCACGAGCCCGTCGTGGAGCAGTCCGAGGCGGTCGGGCACGTGGTGCGGGCCACCTTCCTGTACATCGCGATGACCGACATCGCCGCGCTCTCCGGGGATCCGGCGTACACGGAAGCAGTCCACCGGCTCTGGGAGGACCAGACCCATCTGAAGACGTACCTCACCGGCGGAATCGGGTCGACGCGCTTCCACGAGAAGTACGGCGAGCCCCATGAACTGCCCAACCTCAGCGCCTGGAACGAGACCTGTGCCGCGTACGGAAGCGCGGTGTGGTGCCACCGGCTGGCGCTCCTGGACCGCGACGCCCGCTACGTCGACGTGATGGAGCGGGTGCTGTACAACGCCCTGCTCGTTGGCGTGTCGCTCCGGGGGGACCGTTTCTTCTACCAGAATCCGCTCAAGTCCTTCGGCGACTACGAACGCTTCGACTGGATCAACGTGCCCTGCTGCCCGCCGAACGTGATCCGCATGCTCGCGTCGATCGGCAGCTATCTGTACGCGACCGATCCGTCGTCCGGGGGCCTGTATGTGAATCTTTTCACAAACTCCGAGGCGCGGGTTGATGTCGCCGGGGTGCCGGTGCAGTTGCGCCAGGAAACGCGCTATCCCTGGGACGGACGCGTCCGCATCCGCATCGATCCTGAGCGCGAAGCCACCTTCCCCCTGTTCGTCAGGATCCCCGGGTGGGCGCGCGGTGAGGTCATGCCCGGCGAGCTGTACCGGTACGCGGATGCGGACCCGGAGCCGCCAGCGCTGCGGGTGGGACGCGGCGGGTCACGCGCTGCCCAGGCTGCGGGCCGGGAGGTGAGCACCCGTCAGCTGCAACGCGGATACGCCCGGATCGAGCGCACATGGCGCCCCGGCGACGTCGTCGAACTCGACATGCCGATGCCGATACGGCGGGTGCTGGCCCACCAGGCGATCCAGGACGACCGCGGACGCGTCGCCCTGCAGCGCGGGCCGCTGGTCTATTGCGCGGAGTGGCCGGACAACGGGGGACGGGCGCTCAACATCGTCGTGCCGGACTCCGCCACGTTCGACTCGGAGTTCCGCCCGGAGCTGCTGGGCGGGGTTCAGGTCGTGCAGGGCGACGTGGAGGTGATCCGGGAGGACAGCCGCGGCGAGGGCGTTGCGACCGTCCCGCACCGCCTCACCGCCATCCCCTACTACGCGTGGGCCAACCGGGGGACGGGCGAGATGGCCGTCTGGATGGCGCGGCAACCCGCTGCGGCCTGGCTTCCGCCGGCGCTCCCGGCCCCGATCGCCGCTGTACGCACTTCGGGGGGCGTCGAGAAGGGGTGGACGGGGTACAACGACCAGAACGACGACCTCGCGGCGATCCACGACGGGCGGGAGCCGATCAACTCGGCCGACCAGTCGCACCGCTTCTTTCGCATGCGGCCCCCGGTGGGCGAGCGCGCCTGGCTGGAATACGAGTTCGAGGCGCCTGTGCGCGTTTCCTCATCGCGCGTCTACTTCTTTGACGACAAGCGTTTCTGCAACTTCCCCGAGTCGTGGCGGGTGCTCTGGCGGGACCGCGGGGAGTGGCGGCCGGTCGTCGCCCGCGGCGCCTTCACGGTCGAGCGGGACGCGTGGAGCACCATCGACTTCGAGCCGGTCGTGGCCCGTGCGCTGCGGCTGGAGGTCGAGCCCCGCACGGTGTCGTACGAGGCCGGGCAGATTGGCCCGCCAGCGGCGATGTTCATCGACGAAGACATCGAGTGGCGGGAGTTCGGGGTGATCGAATGGCAGACAGGCTGAAGGTGCCGACATGAGCAAGCACATCCCGCGACGGCGTTTCCTCCGGACCGCCCCGGCCGTGGGCGCACTGGCGTACTCGGCTGCGGAACGAATCCCGGTGCGCGCAACGCCGGATCACTCGGCGACCGCCAGCCCGTCCGACATCGAGCTCTGGAAGTCGGGACGCGCGCCCTCCGCCGAATACCCCATTCGCCCCAGCCTACACTCCGAGGTCCTCGTGGCCGACGACTTCTGGCACCCTCGCTTGCAGAGGAACGCAGAGGTCACCATTCCCCTCGAAGTCCGCAAGCTGGAAGCTTCGCCGAGGCGCACGCGCGGTGGTGTCCTCGAAGCCGCCATGCTGTCGCTCGTCACCCGTCCCGATCCCTGGCTGCAGGCGTGGGTGGACGGGAGGGTGGACGAGATGGCGAGCCAGGAAGCGCCAGCCAGCAACCGCGAGTTCGGGGTCGCGGCCACATGGTATCGGACAACGGGCCGACGGGGCCTGATCGACCGGGCGGCTCAATCGGCAGCGCTTCTCTCCGACGATTTCCAGGCCAACGACCCTCCTTTCTCGGGCGGAGAGAGGGACTCTCTCAACTGCTCCCGGCTCTACCGCGTCACCGGCGACCCGCAGCACCTCGATCTGGCCCGGCACTACCTGGACATCAGGGGCCGTGAGGACTCGATAGGCCGGAGCCGGCACAACCAGTCCCACAAGCACGTCCTGGAGCAGACCGAAGCGGTGGGCCACGCGGTGAATTGCCTGACCCTGGCGGTCTCCATGGCGGACGTGGGAATCCTCACGGGCGTGGAGGAATACCTGCGTGTCGCACAGCTCATGTGGCACGACGCCGTGAGCGGCAAGATGTACATCACCGGGGGCGTTGGAACGACCGGCAACGAGGGCTTCGGCGAGCCGTACTCGCTGCCGAACATCGACGCCTACTCGGAAACCTGCGCGGTTCTGATGCTGATCACCCTGAGCCACAACCTGTTCCTCGCCTCGGGTGACGCACGCTACATCGACGTGATGGAACGCGGCATGTACAACAATGCCGTGTGCGGAGTGTCGGTCTCGGGGGACCACTACTTCTACGTGAATCGGCTGGCGAGCGCCGGAGACGGCCGCGACCTGCGCTGGCAGCGCGCCTCGCTGGAGTGCTGCCCCCCCACGCTCGTCCGCTTCATGGCGCGCATGCCGGGCTACATCTACGCACAGGACCCGGACGGGGTGGTCTTCGTGAACCTGTACGTGTCGAGCGAAACGGAGTTCGAGATGGGCGGCGGCACCCTGGGGCTCTCCGTTGAAAGCGAAATGCCGTGGGACGGAAGGTCGTCCATCACGGTATCGGCGGAACAGGACCTGGAAGGGACCATCCGACTGCGCATACCAGGATGGGCCCGGGACGTACCCGTTCCGGAGGGTCTCTACACGTACACGGATCGGCTCGAGGTGCGGGCAATGGTGTCCGTGAATGGCCGTCCCGTGGACCCGGCGCCCGACCCGCTGGGCTACGTGTCTTTGACGCGGGAGTGGAGGGACGGAGATGTAATCGAGGTCGTGCTGCCCGTGGAGGTCCGCAGGGTGGTCGCGGACGAGCGGGTTCGCGAGAACCGGGGCCGGTTCGCAGTCGAGCGCGGCCCTATCGTGTACTGTTGCGAATGGCCCGAGGTCGCGGGCGGCAATGTCCTGGACCTGCTCTTCGACGAAGGCGGCGAAATGCAGACGCGCCTTGACGCCGACTTGCTCGGGGGCCACCCGGTCATCGACACGGAGGCACGAAGCCTGACCGATCCGTCCGCGCCGGCGAAGCCCGTGACGCTGACGCCCTACCATCTGTGGGCCAACCGCGGAGCCGGCGAGATGTCCGCCTGGCTCTCGCGCCGGCAACTGGCGCCGGGCGACACGGGTCCCGCCGGTGGATTCATCTTTTACGTGAATACAGACTACGTAAGTGCCGGTTGGCAATATCTTGAGGCCGCCCCGTTCGACCAGAGTGGTGGGGCGAAGTGGGGGTGCTTCCGGCGCGAAGTCCCGGGTGCGCGTGGCACGGCGGTGGGGACCGGCAGGCAGAACACGACCGACATCCTGGCGGTGTGCGACGAGCCCGGCTCGGCAGCGTACCTGTGCGCCAACCTCGTGCTCAACGGGATCGGAGGCTGGTTCCTGCCGTCGACCGACGAGCTGGTCATCATGTACGAGATCCTCAGGGCCCGGGGACTCGGCAACTTCAGGGACGTCGGGCTGGCCGACAACTTCACGTATTGGGCCTCGTCCCAGGTCAGCGCCGACATGGCCGCCCACGTCGACTTCCCCGACCTGGGCCGAGTGCACGGCGACGACAAGGACTTCCCCCGCCGAGTGAGAGCGATAAGGGCCTTCTGATGGACCGCCGTGAGTTCGTGCGCCGCGTTTCGGCCGGCTCGGCCGCCCTTTCGGGCCCCGCCATGCTGGGCAGCCTGGCCGGCTGCGCGGAGCCGTTACACGACGCAGTCCCCCGGCCCAACGTCGTCCTGATCTTCTCGGACGATCTGGGCTACTCGGACATCGGCTGCTACGGCGGAGAGCTTCGCACCCCCAACATCGACGCGTTGGGACTTGGCGGCCTCCGCTTCACCAACTTCATCAACGCGGCCCGCTGCTGCCCGTCCAGGGCGTGCATCCTCACCGGGCTGTACCCGCACCAGGCCGGGGTGGGCGGAATGATGAACGACCGGGGCGTGCCCGGGTACCGGGGCGACCTGGGCCGTGACTGTGTCACGCTCGCCGAGGTGCTGAAAGGCGCCGGCTACGGAACATATGCCACGGGCAAGTGGCACGTCACCCGCTTCATCGAGGCCGACGGGCCGAAGCACAACTGGCCGCTTCAGCGCGGCTTCGACCGCTATTTCGGCACGATCACCGGCGCGGGCAGCTACTTCGAACCCCAGACCCTGACCCTCGACAACGATCCCTTCGAGGAGCTGGGCGAAGATTTCTACTACACCGACGCCATCGGCGACCTCTCCGTGCAGTTCATCGAGGACCACCTGGACCGCACGCCCGGCGCACCGTTCTTCCTCTACCAGTCCTTTACGGCACCCCACTGGCCGCTCCACGCGACGGAGGCAGACATCGCCCTCGCGCGGGGGCGCTTCGACGCCGGATGGGACCGTCTGCGCCTGGAACGTCACGAGCGGATGCTGGCGGCGGGCATCGTCGATTCGCGCTGGACGCTCCCGGAGCGGGAGGTCGAGGCCCCGCCGTGGGACGAGGCGCAGAACCGCGACTGGCATCTCCGGCGCATGGAGGTCTACGCGGCTCAGGTCGAGCCGATGGACCGCGCAATCGGACGCCTGGTAGAGACGCTGCGGCGGAGGGATGTGCTGGACGACACGCTGATCCTCTTCCTGTCCGACAACGGCGGGTGCGCCGAGGAGATCAACACGCAAGGGTGGTACGACTACATCCTCCGCGGCGGCGAACGCGTCAGCCGCGAGTTCACCCTGGACGGCCGGCCGATCCAGGTGGGCAACGACCCCGGCGTGATGCCCGGCCCCGACGACACCTACCAGAGCTACGGCCTGCCGTGGGCCAACCTCTCGAACACGCCCTTCCGGCTCTACAAGGCCCTGACCCACACCGGCGGGGTCGCGACGCCCCTCATCGCGCACTGGCCGGCGGGCATCTCGGCCGCGGGCGAACTCAGAGACCAGCCCGGCCACCTCATCGACATCATGCCCACGTTTGTAGAGCTCGCCGGGGCGGCCTACCCCGCCGAGTACAGCGGCGAGGAGATCCAGCCGATGGAGGGCGTGAGCCTGGTGCCGGCGTTCGCGGACGACCAGCCGCTGGACCGGGGCGCCATCTACATCGAGCACGAGGGAAGCCGGGCGGTGATGGACGGCACCTGGAAGGCCGTGGCGCGGGGCAGCGCCGGTCCGTGGGAGCTCTACGGCACGCAGCTCGACCGGACCGAGACGCGGGACCTGGCGGCGCGCCAACCCGGTGAGCTGGCCCGGCTGACCGCGATGTGGGAGGCCTGGGCGAATCGGGCGCGGGTGTTTCCGCGGCCGGGTTAGGCGCGGCTCAGCTCAGAACACCACCTCCACACGCGACCCCGCGTACCGCACCACCCGCGTCTCCCCGCCCGGCAGCAACTCCACGACGAACGTGCGCCCCTCCGGCAGCAGGTTGACGGCCCCCGGCGGCGCCCCCGGCTCGATCGTCAGGCGCGCCTCGGCGTCGTCCCAGATCATTCGCGTCCAGGCACCGCGGCCCTGCAGGTAGTCGAGGCTGACTCCGTCGTCCTCGTAGAGCGTGAACTCGCCGTCGGCGCCGCGGAACACCTTGATCGTGGTGGGTTCGTCGACCTCCTCGTCCATGTACTGCCGCACGGGGTCGAAGGGGATGACGGCTCCGGCGCGCGCGTAGATGGGCATGATCGACAGGTCCACCTCGCGGGTGACGGTGCGCCCACCCGAGAGCCGCTCCCCGGTCCACCAGTCGTACCAGTCGCCCGCCGGCAGATAGACCTCGCGCCTCGCGGCGCCTTGTTTGAAGACCGGCGCCACGAGCAGATCGCGGCCCCACAGATACTCGCTGCTCACGCTGCGGGCGCGCTCGTCCTCCGGGTAGTGGAGCCAGAGGGCGCGCATCAGAGGCATCCCGGTGTCGCGCGCCTCCCGTGCGAGCGTATACGTGTACGGAATCAGCCGGTAGCGCAGCTCGCCGTAGCTGCGGGTGATGGTCTCGATCTCGGGGTTGTTCATCTCCGACGCCGGCGGGAGCTCCGTTTGACCCTCCGGGAATCCCCAGTCGGCGAGTCCCCACCCCCACGGCAGCCGCAGCCGCCAGATGCGCCCGTGCGAGCGGAAGGAAGGCGTGAACGCGGAGAACTGGAACCACCGCGCGTAGAGCTCGCCGGTGAGCTCCGAAGTCGAGTAGAAGCCGCCGATGTCGGAGCCCCAGTACGGGCTGAGGCTGAGTGAATGGTTGATGCCCACGGAGACCTGGGCCTCCAGCGTCTTCCAGGTGGCCTGGGGGTCGCCGGACCATACCCAGCCGCCCCACTGCGCGATGCCGAGGTGCCCGTTGCGGTGCAGGCTCCAGGGACGGACGTCCTGGGTCGACCAGAGCGGGCCTTCGTAGTAGAGCTGATGGCGCTTGATGCGCTCGTAGAGGTCGAACCAGTCGCCTTCGTCGGGCCACCACGCGTTTACGCCGGCGCGCACCAGCGGGATGTGCTCCTGCCAGTAGGAGAAGACGTGGGACCGGTCGAGGACATCGCCGGGAGCCGGCGGGATCGTGCCGTGCAGGGTGGGAAGGCGGTCGCGGCGCCAGGGCACGATGTGGGTGATGACACTGACGTTGCGGCCATGCAGGTCCGCGAGCACCTCCGGCGGCTGGCGCCGGAAGACGCGGGGGTTGAAGTCGAAGGAGGGCTGGGGCGTGTTCCACCCGGTGGGAGTGAACCCTGTACCCAGGTAGATGACCGCGTCGAGCGGCATCCGCTTCTCGCGGAAGGTGTCGACGACCCAGGTGAGGATCTCCTCCGCGTCGCGCTGGTCGTCGCGGAGCTCCCGGTGCGACTGCATGTACCCGAGCGCCCACTTCGGGGGCATGACCGCGGCGCCGGAGATGTAGGAGACGTCCCGCATGAAGGCGGCGGGGTCGCGCGCGTCGAAGACGAACGCGTCGAAGACGTCGGTGGGCTGGGAGGCGGGGGGTCGTCCCTGCACTAAGCGCTCGTAAGTGCGGTCCGCGTCGTCGGGGGC
>VYAQ01000077.1:0-4345 GCA_009844885.1 Gemmatimonadota bacterium
CCCCTTTTTTTTTTACCCCCCCACCCCGCCACACCCCCCCCGCCGCGGTCGGGGGGGCTCGTATTTTTTAAAAAGACCCTGGGGGCCCCCGGCCGGGGGGGGTGGGGGGCCCTGGCTACACGGGCAGCTATCATTTTGAGATCATTGTGATAGCATCACAAGGACTTCGCCCCACGCCGACAAGGAGACCCTTGAACGGCGCCAATCGAATTGACAGTTTCCCTCCTTGCGGAGCCGCGGGGTGGAGGCGACTTGGGGCGGAGGGGGTGTCGGTATGAGTGAAGGCTTCGATTTCGAGCGGCTCGTCGAGCTGTGCCAGCGTACGCATGAGGAGACGAGGCGTTCTGCCGTCCGTGCGATCGACCGTTCGCTGGTGGTGAGGAACTGGCTGTTTGGATGGTACATCGTGGAGTACGAGCAGAGCGGTGCGGATCGGGCCGAGTATGGCAGGCAGACCCTGAAGAAACTGTCGGAGGCTCTGCAGGCGAGGATCGGACGGGGCTTTTCAGTGGACGTTCTGGAGCAGATGCGGCGGTTCTACCGAAGCTACGACCACATGATCGCGGATGACTCGGCCAGCGACGATCTCACGATGCCATCTCAGGCTCTTGGTGACCAGTCGATTCCCGAGACGCCGTCTCGGATTTCTCGCGAACAATCGATTTCCGATACGCGGTCTCGGATTTCATCCGGTCTGTATCCTGGAACTGCTCCAAGTCTCGCCAAGCTCGCCGGCCGGTTCCGCCTCGGCTGGTCCCACTACGTCACCCTCCTGTCCGTAACCGACCCCGACGCCCGCCGCTTCTACGAGATCGAGGCCGCAGAAAACGGTTGGAGCGTCCGGGAACTCAAGCGGCAGCTGGCCAGCTCCCTGTACGAGCGGCTCGCGCTCAGCCGCGACAAGCGCGAGGTCCGCCGTCTGGCCCGTGACGGGCAGGTCGTCGAGAAGGCGTCGGACCTGATCAAGGATCCGGTGGTCCTGGAGTTCCTCGGCCTGGAGGAGAAGCCTGCCTACTCCGAGAGCGACCTGGAGACTGCGATCATCGACCGACTGCAGCAATTCCTGCTGGAGCTGGGGAAGGGCTTCCTGTTCGAGGCGCGCCAAAAGCGATTCAGCTTCGATGACAGTCACTTCTTCGTCGATCTGGTGTTCTACAACCGTCTGCTGCGTTGCTACGTGCTGATCGACTTCAAGACCGGGAAGCTGACCCACCAGGATCTCGGCCAGATGCAGATGTACGTGAACTACTTCGATCGGTACGTGAGGACCGATGGCGAACTGCCGACGGTCGGAATCCTCCTCTGCGACAAAAAGAACGACGCCGTGGTCGAGCTGACGCTCCCCGAAGACGCCAACATCTACGCGTCGAAGTACCAGCTCTATCTGCCGTCGAAACGCGAGCTGGCCGATCAACTCGTGAGGGTCCGTCAGCAGATTGAGGAGCGCAAGGACGGCTTCCTGGTCCATTCGGCCGAGCGCGGACACATATGGCGCGAGGCAATCCAGGCCCACCGAGCTGGAGAGCCGGGAATACCCGCGAGAGAGGCAATCCGCGACCTGGCTGATGAGCTTGGTCCGGAGTTGTGAGTCGATGAGCCCTTCGTCACGCGATCGGACGGTTCCCGGTTCCTGAAGACGATCATCCCCAGTCGGAAGGCGGCGCGGGACTACAGGAAGAGGAGGTCATCGTGAAAGACCAGCTGAACGCCGAAGAACGGGAAATCCTTGAGAAGTTCGAGCGGAACGAACTGCGGCCCGCAACGGACGCTGACCGGGAGATGGCGATCGCCCCTCAAGCGGCCCGCAACACCTTCAAGAAGACCCGGCGGGTCAATCTGCGGGTCACGGAGCGTGATTTCAATCGAGCTCACGCTCGGGCGCGCGAGGAGGGCATTCCCTACCAGACACTGCTGTCGAGCGTCATCCACAAGTATCTGTCGGGACGGTTGACCGAGAAGAGATGAAGCGGATAGTTGCGGTTCCTCCCTAGCCTTCCCTCGCGAGCCGGGCACTCACCAGGCGATTCATGCTTACTCCCTGCTCCGCCGCTCGAATGGCCAGGGAGCGATGCGTCTCCGGAGGCACCCGCACCATGAACTTCCCGCTGTAGGCCCGATCCGCCATCGGCTCTGGAACCGGCTCGCCATTGTTCCGCATGTCAGCCACGCTGTCGGCCACGAGGCGCTGGATGCCAGACAGGGCTTCGGCCGGGGTAGCCGCCAGCCAGCTCAACGACGGGAACTCGGCGCACAGGCCTACATGTTCCGCGTCCTCGGCGGACCATGTTATGCGATAGGTGTAGTGGTCGCTCACTGCATGTTCTCCAGTCTCTCGACTGCCAGGATGACCTGGCGCACCTGGTATGCCTTCGCCATCCCCCTGGCGTTCTGAATGTTCACGCGTGGGTCTCCCGGCCAAGGCGTCCGGTAAACGCGGTGGCTACCGCTCCCGTGCCGTGGCTCCCCGAAACATGCGTCGCACACCCTCACCAGATCCCTGAAGCGAACGCCCGCCGGGTTCCGGCGGAATTCGTCGAGTGCGGCCAATAGTCTTTCTCGTTTCATAATAGCATTATTGATACTACTGGCAAAGGTGGGAGCGGCGGTTGGGAACGTGAGGACCGACCCCGGGGAAGAAAGCGTGCTTGGGAGTCTCCGGGATGGTGGAGACTCAAGGTGGGGGAGCGGTGGGGGCGGTTGAATAGCTGGATGGGCCTGTTTCGTCTGTCTTGCCCAACCAACCCAGCTCCCATGACCGCGTCTCTCTGGGGTTCGCGGAACTCCGCGAAGCGCTGTTGTCGTAGGTGGCGGGTGCCGCAGAAGCGTGGCAGATTCCCGAATCTGCGGTTGGCTGGAAAAGCCAGGAGCGACCTTGATGCGGAAGTGGTTGCGAACCGCCGGTTGGTTGGCCGGGGGTGTCGGCGGCGTGGTGGCCGCCCCGCTCTCGATCGTATTGCACGAACTCGGGCACTTTGGAGCATACGTCGCATTCGGATTGCCCGACCCGGTCCTTCGTTATGCCTCCGTTAGCTGGGCCGATTCCGGGGAGTGGTTCACGCACTTCCGCGCGGGAGACATGGCGGCGGCGGCGGCGCTCGCGGAACCGTGGAAAATGGCGGTCGCCATGGCCGGGGGGCCTGCGGTGAGCTACCTGACGGCCATCGTCTGCGTGTTCGCGGTCCGTCGCTTCGGCCCCGGCCCTCTATCGCTGGTTCTTGGCCTCGGATTGTCGGCGCCGGGGCAAGGGCTGGGGGCCTTGATGGTTCTTGCCATCAACCTCTTCGGCGGAGGATTCGTAGGAAGTCAGGACGAAGCGTGGGTGGCGTCGATCACCGGAATCTCGTCGTCCCTGACCACTCTACCCGGTGTCGCTTGCCTCGTGCTCGCACCCTGGTTCCTCGTGACAGCCATCCCTCGTGGTCGGAGGGTCCGAGTCGTGGTCCCGGTAGTGTGCGGCATGGTTCTGGGCCTCTTCGTGTGGCTCGGATGGCTGGGGCCCCTGCTTCTTCCGTGAATTGAGGGAGCAGTGACCGGATACCTGTTCGTGGCGCTTGCGGCGCTCGTGGCCGTTGCCGGCTGGAGGGTCCGACGCCGGCTGCGTGATCAGACCCGAAGCGGGGTGACGGATGAGGTCGTCCATCAAATAGAGACCCTCGGCCGCGTCGATGCGGAAGACATCGAGCCGCTGGATATGGAACGAGTGCGGGCCGAGGAGGACGAGTTCTGGGGCCAGACCTGGGACGAACCCGAAGAGCACCGTTAGCAATGACGAGGTAGCGCTTCCCAACAGGATTGTTGCCAACGGTTCTGTTGGGTGGCCGGTCAAGTTTGCGATCGGCAGGAGCCAGTTGCCGCACTCATTCAGCCAAGGCCCGCACCACGGCTTCCGGATCGCGGTCGATGACGGTCAGCAGCACCCGAGCCGCCCGGTCCGGGACGCGCCGTCCCTGTTCCCATTCCTGCACCGCCCGCACGTCGAGGCCGAACCGGTCCGCGAATCTCTGGCGGCTGAGGTTCATGCGCTTGCGGATTGCCACGATGTGTTCCGCAGCGGGATCGTCGACGATTCGGCAGGGGAGCGACGTCTCTCCTCGCACGTGGGCGAGCACTTCGCCAAGGGCCGCTTCCACCTCGCGTCCCAGATCCGTTCGTCCGGGTGTCATCGGTTCCGTTCCTCCTTCTTGATCGCGGCCACGAGCCGCGAGAGAGCCTTCATGTCAGCTGGGCTGAGGTCTTCCCGATCCGCTTTCGCGTACGCGGTTAGCAGATAGATCGAGTTCGATCTGCCGTGGCGAAAGTAGATCGTGCGGATTCCACCCCTCTTTCCCCTGCCCGAGCCCGCCCA
>VYAQ01000077.1:4355-34151 GCA_009844885.1 Gemmatimonadota bacterium
CCCGCCCAGCGCGCCTTCCGGAGCCCTCCGGTTCCCCGGATTACCGGCGGCGCACCCGGATCGCCGACGATGGCCGCTTCCATGGCCCGCCGGTCTGCCTCCGATAGCAGCTTTCGAATGGCGCGCTCGTAGGTTCGAGTGGTAAGGATGCGCACCGACAAATGTGCGGCAGTGCCGCATTTTGCGCAAGTGGAACCCTGGTCGATGGCGTCGTGCACGGAGTCTCCGGGTTGGTGGGGACTCCAAGGTGGCGGAGGGGTGGGAGCGGTTCTATAGCTGGATGGGCCGGGATGACACGAAGTGCGTCGATAGGATCCCGGGAGCTAAACGGCAGCCCTCGGTCACGACGCCGGCATCCGCCGCACAACGACCGATTGCACCTCGAACTCGTCCTCCTCGATGAAGGCCAACAACCCGTCCGGGCCGAAGGCGTTCGGCATGGGCGTCCCCTCCGGGAAGCTGCCCAGGTAGCGGCCGTCGGGCGTAAGCAGGTCGATGGGACCACCGTTGATGGGATCGATGCCATGGCGCTGAATCCAGATCGTTCCCTCCACGCTCGTCTGAAGGTCGCGGATTACGGAAAACTCGTGGTAGCACCTGGAGAACTGATCCCGCTCGCGCAGAGCGCGCCGAAAACCGTCGCTCAAGCCCATCCTGTTCACCCTGAGTTGCTCTTCCGTCTCCGCAAGATCGCGCTCCCTTACCGGCGCGCATATGCGATCCGTCATTGGCCTGGGGAAGAGCGGTCGGACGAGGACGCGCTCCAGACCCCCGCCCTGGTCCAACACCTGGACCCGATACGCCGTCGAATCGGAAAAGACCACTCCGCCTCCGGGAAGCGCGCCGACGAGTAGCGGCGGGACCAGTTTCGTATCGGGTCCAGGGTAGTTGGGCCCACTTCTTACCGGTCTTACCGGCTCCAACTCCGGCCCCCAGGCCATCGCCAGCGTGTCGGTGCGGACCTGGTCGTCGGACAGCGACAGGCGGGCTACAGGCCGCCCGCTCACCCGGTTCCCGTCGTAGCCGCCCGCCAACGCCATCACGATCGACACCGAACTCACGGCACCATTGGGGATCGCGGCGTTGCCACCCGCAGTGAGATCAAGCTCGTTGGGCATGAAGCTGGCGTCCCCGGGCAGGCGTGCCAGTCGCTCGAAGCCACCCTCGGAATCGAAGACCAAAAAGCCGTTGTGGCCGAAGTCGAAGATGACCGTCCGGCCATCGTCTCTCACGCCGATCCATCGGGCAGCCTCGAACTCGCCGGGACCCTCCCCTGCCCGCCCGTATTCGCGTACACGGCCGCCGTGCACATCTACCACCAGCACACGGGACCTCATGCGGTCGAGGATGTGCAGGTTGCCCGCCCTGTCGAATGCCAGGCTGACGACCTCACCGAACTCCTCCCACTCCTCGCCGTCGATCTCCCCGACCCGGAACACCTGTTCGAAGTCGGCGGCCAACCATCTGTCGTCCGCCGGAAGCCGGATCACCTCCTGGGCGAGCGTGCCGCCGCGGTCCCCGGTGCCCAAGGCGCACAACGTCACTGCCGCCAGCAAGAAACTTCTCATCGGTTCGTACCTGTCTTGGTGATCATTCGTGACCGACAAGGTATTTTGACGATCATATTGACCGTAATATGATCGTCAAGTGTTCTTGGTGATCACTAGTGATCGTCATGGCTGTTCCTGCCTTCGGCCACATCGAGCAGCCGGGGGAATACGAATAGCGCAGGACGCCGACCCCGTGCAGGATCAATCTTCCGCAACACCCCCGAGTCACACAGGCGCTGCAGGATCCGGCGTGCCGTCGGCGGAGACGCTTCGGTTCCTTCCACGAACTGGACACTCGCGAACACCGGATGTTGGAAGATCGAGTCGAGGACCTTGATCGCGTATCGTGAGTTGGTGACTTCGAGGATGTGGTCCTTCATCTCCTCGTAGAGTCCGAGAATCGCCTCGGTCTTGACCAGGTTGTCCTCCGCCTGAGTGCGAACGGCGTCAAGGAAGAACTCGCACCACCCGGTCCAGTCGTCGTCGCGCGATATGGATCGCAGCCCTTCGTAGTAGGCGTCCCGGTTGGCTTCGAAATAGGCACTGACATAGAAGGCCGGCTGGTGAATCAGCTCGCGCTGCCACATGAAGAGCGGCACGAGCATGCGGCCCATGCGACCATTGCCGTCCAGAAACGGATGGAGAGCCTCGAACTCGGCGTGGACGATCGCGAGCTGAACCAGCCGGTCGGGCTCATCCCGGTGCATGTATCGCTCCCACGCGCTCATGCCGTCGGCCAGATGCTGCGTGGCGATCGGAACGAAGTTGGCCTCTTCCTGGGAGCAACCGGGCGGCCCAATCCAGTTCTGGGTCCGTCGGTACGCTCCCGGTGACCGCTGTTTGCCTCGGCCACTCGCCAACAGAATCCGGTGCGACTCACGAATGACTCGAAGGGAAAGGGGAAGCTCACGCAGCATGTGTTCGGCGTGCCACATCGCTCTCCGATACTGGATCACTTCAAGGACATCGTCCCGACGAGTTGGCGAATCCACTACGCCGCGAGCTTCGAACTCGAGAACCTGGCCCATCGACGCCTGGGTGCCCTCGATTCTTGACGAGAGCACCGCTTCCTGGGTGGACAGTGGTGCGAGCAGGATGCTGGGGTCAGGAACCGCCGACAGCATCCCGTCGTACCTCGCGACGGCGGAATACGCTGGACCCAACAACGGAACCAGCCTCTGCCAGTCCAGGCGGTCGTCCGGCGGGAATCGTCCCTCGTGGTAGTAGACTGGCGCCACGGTTCTGCCACTCCTCGTGCGTGCGGGCTTGGTTCTCATGGAGACCATCGTGCCGACCTCACCGCGCCCGGAAGCTGGCGAAGTACCGTCGTCTGTCAAGGGTTTGACGATCATTTCGGAGAAAATATGACCACTAACGAGCTTTGGTGTTCATCCGTGATCGACAAGACTCATGACCGATCATGGATCTCGATCACTCGGCTCTAACGGACACCTGGCCTACTGCCGGGCCGTTCGGCGGTCGATCACTCGGAGAGGTGGAGAAGTAAGCGTCCGACCCATTGGCACCTGGCCCGATACATCGACCGAAGGCAGGCGCAGGTGGTAGGACTCCGCCTGGTTTGCGTCAACCTGGTAGTATCCCGAGTCGATCAGGGCTCCAACGGTCACGGAACTAATGGGTCGAGAACTTCCCGACCTTACGGCCCAACTGTAAACCTCGTTATACATTTCCCCCGTCCACCGAGCCTGCGCGAATGCGACTCTCAAACTCGGATGCCCCACACCTCCGAGTGCCTGGAAGGCCCGCGTAGCGTTGAGTCCGGTGAAGACGGCACCCGTTGAATCCGACTCGACGAGCCCACTCCAGGCGGGCATGGCCTTCACCATCAGAACACCCAGTGCGAAGCCGACGCTCGTAGTTACCCAGTTGAAGCCCCATGTATCCGTCTCGGGGTGGTCCCGGTAGTCATTGCGGTACATCCGAATGGATGCTCTCCATGGATGCCCGTTGCAAAGCACTCCCGTACCTGCAATGTGGTCGCTGTCGGCAACGTAGTCGACAGTAATCCGTATCCCCCTGGTGGGTGGTCCCAGAGGACACGGTGTTTGATTCATGCCGCGAATAATGCTTGTCCATCGACAAGTTGCAGCGCGAAAGAAGTCGTCAAAAACGGGATCGTTGTTGACGAAAACCAGCTCGACAAGCGAATTGGTCGTGTCACATTCCGGAATCGAGAAGCCTGAGAAAGTCTCAACTTCGGTGACCTTTCCCAACTCGATGGTTGCCCACTTGTCGTAGTCTTGAAAGCCGTAGCGGAGGATGTCGTGTCCGAATATCTCTACGATGTAGCAGCTGGAAGGGCGGCTTTCGCTACAGACGAAGCGATGCTCACCGACACCGGGAAAGCGATACTCACCAAGCTGGTCCGTGACGGCATACATCGGTTCACGCACACGGAGACGAACCGTCAACCCGGCCGCCGGCTCGCCGTCCACCAGGACCCGGCCAGTGACCTCGCCTAGCGTCACCAGCGCCGAGGACTCATGGAAGCCGTGGGATTTGACGCTGATCGTCGTCTCGCCCATGGACTTGACGCGCACCCAACCTTGTTGATCGACCGTAGCAACCGAGGGATTGCTGGATTCCCACACGAATTGGGCGGAACTGATCACCTCAAGGGTTTTGGTATATAGGGTGGCCGTCAACAGAACCGAGTCGCCTACGGCCATTGGGTTCGGAATGGCAGAAAGGTCAAGGCCGTAGGGTTCCGGCTCGACGGCAACCGGCGTGCATGCGTACAGGATGCCGCACACGGGCAGGAGGACAGCCAGTCCAATCGATGCGTTGGCCAGCGCGCCGCGATGTTTGGTTGAACTCATGGAACCCAGTTTACCGGGTGGGAAAAGGGCACGCCAGCCGCCCCAGCCGGCCACATCTGGACGGCGGAGTGCTCCGCATGATCGGATGGCTCCTGTTCGGAAGGCCTTCGAACCGTGTCTTGGGCCGCGTCATCCTGGTCCAACGTATTGGCCTCGGACCTAGACGGCCCGGGCAATCGCCTCCAGCTGCCGCTGCCGCTCTCTTGCGCCATCGTCGAGCACATCTTCCTTCGCCGCCACGATTGCGCCTCGCACCATATCGCTCCTGGTGGCTCCTTCCGTCGCGACCGCGATGTCGCGCAACCACACGACAAGCTCCCGCTGTATCCTCAAGCGCAGATCCTTCTGACACTTCCCCGTCGCCAAGCGGCTCTTGGAGAGCGTGCGCAGACGCTGAGCCATGTCGGCATTCGCGCAAGCCAACGTGAGGTAATATCGAATAACCGCGGGAGCGAACTGCCTGGGCGCCACCCGATAGCGGTCAGCCACGAGATGAAGCACGTCGTCGAGCTCCCGCGGCATCCGGACGCTCATCACCTCCCGTTTCTTCGCCTCCCTCGCTGCTTTCAGTTTCGGCGTCGATTGGGCCGGCACCGTCAGAACTTCTCCGGTTTCGGTATCCACGCCTACGAGGACGTTGCTGACCGTGGCGTTCGACTGCTCGAGTTCGACCGTTCGGTACTCGTAAACAATCTCGACTCGCCCGCGTTCCGGCGCCAGGGCGTACCCGCGATCTCCTTCCCGCAAAATCTTCATCTCAGTCCCCTGCTCGATGAACGCTTATGAACATCGCTTTCCGGTCTTCCCCGTCGGTCTCCACGAAATACACCTTGATGTACCACCGTTCCTCCCGAACCGTTGGCGTAAACGTGTGCACCACCACGGACTGATCCCAGTGGTGGGGGGATTCACCGTAGTCTTCAGAGCGAGTCTTGAGCACGAGTCCTGCAACCTCGCTCGCATCGACATCTCCAACCGCCAGTAGATTCTTCTCCGCGAGAGTCTCACGAGCCTCGTGCTCGAAGTTCCCTTTGCGGAGAGCCGCCACCACCACCCGCTTCGCCTCCGAGAATCCCATGTGGGATGGTACTACATTCGCAGTACATCGACAAGGTCCTCGTCATCGATCGCTGGCCGGTCGCGCGACTCATCGAGCGGGAGATCTCCCGTCCGCTCCTCCTGACCCGCTACCTGCGGAAGGGTCGCAAGACCCGATGAAGTCACCGTGCAGTGGACGCGTGAAGCGTGGCAGTACTCCGCGCGATCAGTAGGAAAGGGTTGGGAGAGGAGGGCGACGTGTCGCTCGCTGCTTGCGCCTCGTGTAAACGAACCGGCGAGGCTGAGAAACCCGGCACGAGAGGAGGGTGCACTTGGCGGGCGCGGCCCTGCTGCCCGACAGTGGCGGTGGTTACACGCGCACTATCGCTGCCATACCGCAAACCCTTTTCGTCGCAGCGATTCGGCCAGCTCCCGCTCCTTGTCCTCCGCCTCGGCCGTCGCCACTGGGTTGCGGTGCTCGTACTGCCTCTTCATGAGGTATTGGCCGTGTTTCGTGACGTAGCCCTTCCCGGCCTTTTCCCCACGCTTGTGCTGCGCGAAGCGTTCCTCGGGGGTGAGCGAGGTCACACCTACGTACGCGCACGGCCTTCCGGGCCGATATCCAGGATTCTCTTTCCTGAACCTCGAATCCTCCAGCACGGCCTCATCGAGTCGAATCACGTAGAGATTCCTTGTCGCGCTCATGACACGTTTGCTCCAGTGTGTAGGGGAGATTGATCGCCGCTAGGCAGTGACCGGGTGCGATTCTTCGCCCGCGAGCCCCAGAATCGACCGACCGCTTCCGCATACAGAGGCCAGCAGTACCTGCGCTGCGGCTGGAAGCGTCCATAGTTGTTGGGGTGGTAGGTCTGAATCCAGAAGCACGGCTTCCTTTCCGGCCCGAGTTCGATGACGCCGGTCTCGTAGTGGGCATCGTACGCATAGCCACCGCTGTCCACAGCACGCACGTCACGCTCTCGGACCGAAAAGCTCTGGACGATGGCGGTTTTCGCCGGCCCGCCCTGCCGGGTATCGGGGACCGTCAGATCCGGCTTGAATTGGCGGAGCAGCTCGAAGGTCAACTCGTGGGTGCGGTACCAGTGGTTGTTCTTCGGAAGTGCCGCGACATCGCACTCCGCGTTCCACTGGCGAACGGCTTCGGCTGTGCGTTCTCGCGGGTCTGAACTGCCGCTACCTGAGTGCAGCGAAAGGAAGAGCAGCCGCGGCAGGCCTGGCATCCCATAGCGCGGCGGCACGGAACTCATCTTGGCTTCCGTGAAGTCGGGAGAATCGGCGGCACACTCCGAGCGCGAAGGACAACGGAAGTTGACGGGCGAAATCCCGTGGGATTCGTAGAACGCGGTGAGTCTTCGGAGCATGGCCTCTCCGGAGTTCCGGTTCTTTCGGTTGGATGTCTCGGCGCGCCAGATTCAATCGAGGGACGGGGTCACCTCAGATCGAATCCGCCGTCAGCCCATCCGCACGCGCTCGATGAACTCGTCGCCCGTGTCGCACTCGAAGAGGGCGTCGGTGACCCGGTCGACATCTTCGGGACCAGGAAGTTCATTTAGTAGCCGGGACAACCGCCCAGCCGTCTCTTCGCCGAACCTGCGAGTGACCTGCCGACGCATCAAGCGTACCTCGCCCTTCTGGACCAGCTCGTTCATACCCTGCCGGAATCTGTCCACCACCTCTGCCATGGTCTTCGCTCCTCCCTTCAACAGTCGTGCCGGGTAGTCCCTCAACTCTAACATCGTGTCCACGGTCTGGCCCATCAATCCGGCCAGGTCCGGATCCCCGTGCCTCTCGATGGTACGCCACAGAGCCGACAGCTGGCCAGCCATGTCCTCCGGCGAAAGGTTGCGGGCCAGGCCGAGGACCAACGCCGTGAGATCGTCGCGCGATCGGTCATCCTCCGCACCCTCTCCCCACGGGACCAGACGATAGCGACCCGGATCGGAGCGCCGGAACATGTCGGTCACCCGGGTCGGCGCGGTCCAGGGGCTGTCGCCGTGGTAGAGGACGAGGTAGACGAACTCGGGGAGCGGGTCTCCCGGCCGGTAGTCCGGCCCGGCGGCGACGCCCTCCAGCGTCAGCGCCGTGTACGTCGTCGTGCGCAGGGCCATGAGCCGCTCGACCTTTCGCTGGAATTCCAGCAGGAACAGGACTTTCTCCCCTTTGACGGTGTCGGCGGACCAGATCATGTCCGGGTGGCGCCGCTGCAGCGTCTTCTTGCTGACGAGCCCGGTGGATTCCTCACGGAGAGTCGAGAAGTCGATCTCGCTCGCCCACTCGGGCGCGTGCCGGCGGATCAGGATCTCGGCCATGCGGCGGTCGGCGAATACCGACTTGAGGAAGGCGTCGTGCACGGAGTCTGGATTGGTGGGGACTCCAAGGTGTCCAGGGGACGCGGACCTAGACGGCCCGGGCAATCGCCTCCAGTTGCCGCTGCCGCTCTCTTGCGCGACCGTCGAGCACATCTTCCTTCGCCGCCACGATTGCGCCTCGAACCATATCGCTCTTGGTGGCTCCTTCCGTCGCGACCGCAATGTCGCGCAGCCACACAACAAGCTCCCGCTGTATCCTCAGGCGCAGGGCCTTCTGACACCTCCCCGTTGCCAAGCGGGTCTTGGAGAGTGTGCGCAGACGCTGAGCCACGTCGCCATTCGCGCAAGCCAACGTGAGGTAGTATCGAATGACCGCGGGAGCGAACTGCCTGGGCGCCACGCGATAGCGGTCGGCTACGAGATGAAGCACATCGTCGAGCTCCCGCGGCATCCGGACGCTCATCACCTCCCGTTTCTTCGCCTCCCTCGCTGCTTTCAGCTTCGGCGTCGATTGGGCCGGCACCGTCAGAACATCTCCGGTTTCGGTATCCACGCCGACGAGGACGTTGCTGA
This sequence comes from Gemmatimonadota bacterium, assembly GCA_009844885.1. GTDB lineage: Bacteria > Gemmatimonadota > Gemmatimonadetes > Longimicrobiales > Gaopeijiaceae > Bin94. Next base: position 12,684 of record VYAQ01000077.1, read on the forward strand.
CCATGGCCTTCGACTTCTCGAGTTCGACCGTTCGGTACTCGTAAACGATCTCGACCCGCCCGCGTTCCGGCGCCAGAGCGTACCCCCGATCTCCCTCTCGCAAGATCTTCATCTCAGTTCCCTGCTCGATGAACGCTTATGAAGACCGCTTCCCCTCGCGGAGAGCCGCCACCACCACCCGCTTCGCCTCCGAGAATCCCATGTGGAGGGGTACTACTTTTGCAGTACACAAGCAAGGGAATCCCTCACTCCGGCTCGCGAGAACGGCATGAGGCAGCTCGGCGTTGACCGCCAATGCCCGTCTCCACCCACCCCGACTCTCCCGTCCGCTCCTCCACCTGGAGGGCGTGTCCCTTGACCGCGTCTACGATTTTCCCAACATTTCTGTTGCCAACAAATCTGTTGCCAACAAATCTGATGGGAGGAATGGGGATGGGATTACGAAAAGCAGGCGGAAACTGGGTCGCGGGAGACCGCTTCTTCGACCGGGAGGTCGAGGTCGATGCGCTGATCGAGCGGGTAGAGGACGGCACTCATACGCTTGTGACTGCCCAGCGGCGGATGGGGAAGACGAGCCTCGTGCGCGAATTGCTACGGCGCCTCGAGGAAAGGGGCGACTTTGAGACGGTGTTTGTCGACCTGGAGGACTGTGCCACTCCGGCGGACGCCATAGTGGAGATCGCTGCTGGATCCCGACACATCCGGGGCCTCTGGACCCGCCTCAAGAGTTGGGCAGCGAGGTCGTCAACCTCGGCCGTGGATCGAATCGACGAACTGGGGGCCAGCGAGCTCAGAATCAAGCTTCGGGCCGGAATCGATGCGGGAAGGTGGCGCGCCCAGGGCGACGCGCTGTTCGCGTCGCTTGCCGCCAGTGAGAAACCGGTGGTTCTGGCGATCGACGAGCTGCCGATACTGGTGAACCGGCTCCTGAAGGGCCACGAATACACGATCACGCCGGAGCGCCGGCAGGACACCGACGCGTTCCTGAGCTGGCTTCGCAAGAATGCACAGGCGCATCGAGACCGCATCCGACTTGTGGTGTCCGGCAGCGTGGGCCTGGAACCAATCCTTGAGCAGGCCGAGCTGAGCGCGCACGCCAACGTATTCGCCCCGTTCGAATTGAGACCCTGGCATGAAGAGACGGCGGTCGCCTGCCTTGGTGAACTGGCCGCATCCTACGGTCTCGAGATTCCAGAGGGCGTGCGGATAGGCATGTTCCGGCGCCTTCGCTGTGGAATCCCGCATCATGTCCAGCAGTTCTTCGACTGGCTACACGAGCATCTGCGCCGGGACAATCGGAGTGAGGCGTCGATGGATGACGTCGATACCGTGTATTCCCAGGACATGCTCGGCGTTCGCGGGCAGGTGTATCTCGAACACTACCAGAGTCGGTTGCGAATGGTGCTGGGCGACGACGGCTATGTCGTCGCTCTGGAATTGCTGACGGAAGCAGCCGTCAGCGACGGGCGGCTCACCGACAGCTCGATTCGGCAGTACGCAGCGTACCGGTCGGTCTTGTCTGGAGAGTCCGGCGGGCAAGTGCGGGATGTGCTGCACGTTCTGGAGCACGACGGCTACCTGGCCCGCCGCGACGGGGGCTACAACTTCGTGTCGGGGCTGGTAGAGGATTGGTGGCGCGCGCGCAACGCCAGAGGGTTCGTGTCCTTCAGCGACCGGCACGCATAGGAAAGGAGAGCGCACTGTGGCTATCGCGACCACGAGTTACAACCCGGGATTCCTGACGGCCGACGAACTGAGGACGATGTTCTGCGTGAGGGTCGGCGAGTTCGAATCACTCCTCGAGACCCTTCGCGAGAACAGTGGCCAGTCAAACCAGCACGTGGTTGTGGTCGGACCGCGCGGCAGCGGAAAGACGACCCTGTTACTACGGGTTGCCCTGGAGGTCGGATCCGATCCCGAGCTATCGTCCCGGCTGTATCCGATCGTTTTCGCGGAGGAAAGCTATTCGGTCAGCACATGCGGCGAATTCTGGCTCGAATGCCTGTCCCGCCTCGCTCAGCAGGTGCCCCATCGTCCCGGGGAGCCCGATCTCCAACGTACTGTCGAGGATGTCCGCAAAGAGCGAGACGACCGCGCGCTTCGCGAACGCTGCCTTGGTGCGCTCCTCGACTTTGCCGAGAGGGAGAAAAAGCGCCTGGTGCTACACGTCGAGAACCTCAACATGCTCTTCTCGGACATGATGGATCCCGACGCGGAATGGTGCTTGAGAAAGACGCTCCAAACTGAGCCGCGCGTCATGATAGTCGGGAGCGCGACGAGCAGATTCGAGGAGATCGACAGGCCCGACCGCCCGCTCTACGACTTGTTTCGGGTGCTCACTCTGCGGCCGCTGGGTCGGCAAGAGAGTGCCGTGCTCTGCGAGAGGGAATCGGGGAGAGCGCTGGATAACGGAGTGGTCCGCCGCCTTCAGATCCTCACCGGGGGAAGTCCCCGGTTGCTCGCAATCGTGGCCCGGTTCGCGGCTGCACGGTCGCTTCGCACCCTCATGTCCGACCTGCTCGATCTCGTCGATGAACACACCGCGTATTTCAAGAGCCATCTGGAGTCCCTACCCGCCCAGGAACGGCGGGTCTACCTGGCCCTGGCCGAGCTATGGAAGCCGGCCACGGCCCGGGAGGTCGGAAACCAGGCCCGTATGGAGACCAGCGCCTGCAGCGCTCAGCTAAGGCGCCTGATGGGGCGTGGCGTGGTGGCGGACGGGGGAGGAACGAACCGCCGGAAGCAATACTACGTCAGTGAGCGTCTCTACAACATCTACTACCTGCTTCGCCGTAGCCGGGGCACGGACAGCCTGGTGGGGGCGCTCGTGAAGTTCATGGATGCGTACTATTCGCGCACGGAACTCCAGGAGTTTGCGGATTCCATGGTGGCCGAGCTGGATGCTGTAGATCCGCACATGCGCCCGATCTACCTAATGGCGCTGCAGCAGTTTAGCAGCCTGCCGGAACTGGCTTGGCACTTCTATCAGGAATACCCGGATCATGTGCCGGACGCAGTGAGGACGGTCACGGAGGAGGCTTCGGCGCTGCTAGTGCTGGGCGGGAACAAGCTGGGCGATGGTGACGTCCGTGGAGCGCTACGAGTCCTGAGGGAGCTGGTGCAGAGGTACCGAGGGCATCGAGCGCCAACCGTTCGCGACTTGGTCGTTATGGCGCTTGTGAATCGTGGAAACATCCTCGCGCACGAAGGGAGGGACGAAGAAGCGCTACCTGCTCTCGAAGAGGCAGTTGAGGTCTCCGAGGCTGCAGACTCACCAGAGCTCCGCCCCAACGCGGCCACTGCGCTCCTCAACCAATCCATTCTCTTGACACGTCTGGGGCGAACACAGGACGCGATGGACGCTTGCGACCGGCTGATCGACGGGTTCCCCGGCGATCGCTCGGATCCGGTGGCTCGGCAGGTGGCGATGGCACTACTCAATCGCGGGGTGTTGTTGGGTAGGTTGGATCGGACGGAGGAAGCACTCGTCGCGTACGACGAGTTGCAGAATCGATTTGGGGCCAGTGAATCGGTGGGTGTCCTAGCTGCCGTCGCAACCGGACAGGTCAACAAAGCGGCAACTCTCTTCGAACTGCAGCGACCGGACGAGACGCTGAAGGTGTGCGAAGACACGTGGGGCCAGTTCAAAGGCCACGAGTCTTCCCTAGTGTTGCTAGCAGCTGGTTCGGCACTGACCATCAAGAGTGCGGTCCTGAGCGTACAGGGGCGTACGAGTGAGCACCTCGTGGCTTGTGACGAGCTTCTGAACCGACTCGACCAGCATGAGCGCAACGCTTTGACCGCAACAGTGGCTGACTACGACGCCGAGGCCGTACATACATTGCGTTTGACGACCCGCGGGATTCGGGTCCTCACCTACATCAAACAAGGCAACATGCCAGCGGTTGCCGACGATACGCGCGAGATTCTCCGAACTCTTCCGCAACTCGCGACAATACCGTCGAGGTCAATCCAATCCCTGATGGTGGCAAGTTGCGCGCTCGGCTTCGACCGAATGGCCGCGCTGATCCGCGAATCGCCATCGACCGACCACTTGCTCCCCCTCACGACCGCACTTGAATGGGAAATGGGGAAGGAGCCCAGAGTCGCGATCGAAATCCGGAAGGTGGCGGAGGACATGCGTCGTGAGCTCGCGCAGGTTCGCGAGCACTTGAGCAGCGAGGAGGCGGATGAGAGTTGAGGACACGAGTCCAAAAGCCGGTCTAGTACCAGGCTGCGACGAGACCTTGATCCCGACGCCCTGAAGAGCCTCTTCCGTGACCTCTTCGGATGCCGCGGCAGGGACTCGGGCAGCCTATCCCGTGGCGTCCTACGCACCTCGGACGGCAACGAGGGTGTCCAATGGAACGCCGGGTACCGCCCCGGTGACGGCTTCGTCTGGTTGGGCGTCAACCTCGAGGGCATGCAGTACGACGACTGGCCGGTCGCGCGACTCATCGAGCAGGAGATCTCCCGTCCGCTCCGCCTGACCCGTTACCCGAGTAAGGGTCGCAAGACCCGATGACGTCACCGTGCGGTGAACGCGTGAACGCGTGGCAGTATTCCGCTCGGCCGGCAGGACAGGTTTGGAAGAAGAGGGCGACGTGTAGCTCGCTGCCGGCGTCTCGCGTAAGGGACCGGCGGGGCTGAGGAGCAGGTCCACCGCCCACTGGTCACCATGTCTCCCGAGCGCTGGGGGGGCCAAGGTGACTTGACCGAAGATATCAAATGACTACCCTTGATGTCCTATAGGCCAAGACACGGGTACATTCGGGAGCCATAAGCATATCATATGGGCAGTTTCCGTCATGAACCCACCGGACGAAGCGAACCGGCCCGACGAGCATGCCGGGTTACGACATGCCGTCCTACGCAGCTCTCACCACTCGGAGCGTGACCGCCATGCCTGGAACCGCATCCCCCCCCACCGTTCTCCGCGAGATCGAGGGACCCGACACCTGCGACTTGTGCGGGACCCCGGGCCTCAAGACCGAACTCGTTCGGGACCCGTTCATCTACGGCGCGGGCGACGACGCCGTCGAGCTGGTCGTAGAGATCCCGGTCCGGACCTGCTCCTCCTGCGGACCCTACACGGATGACCAGGCCGAAGACATCCGCCACGACGAGGTCTGCCGACACCTGGGCGTTCTCACGCCAACCGAGATTCGGGATCTGCGGGCGAAGTACGGTCTCTCGCGAGCGGAGTTGGCGAGGATTACCGGGCTCGGCGAGTCGTCGATCGCCCGCTGGGAGACGCGCGAAATCATCCAGAACGTTGCCAACGACCGCCACCTGAGACTGCTTCAGGATCCGGCCATCTTCCTGCGGGCAAAGTCACTCGCGAGCCTCGAGCCGGTTATGACAGATGGGACGGCTCCACCAATCGTCAGATTGCGATGCACGGCGTGCTGGGGGGACGCACGTCTCTCCGCTTCTGAGAGCGGAACGGTCACAAGAATCGAATGCGCGCTTTGCACGAGCAGTCTATCGAGCGATGCGGCACTGGCTGAGTGGAGCGCCATGGAGCGAGAAGCGACCCACAATCTGGCTGAGATAGCGCGCGGGAGAATACCGGAGTACCGCCCCGCGGCGAAGTTCGTGGCGAAGATCATCCCCGACATGCCTCGCGACCAGGCCCACTGGGACAAGCGGGCAGAGCAGGCACTCCGGCTCCCGAAAAAGCAGGGGCGCACGCATTTTCTCACCCGCGATACCATCCCCGCGGGCGAAGCTGGATACCTCTATCTGCAGGCGAAGCTCCTCGCCGCCGCAGCCCGCAGCCTTCCCTTCGAAACGGCGATTCACCGCTGGGATGAGCTGGATCTCGCCGGGCCATTGAAGCTCCGAATCGACCGCCTGGATGAGTCGGGGATACACCTGGATGTAGATGTAGCTTCGCGGGCAGACCCCAGCGTTTGGGAGGAAAGAGCGGGCGCACTCATAATGCGGGGCCTGATGGCGGCATTCTCTTGTGAGGTGGCATTGAAGGCGATTCTAATGACCCGCTGCCATCGGGCGAAGAAGATCCACGATTTGTGGGAGCTGTATTTGGACCTTCCAGAGGATAGCCGGGCGCGTTTGGACGCGGACTACACCGACATCGGCAGCGTATTGACGGGGCCTGGGAAGATCTTCCACGAATCCCGGTACTTTCAGAACTCTGCAAGCGTCAAGGAGGCAATCGAGCGCGGCTTACACCACGAGAGAATCCGCGATCTGGAAAAGACAGCGAGAGTGATTCTCGATGAGTGCGAGATGTCCGGGCTCGAAGGCAGGCTGATTTCAAGACCGCAGGCAACATGGACGGGGAACCTTGGTGAGGAAGCATCCGCGGGGGACTTCCGAGAGCGCATCCGCCTTACCGCCGAGTCCGGCGAAAGCGCATTTGTCCGGGGGAGGCGGGCACACGAGGATGCAGGTTCCCGGTAGCTGGGATCTACAAAGAGCCTTGCAGACCTCGTAGGGCGTCTGGCCCTCCATGCCAGCGGCCGCGAGGTGGCCTGTGGGTGCTGTAGGTCCCAAGATGGCCGTCCAGGTCCGTTCTGCCTCTCCTCGAGCGCTCCTGTTCGCTCACTTCGAGGGTGATCGGCATCCTCTGGAATCAGTGATCGGAATGGAATGGAATCCCCGATCGGAAGCGCCGGAATCAGCAGCCGGCTTTAGGCTCCTCTGGCATCCACCGGACGTGGCACTACGCGGTACCAACCGTTGGGCCGCTAAACACCCCCCATGAACTAGCCCCCGGTAAGCCGGGTCATAAGTGCCCGTCGCATCCGGGCAACCGCCCGCTCTGGTCGCGCCCCCTCTGTCAATGGTCACAGAAAATGTCCCACATCTGGCCATTGAAGAGATGCCACCTTGGCGACTGTCACACCGAAGCGCCTACCTGAACACTGAGACCGCGTCGCCGAGCACGACTTGTAGCCCAAGGTAGGTGTCCTTCCTACGAGGTGCGTTGCAGCTGACCGGCGGTGTCTCGGGAACCTTGGACACGCTCACGACCACAGTCCCCGAATGATCCGGTCTCCTGGTCACCGTGAAGGGGCTACTTGTCGAGGCACCTTTGGCCATGGTCACTACCGATGGCGAGAGCGTGGCGCCCGGCGCGGAAATCGCGACGGACACGTCGAACGGCGCGCCCGTAGCGAGGCGCACCTGCATTGTCGCCGGACCCGCCGCGCTGGGGTCGTCGGCATCCGTTCGCTCTAGCGTCAGCGGCAAAGGGAATGGTGTCCCAGGGTTATTGCAGAGATAGAGTCGGGTCAGAGCTGTCAGGCCGACGAATGTTCCCGGAGGCAGCGCGGACAGCCGGTTGGCGTCTAGCCTCAGACCCTCCAGGCCCGACAGTCCGGAAAACAAGCCCGACGGCAATTCCCTCAGCCTTTGCTGGACCCAAATGTTGCGAAGTCGCCGATTACCTGTAAACATGCCAGCCGGCAACTCTACGTCTGAGAATCCTACTGATCCGTTGTAGAGCCAAAAGAACTCCAGGCTCGATAGATCCGATAGTGCATCGGGTGGCCATTCGGTCAAATCCTCTCCGATCGCAAGTTGTTCCAGGCTTGTGAGATCCGAGAACACTTGGGCAGGAAGAAAGCGTAGTCCATTTCCGTCAAGCCACAGATACCGCATCCGCCGTAAGCCCGAGAATGCACCTTCCGGCAGGGAGGTGATTCCGTTCCAAAACAACTGGATGTACTCCATGTTGGTGAGCCGACGGAAGGTGTCTCCATGCAACGTGCTTAGCTCGTCGTTAGCAGACAGACGAATGAACCGCAAGTTGGTCAGCGTCGCAAAGACATCGCCAGGCAGCACCTTGATTTCGGTGTCATCGAGCGTCAGTGACCGCAGCCTGCCGAGTCCTGCGAAGTCCGCCCGTGCGAGTCTCTCCAATGGCATCCGTAGCGTCAAGCCTTCGAGGCTCGCAAGATTGGCCAAGGCACCGTCCGGGAGACGAACCACCGGACTCTCCAACCTCAGGTATCTGAGCGATGAAAGGTTGGAGAAGGCACCGAGACGGATTTCGTCGAACCATCCCCCGATGGATAGTGTGTCAAGCGACACGAGTCCCGACAAAGTTCCGGCACTCAGAGATGTGGCACGGTCTACACAGCGTTGAACGGGATTCACAGGAAAGGCCGGACCAAAGTCGTCGACCTGTCCGGCCACTGCCGCCTCCGGCTTCCATTGCCCGGATTGTGCGGGAAGCACGAATGCATCCCGATCTGGCCTACTGCCGACGGAGATCGCAGATAGATCGCGGTGTTGGGACATCGTTGCTGAAGAACCGGCTGCCGAGGCGTCGGCATCACAGCGCGAAATCAGATGCAAGACCTTCAATCCCGAAAGGTTTGCGAACGTCCCGTCGGGCATCGCGCGGATCGGATTCCCGCTCAGGTTGAGCCTCTCCAGGCTGGAGAGGCCGTAAAAGATGTCTGGGGGTACCGACTCCAGCCTGTTCCCGGATAAGTCCAAGCCCTTCAGGTTGTGGAGACCGGCGAACAGACCGCTCGATAGCGTCGCCAACCGATTGAAGGGCAAGGACATTTCCTCCAGGCTGGAGAGGCCCCTGAACAGGTCGTCGGGCAGCTCGGACAGGTCCGAATTCCGGCTCAGGTCCAATCGCTTGAGGCTGGACAGGTCTGAAAAGGCTCGGCTGGGTAGGCTCACGAAATCGTTGTACCGCATTATGAGGACCTCCAAGCCGGAAAGACCTCGAAAATCGTCGTCATAGAGCCGAGCGATTCCGTTCAGCGTTTCTACATGGTCACCGTATCCGAGAGATCGGATTCGGGCCAAATCCTGATCCGTTACGTCAGCGCAGTCCCGATGTCCCGTGGTTCGGAGGATCGACTGCTGCACCTGCACGGTTCGATCACATATCCCGACCCCTGTCAGTCCTCTCGCCTCTACTCGCGTGCTCGGGCCGGACGGGACCGTCGCGGTCAGGAACTGTGGCCCGGCGGAGTCGCCCAGCGTCCACAGCGTGGCCGCCTCGCCCGCGTCGTCCGTGACCACCGAGTCGGGGGTCACCGAGCCGTTGCCGCCGGGCAGGCGAAACCGTACAGCAGTACCTGGGAACGGTTCCCCGTGCCGGTCCAACACGCGCACGACAATGGGGTCGCGCAGTGGTGTGCCGACGAGGCCGCTCTGCTGGTGGCCCGCTACGACTTCGATCGCCGACCCGACGGTCGCCGTCGCCGTTATCCGCACTGTCGGCCCATCCGGCACACGTGCGGTGAGCAGTTTCGGACCGATGTTAGTGCCGAGCGTCCAAAGGGTGGAAGCTTCGCCCGCCGCATTCGAGGTGTCGGATTCGGGGTCCACCGAGCCGTGACCCTCCGAAGGCACGAAGTCGATCTTGGCACCAGCGGTCGGCGTGCCTCCTCGATCGAGCACTCTCACGACGATGGGGTCGCGCAACGTGGACCCAGGAAGTGCTTCCTGCCCACCTCCGCCGACCTCCACAGCGGTCGCAGGGATCTGCCTCACCGTAACCTGCGCAGTGGCGCTTAGTCCCTCCAGGGAGGCGGACAAGGTGCCCGAGCCGTTGGATACGGCGGTTGCCACGCCGTTGGGGTTGACGGTGAAAACCGTCGGCTGGAGGCTCCTCCATGTCACGGTGCCGGAAAACGCCGCCCCGTGCTGATCGGTAACCATCGCGGTAAACGTCGCTGTCTCCCCGATGAAACTGAGCGTCGCGGAATCTGGCGAAACCGAGATCGCCACCGGATGTGGCGGTTCGGGCTGGACACCGTCCGGGGCTTGCGAACAAGTGGCGGTAAGCCCGACAGCGAGCAGTATCCCGCAGAATCGGCGAGATGCCCCGCGTGGTCTGTTTACGGGGTCGTGCAATGCCCTGATCAGTGTCCGCACTCCCTTTGCGTCGGAATCAGTGGACGGAATGAGTCGGATCGGCAAGACACGGCGAGCCCCAACTTGACAGGAGCACTTCCGTGTCAAGCGTCGTGAAAATCAGTCCCGTCGTCCAACAAGTAGATCGCATCAGTCTCTGGAATCGCCCGCATGTCCGGCTGCCCGCGGCCGAAATCGATTTCGGAGGCGCTCCCTAGAACATCGAGGACGCAATCAATCCAAAGAGCGGTCACCGAAAAGAACTCCGGAAGCCCGCTGACGCGGTCGCGAGTGACTCTAAGAATGTCATCACCCTCCTGCTCCAGCGACACGATCTTGCCATGTGGGATCCTCACATTCTTCCGTTCACCTGCGAAGTAGATATGCTTGTTGGTGATCGCAAAACAACCCGTCCCATACGTCACTAGCTCCTCGTAATGCACTGGCGTTCCCGAGAAGCCTCCCGCTCGAATCGACACACCCTTCGCTACCCTGAAGCTTGCGCCGCCAGTCTTCCCAACGGTCCGGCGACGCGCCTTGTTTTCGCCATACTCTACGCCCACCAGAATCAGCAGAGGGCGTTCGGACTTCAGAAAACGAAACGGGAGCCGATCCAGTCCCGTAACCGCGAGCCAATCAACCTCCGGAACTGCTCCTGCGTGAGCGATGGTCACAATGGACTCTTGGAAGCTCTTGACAGCCTCCAGTTGGCGACGCCGCTCGTCTTCTTGCGCCTGAAGTGCTCTGGCCTTGGCTTCTGCTCGTTCCGCTCGTCTCTCTGCCCACTTCTTTAGCATTCTTGATCCTCTTGTCTTGACTAGCTCGTCCGCTGCTTTGATGAGGAATGAACCGGAGCCGCAGTGGGATCGTAGACGGCCCGGTGGAGGCCGGTGCTGGGACGGATACCCTCACTACCCTCGGCCCTGGCCGACGGCACCCCTGGGGATCCTTGTCTTGGCCAAGCCTCAATATAGCGCGTCGGGCAGTTCGCCGGTCACCAATGATGGCCGTACGGCCAACGTAGCGGGTACCGATCCGCGCCGACTCTTCCGGCCCCGAGTGCCGGCCCACGTGACCAACGCGTCGAGGACTCCCTACTCGAACAACCCGCGCAGACTTTGCGGCACCTGGTCAGGGTGTCCCACGTCTACGGTGGCGGTCTCGAAGTCGTAGCCGGGCCCGGTGACGGTCCAGCGCCGGTGGATTCCCTGCTCGCCGACCGCCTCATGCCAGGGGTATACGAGAATGACGCGCTCCGCCTCGTATGCTTGGCCATAGACGAGCATCTGATGGACATCCTCCCGCTCCGGCCCATCGTCTAGGCTCTTCCATTTGGTGTCGAGAACCACTACTGACTGGCCATGTACGTCAACCACCATGTCAGGGCGCAAGAGATGGCTAGGCGGATTCAGCGCTGTCCGCCGGTGCTGCAGTCGCACCCGGTCCACCCCCAGGGCTTTCTGGAGCGATCTGCCCACGAACTCCTCGAATAGATCGTTCATGGGGAAGAGGAGTGAGAAGCCCGATGCCCGCCCAGTCGCCGTCTGTTGCCAGTCACCCCTCAGAAACAGTACGGCAAGGCGATGGACATCGTGGAACGCGGCGTTGGTACGGTCCAGGACGACGGGCTCCTGCAGAGGCGACGCTGAGTCCGCGACGTTGTCCAGCCGTGCGAGCAACTCCATCAGGCGCCGGCGGTTCCCCCACGAGCGAGTGAGGTCGGCGAGCCGTGTCGCGGCGGCCTTGAACACGCGGTTGAGCGGCGTGTCCTCGGACAGTTCGTCAAACCGACAGGCGACGAGGTCAGGGCGAGTCAGCAGCGAAGTGAACTGTCGCTTGACATTCAACGAGCCGCGCAGCACGCCCAGGTCCTCCTCGTGGTGGACGTAGCGCCGCGGCAGGCCTCTCCGGACGGCTGCCAGCAGACGCTCGGCGAAGAGTCGGACGAGCAATTCCAGCAAATCGTGCACCTGCGTGGCTATGGCGGCAAGATCTCCGTGGGCTGGCCTGATGCCCTGGGCCACTGCCAGCATATGCACCAGTGCCGCTCGCACGGCGCCGTCGTCGCCGTCGACTTTGGGCAGGATTTCGAGGGCTATACCAGGGACCGTCAGGATCCCGACGACCTGCTGAGCCTCCAATCCCTTCTCGGTCCGCTTCAGGACGGCATCTTCCGGAAGCCTCAAGCGGCGCGCCGCCCGCTTCGCGGCAACGTACAGCCGGTTGATGTCCTCGGATGTCAGGCCATCTTCGTCAGCGCGGATTTCGCGCCACTCCCGGACGAGGAGTCTTGACTGCCTCAACTATTCCCGCCAGCAATCAGCTCTTCGTAGGCACCCTCTGGGAAGGCGTCCCGCACCGTCCACCGATAGCGCGTCTCACCCTCGCCCTCGAGACCCGGCGGAGGATCGAGTTCCTCGCGCTGCACGAAGGCGTCCGTCCCGCCCAGCACTGCGCGCACATTCTCCCAATCGTCGTAGAAGTACTCGGCGATCAGAGGAATCACCTTGCGCCGCATGACCTCGTCCACGGCCGCTTTCGATCCCGCCTTGAGGAGCCAGGCGTGGCCGATCAGATGGTCACGGCCAACCAGCCATTCCAACCGCTCGTTCATGACCGTTAGGACTTTCGGAAGATCGATTCTCTCGATCTCTTGCAACAGCGACGCTTCGGGCGTGATCTCCTCGAACACGAAGCGGCGCCGGAGTGCCGTGTCGAGCAGGGCAATGGACCTGTCGGCCGTGTTCATGGTTCCAAGTACGTGGAGGTTGGCGGGCAGTGTGAAGCGCTCGTTGGAATGCGGGAGCGTCACTGCGATTTCGTTTTCCGCTCCTTCCCTCTTGTCCCCCTCAAGCAGAGTGATCAGTTCGCCCAGCACCTTGGCGATGTTGGCGCGATTGATCTCGTCGATCACGAGAACGTAGGGCTGCCGCTGCGGGTCCTGTTGCAGGTGTTGGAGCAGAATGTCCGGTCGGTCCGGGCGGAGCTCGTGGGCGAGTTGACCGCCGAAACTCTTGTCCTGGAACTCGTCCACCGGCCTTGGGTCTCCATGCGCCTGCCAATGCCAGCGAACCGCGCGCCGGTGAGGCCACAAGGGAGAGGAGGACCGCTGGGCATATTCGTAGTCGCCAACAATCTCGCCCACGGCCCGATACCTCGATTTCGAGAATCCATCCGGCACCACAACGATGTCGCCACGGTTTACCCAAGCGCGAAACGTCGCGGCCGAGGTCGCGTTCCACCAGCGCTTCGAACCCCGACCCCAGCGCTCTTGGAAGCGATTCAAACAGCCATCGTATGTGCCGTAGCGCGCATCGGACCAGTCCTCGTCCGACCAGTTCTTGCTGGACCCGAACCGTACACAGTCGTCCTTCATACACTCCTCGAAGACATCTTGCCCCGATAGTTGGATCTTGACGAACTGGCGTTTCCTAGCGTGGAGCGCTGGCGTCGCCCGTGCCCGCTTCGCGATCCGCTTGAGTACGCCGTCGCGCACCCTGAGCCGAAAACCCCCACCATCCCCGGCGCTCTCGGGCCTCAAGCCCTCGACGAACTCCTCGTACCCATACGACTGGTGGAAAGTGACGAATTCCACGCGTCCATCCCTAGCCAACTCGCGGTATCGCGCGTGGATCTCCTCGACACTCTTCCCGGCTACGGCAGGATCGCAGATATCTACGCACCGCTGAAACGTGGTGTAGGTCTTCCCGGTGCCCGGAGGGCCGTACAGTATGGTGTTAAGCGGATGATCCAAGTGCGGCTTGGCTAGCCAGCATCCGTAGTCCTGACTGTGATCGCCGAAGGCAAACTGAATCAACCTTCGGGCGGATTCGTCCGACGGGTTAGCCTCGACGATGGTAGTCCGATAGGTGTGGAAATACCACTCCTTTGGTTCTTCGAGCGGCGTCCAATCCACCCTGACGGTCCGACCATCTGAGGTACCCTCGGTAACTGTACCGATGGCCTTGATCTTCATGCACGATACAGGCTGTCCGTAGTATTCGAATGGCAATCCGTGTTTCTTGGTGTATGTCGCCTTGATTGCAACGCGATCGCCAGGTTTCATTCGCCCGACGTGCTCGGCGAACTTGGTCTCGTATCCGTTCTGCCAAATCCCCTCGTTGACAAAACGCTCAGTCTGGTCGTTGTCGTCCCAGAAGGCACCCACAAACCAGAAGCTCCGATCCGGATCGTCGAACAGAACTTCGGCCACGCCGCCGCCTAGCCCGAGGTCGTCGGGCGCTCCCTCGGCCCAGGCGAACATCGCCTGTTGCTGCTCCGCGATGAACGCCTGCGGATCTTGAACGTCGAACCCAAGTTGCCTCGCGGTTCCAACGAACCCTTTCGTAGCGCTGTCGCTGAGTGTTCCAGTTTCAAGGTTAGCCTGGTCGACGACAATTGCGCTCGGTATCGGCCAATCACGCTGGGCGGCCAACGTCATGATCTCGCCGAGATGAGCATTGAGATTGTATCTCGCCTTCTGCCAACGCGCTCCGTTGGCTTTCACGAGAGCACCGTAGCTGATGTACTCGCCCCGGCGAGCCGCGTTGAGGATCGCACGGTACGTGGTCTGAAGGTCGAGGCTGTCGTCCATGCCCCGTATCCTAGCGAGTCGTGCTGATCGGCCCAAGGGGGACTGTGCCGCAGATGCAGGGTCGCTGTCACCACGGCGTTCGATGTCGAGCTAGACCATTGAGCTAGTCCCGACGGCCTGTCGGGTGGCCAATCCGCGCGCGAATCCTTTCCGCCAGCTCCCTACGAAGCTCCGCAGGGGTGTCCCAACGGATATGGTGGTACTGACGGGTGTCGAACGGTAGCCCCTCGATACAGTCCCGGCGGCAGCAGTAGATCACCTCAAGCTCGCAGCCATGAGCAAAGCCGGCTTCGAAGTAGACACTCCCGCGCACTCCTTTGGGACCGTGGGTCATGTCCGCCACGACAAAGCGCGACTTCTTGATCTCGGCGATGATGTCGTCGTCGATTCGGTTAGCGTCCTTCTTTTCGTCGATTCGCATTGGGACGAAGCCAGCGTCCCGGATGCCGGGGTCGATTCCATGCTCGTACGCATCGTCCATTGCGTCGTCGAACCACATTGCCACGAACACCTGGCGTGTTGCCCTTACCCCTTCGGCTTCCAATTGGCTGTGTCCCGTGACGGTCACCGTGCAATGTTTCGTATCGTGAGTCTCCATGCCGATGTCCAGCAACTGCTCTTGTTCCAAGTGTCTGACCAGTACCTGGAGCTGGATAGCTGTCCACGACTCAGAATGCGCCAGGGCGCCCGGATCTTCCGTTGCCAGGGACACAGACTGGCCGGGAGAATCAGATTCTCTATCAGCTATGTGCCTTAGCAGCCTTCTCGCCCGGGCTGCGTGGGTCAGCACGGAGGCCTTCTTAGATGCTTCCAAGAGATTGTCATCTATGTAGGGGGCCTCGTCACCATGGCGTCTGCGATCGACGAGCGCCGTCGTCAGCTTGGCCTTCGCTTGCTCATCGAGAGCGCCCACCTCGATGATTGTGGCGGCGGTACCCGTGATCTCGTAGTCTCCACCGGCCCGTGGAGACCTCACCAAGAACCGATCGCGCCGCTCGGGCCACACGTCAGCGGGTGTACCCCAGATTGGACACCTTTCACTCATCTCCTATCGATCCTCCATCTCGTTCCACAGCGCACGCAGCCGCGCTCGCTCATCCGATGATCCAACGCTTCTTGTCGAACCCCTCGACGAACGGCGACGGTCGTTCCTTGTCGGCCACGACCAACAGGCGGCGCATCGCCCGGCTGCAGGCGACGAAGAAGACCCGGCGCCACCTGTCGGTGTCCTCTCGCTGCTCCGGGTTGTGGACATCCGTGTACGGCAGCCTGCCCTCTGCGAGTCCGACGACCGCAACGATGGGGAATTGGAGCCCCTTGGCGGTGTGCATGGTCATGACCTTGATGCCGTCGTATCCGAGGTCTACGCTTTCTTTCGTCATGTACCTGGCATTGAGCCCGGAGGCCTTGAGTCCTGCGGCGATATCCCTGCAATCACTGTTCGTGGGGCATAGCACCGCTGCGTGGCCGATGCCCAAATCCGCTTCTTCCGGAACGACCTGCTCCAGCCAACGCGCAACGACTCCGACTTGGTCGCCACTCGCTAACCGCAATTCCGGCCGTGGTCCGCGCCGAACGAACTCGGTGTCCAGCGTTTCCGGGTCCACCCGCTTGTAGTCGGCCAGCAGCGGACGTATGGCGTCGATGATCTCTCGGGTCGTGCGGTGGTTGCGCCGTAGAATGGTGGAACGCCCTCGCATGTTCAGCGATTCCTGCACGCCCTTCCAAGAGAAGCCCGAGGTGTAGATCGACTGGTTTCGGTCCGCGGTCAGAAAGACGTTGCGCTCGTCCTTCGCGAGGCTCACGCACATCCGAATCGCGACGGGTGGAAGGTCCTGGGCTTCGTCGATGAACACGTAGTCGTAGAGTGGCTCCGCGTGCCTCCTGGCATCGACGAACAGGTGAGCCCGAAGGCAGCGTTCCCGCTCCTTCAGTTCCTTCCACGCCGCCAGCGCGAACTCCCAAACATGCTTCCGTTGCTTCCGACTGATTCGTCGCCGTCGCCCTCGGCCGACCCTCTTGATGGCCGCGTACTCTTCGAGCGATCCGACTTCCCTGCCTACGATGACCTCGTTCATCTCGTCGAACAGGAACTCCGAATCGTCTTCGTTCCAGGAGAATCCGCTGACATCGCGCTTCAAGATCGGGACGACCTTCTCGACAGTGTCCTTCCACACCTGGTCGCCGGAACGGTATATCGGCTTGGCCCATCGCGAGCCGGCATGGCTTTTGGCGAGCGCGTCCACGTTGAGGACATCGACGCATTCCTCGTCGACTCCGAGATGGCCGAGTAGTTCGTTCGAGGCGCGTACGAGCGCTCTCGTGTAAGTCGTGAACAAGACGAGGGGTGGCGAGACTGACGACAGGAGCTGGCGCTGCTCGTTGGGGCGCACGAGGCTCTGGAGGCAGTACAGTGCCACGGTAGACTTACCGGTTCCCGGGCCGCCCTTGACGATCCTTGGCCCGGCCGGACGCTTCGTGAATCTCTCCACAACCGGCCGTTGGCTCTCGTCAAGTTCGAGCAGGAAGGACTCCAGGGGACGGGTGCCGCTGACCAATTCCTCAAGTCCTTGTGGCGAATCCACGACCCGTTTGGGTTCGTCGACCGCTCGGTCGATGGAGCGAGGCCATAGTGCGTAGAGGATCCTGCCGAGCAGCTCCTCCGACACTCCGCAATTGAGCAGTTGGCTTTCGGTGCCGCACTCCTGCAGAGCCTTCAAGTCTTTGCCTGCGATTTCCAGCCGTCCGAGGACCTCGCGGAATCGGTCGGGCAAGGGCGCGTCGCCAGGGGTCGGCCCGGGCCCATCGGTCGGAGTCTTGCCATTGCCGTCCGTCTGCTCATCCGAGAGAGCCAGCAGAGGCCGCGCTCGCTCGTTCGCAACCACTCGGATGGTCGGTGCTTCGCGGTCTGGATCGTGACCTAGATGACGGTACACGTCCTTGCGATGCCCCAGATACAGTAGCGTGACGACACAACGCGACTGTTCGCTGTCCATCCGGTAGATCAGCCGGTGATCACCCAAGCGATATCGGTAGAGATCCCGCCATCGTTGCAGTTTCTTGATGTTGGGGCCGCCACGTGGCTGGGTTCTCAGCCGTGGGTAGACTGTGCGGAGCTTCTTCGCAAGCGACCTGGACAGCCTCGGAAGGTCGTGCGCGAAACCCTCCGAGAACTGGACCTCGCAACCGCCTTTCACCGAACCGATCCCGACGTGGAGTCGCTATCGCTGCGGCTCAGCCCATGGGCGTAGCAATCCCTCATTCCCCACCCCACTGGTGGCTCCATTGATCATCGCCCGCGCCGGTCGGTGCCACGCTCTCCCCACCATCCGCAGCCCCGCCGGAACCCACAGCGCCTCGCGACGCGGCCTGCCACCATCCCCTGCCCTTCTTGACGACCCAGCCGTTCTCGCGCGCGACCTTCAGAGCCCCGACCACCGAGTAGACCGGGTTGTCGGATATGAACGATGTCCCGGTCTGCTGAAGGATCGTCAAGATGTCGCGGGCACGAAGCGGGCCACCGTCATGGCGGAGGATGCCGACGACGCGTATGGCCAAGTCGTCGGTCGTCTCCCACTCGATCTGCGACGTTCCGGCCGTCAGTTGCTTCGGGAGTTCGACGGTGGGCAGTGGAGGTGCGCTCGCGAGCCATTCGTCGAACTCCGCCACGAGCTTCCGTGCCTCCTCTACGCGCTTGAGGTAGGCCAGGAGAGCCGGGAGGTCGGGACGAGATGTCGAGATCATTTGTTGGCTCCTCCGAGGGGAGTTGGCGGACTGGGATGGCTCATCCAGATCGGGGGCTGTCCGCAGAGATAACGTAGAGACCCTAGCTCGTCTGTCAAGTCTGTAATTGCGACATATCTCGGTATTATCGATCTAGTAATGACAGTGTTCTCATTTTCACTAACGTCACAAGCAATCGGCTATCCCCGCTTCCAAACCGCCATCCGAGACCCTGTCCCTGTGGCTGGCCATGATGACACCACGACCGTGCCGCGCCAGATCGTGGACCGGTCCCCGAGTCCACCGGCGCTCGACTACCTTCTTGGACTTCAGCAGCCATCTCGTGGCGTCCTGGGTCTCTCGGACGGCAACGAGGGGGTCCAATGGAACGCCGGGTACCGCCCCGGTGACGGCTTCGTCTGGTTGGGCCTCAACCTCGAGGGCATGCAGTACGACGACTGGCCGGTCGCGCGACTCCTCGAGCGGGAGATCGGCCGTCCGCTCCTCCTGACACGCTACCCGCGGAAGGGTCGCAAGACCCGATGAAGTCACCGTGAAGTGGACGTGTGACGCGTGGCAGTATTCCGCCCGACCGGCAATCAAGGAGGCGAATCTCGGCCCCACGCCGAATGCGCTGGATCGCATGGATCGTACGGGCTGTGGGGCGCGAGGGAACGCCTGAGCCCTTCGGAAGCGACATCGTGGCCGTGGGAAGGTCCCAGTCGCGCTCCTCCCTTCGACAGGGCATACTTGGGACCGACAGGTCGAGATGTATGTGAGGGTTCGTTGCCGAGCGGCCGAGGCGGTAGGGCCACAGCAAAGGGAACCGGTCCTGCAGGGCGCACGAGAAAGGGGTTGCCGTGTTGGCAACCGGCGGGATGACGGCCGCTTCAAGGCGTCATGGTCCGGTCCCGTCAGCGAGCATCCCGTGTACCTGACCATCGCGGGCCTCTATGAGGGGACTCCCTCGCGAGACGGGGTGCGTCGAACGTCGACTGGGGAGGGGGACTGGACAGGTCAAGGAAACCAATCCATACTGAAATCCAATCGGAACAACCATGGTAGCCGACATGCACCGCACTCAAGACACCGTACGCAGAGCCGTTTTTCCGCCACGCAGGAGCGACCACTTTGACCGGATTCGAAAGGGCGGGCGGAGACATTCCTCAGAACGGCCAAACGCTGCCACGGTCGTCGTGACCCCTGACGAGGTGAGGGTTACGTTGGGAGTCGGAAAAGTGGAACGGAGATCGCGAAAGCTAACGAACTGTGCCGCACGGAGCTGGTTCGCCGAGCGAGCCACGGAGCTTATCGGCCGATCAGGTCGCCTCGTCCGCCTCGCCCGACCAAGCGTGGTCAAGTGATGTTAGGGAACCTACACCTGGTGAATTGGGAGTCTGAACATTGACCGACCAGCGTCCGGAATACGTTGTCTCGGGATTCAGCATTGTCATAATGATGAATCCCAATCCTCTCAACCCTGCCGCCATGAGCCACGATGTTCTTCGTAACATCGGAGTCGTTCCTAGTGACCTTACTCCAGCGACTGACGGGATACATAGAACATCATTGCTGGCCCAATTACCCTACGAACAGAATGTCGTAATTCGTCTCACGCCCAACCATGCGGTCTTTGAGCAGCGCAGTTCAGAGACCGCCAAGGATATTATCGTTCATGACTTGGCTCGGCGGTTCGTAGGCATTATCAATACATCATACATTGCCCTCGGGATTAATCCACAGGTATTTCGCCCAATCGATGGCAACGTATCGATACCGATCACTGAGATGTTCCGTAGCAATGCGGCGTGGTTGGCGTATGAGTCCCATCATCCATCCGGCATAGAGATAAAAACTACATACAACTTACCACATCGAGTAGTCACGATAACGGCATCGAGTGTTCAGGCAACCAGGGTAGACAAGCCGGAGGAGGTCATATATGGGATGATGTTTCAGACTAATGTGCATCGGGAGCCTGAGGGTGATGGTGATTCGGAATGGCTTCACAAGGGGATTGATGAGTGGGAATCTGATGTGGCCGACGTACTTGCGCTGACATCACTATTCATGCCTCAACAGTGGAAATAGGAAAGGAGCACAAATGAATGCTATGCAAGTGCTAAATCCATCTCGCTATGTCAGTGGTGCGCCGCATCGAGATAGTGCCGTCGATGATCTGATCACACCGTTTTGGAAACACCACGCTAAATGGCGATTCCAAGAATCCGTCAAACCGATTCCGTCATTTGATGCATCTGTAGTGATCGCGTCGTCGGCTATCGTCGATTCGCGCCGCGTGAGATACATGTCTCAGGAGATCGTGGCAGAGCATGATACGCCCATCGAGGTAGTGCATAGTGCCTTCATCATGACCGGGCATGACAATCTCATCGACGCAGGAGACTACACACTCATCGACGCAGGGCATGATACACCCATCACGGCCGGACATGATCCGGTCAGTTCGTACGTGTATCAGGATATGTGGTGGTCTTTCTCAAGCGCTCCAGAGAAGCCTTGGTTCTTGGAAGATGGGATGGACGGCATGTATGGTGTTGTCGAGCAGCTCAAGCAGTGGGCACGCGAGTACGAGCCGCACGCAGAATTCAGTAGCCCGTATGTGAGCGAGTTTGAAGACGAAACCCAGGAATTGCGTTATGTCGTATTCGATGTACATTTGCCGCGGAATGCCGAGTACGGTGTTTTCTATGACAATTTTTTCGAACGAGTGGCTGAGCGGCTAGCGCCAGAGGATCTGGGTCGCTTGGCGGTGGGGGTCGTGTTGAGCTGACAAATGGCATTCAACCCCAGAGCGTTTGTCGATGCGGCTTATGAGATCAATCGATGCCGGAAGGAGTCTTGCTACCGCACCGCTGTCGGGCGGGCCTACTATGCTGTCTATGGATGTCTGATAGTCAATCTATGTAGTGCTAAGAACTGTACTCGTCAGCAACTTTTCAGAAATCGTGGTAGGCACGGAGACCTGATAAAGTGCATGCAGGTTTATCAGCCCTTTCGCAAGATGGCGTCTTCATATTGTTGGCTACACGGGAAGCGAGTAGACAGCGACTACAAGTACGGACGTACGGTGGATCGGACCACGGCCGTGGGGGCCATACAGACTGCAGAAAAGATGATATCTGACCTTACTGCAATGCGGAAGCAGGACTTCGTGAGGTTCCCGCTCATACCATCGCCCTGACACCCTGTTTCCCTACCTCCGTCATTGCATATGGTGTGTACAAGTACGGTAATCACCTGACACCCGGCCTCGCCGAGGTCAGTTCTACGCT
>VYAQ01000350.1 GCA_009844885.1 Gemmatimonadota bacterium
CCGCCCGGATGCGGAGCCGGACGGAGCGGGCGACCTTCGGCCTCGCGTGCCAGATCGGAGAGAGCGTTTCCAGCACGTCGGCGCTGGTGATCTCGGAGACCGGCAGCTTCCCAAGGCGTCCGAAGGCATACATCTCCAACGAGCGGGTCCACAACCTCGGGGTCTTCGCGCTGCGCCACCCGCCGCGCTTCTGCTCGATGACGCGCACGGCGGCCTCGGCGAAGGTGGGGACGCCAAGGGACCGGCGCTTCTCGGCCACCGGATCGCCGCCCGCGCGGGCCAGCTTCCGGTTGGCCAGCGCCTGCTCGCGCGCCTCGGCCAGCGAGACGAGGACGACGCTGCCCAGGCCGATCTCACGCTTGCGGCCCCGGACGACGAGCCGTTGGATCCAGCTTCGGGTCCCGGTCTTCTTGACGTAGAGGTACAGCCCGTTCCCGTCGCAGTGCCGACCGGGCGGGGCGGAGCGCACGAAGGCGGCCGACAGCCGGTTGTGGGGATGGCGGCCCTTGGGCTTGCCTCGGCGGCGCTGGGTGCGGGTGCTGGTGACATTATTCATTCCCTAATCGTAGCCGGGATGGAACAGGATTGCAAGGGACGTAGCGGGTGGACGAGCGTAGGAGAAACCCTACCTAACACGTTGGAATACCGGCTGTTACGGGACTCTATGGACGCCTATGGATAATACTGGACTTGTGGTGTCCGCTCCCATGGCTGGATGAGCCAACTTCAAGTCGCCGGCGCGCTCTCCCGCCGAATTGCCTGTCCCGGGAAGACGCCTTCGACCAGGCTCCCGTCGCGCACCACCGGAGTTCCGCGTACCAACACGAACGTGAAGCCGCGCGACGGAGCCGCCGGCGCATCGTAGTCCGCCATGTCCAGCACGGTCTCCGGGTCGAAGAGCGCCAGGTCCGCATCGGCGCCGACCTGAACGCGGCCCTTCCGCGCCATCGCCGGCGCCGCGCCCTCCACGCGCCGAGCGGGGAGGATCGTCATCTTCGCCAGCGCGTCCATCAGGCTGATCACGCCGCGGTCCCGCGAGTAGTGGCCCAGAATGCGCGCGAAGGTTCCGGCGCCGCGCGGGTGCACGGCAACGTGCAGGAATGGGATGCCGTCGCTCGCCGCAATCACATCCGGCTGCGCGACGATCCACTCGTTGGTCTCTTCGTTGCGGCCGTGAATGACCACCCAGCCGCCCCGCTCGCGGTACTCGGCGAAGGTCCGGGCGTTCAGCCGCTCTTCCTGTCCCGGCCATTGCAGCCGCTGGTACGCCTCGTCGTCGAGGCCCACCCAGGGGTCGAAGAGGGCGGATTCGATGAAGGTCGACGAAGCCGTATACGGATACGCCTCGGTCGTGACGTCGAGCCCCCGTTCCTCGGCCCCGCGGACAAGAGCGACGGCGTCCATGGCCGACTCGTCGGCGGACGAGTTGAGGTGGACGATGTGCAGGGACGCTCCGGTCGCGGCCGCGTCGGCGATCACTTCCTGGAAGGGTCCCAGGGTCTCGCCCACATACGCGGCCCTCAGATGCACATAGGCGGGCACCCCGTTCGCTGCGGCAGACTCGAACAGGTCGAGGATCTCCTTGCGCGAGGCTCCCGGCGTGTAGGTGATCCCGAACCCGTAGCCGAGACCGCCCTCGCCCAGTCCCTGCTCCATCAGAGCCGCGAGTTCGGCGACCTGAGCGTCGTCCAGTTCCCGATAGATCACGTCCGAGCCCATGGACTCGTTCTCGCCCGGCGGGAGCGTCGGCTGGTGACCGACATCGACGCCCGCGAGCAGCTTGGTCCGCGCGTTCGGATGGCTTACCGTCGCCCCGAAGTTGAGCAGTGTGCGGCCCTCGCGGGACGCGTACCAGGGCGCCACCGGGTAGACGCCGATCTCCATTTCCAGCGCCGTGGTCACGCCGTCCAGCGCCTGCAGGCGCTCGCTTACCGAGTCCTGGCCGTGGGCGTGCAGGTCGATGAAGCCGGGTGCGACCACAAGGCCGGTCGCGTCGAGAGTGTCGCGGCCGGCCAGTTCGTCTTCGGTGACCGCCACGATGGCGCCGTCGCGGATCCCGACGTTGCGGGCGGCGTCCAGTCCGGTCTCCGGATCCATGACGCGCCCGTTGAGAATGACAATGTCGTGGGTTGGCGAGCAGGCTGCCGTGAGTAGCAGCACGGGAAGGACGTGGCGGGGGCGGAGGGTGAGGCGGCGCATGAGCTAGCGGCCCTCCATCACGCGGGCCCAGTCGTCCGGGATGGCCAGCCATTTGGACGCCCACTCCGACTTGACCCGGGGCGACGGGTGATACGACTTGAAGACTCGCCAATTCCCGTCTTCGAACAACGGTGCAGCGCGAGCCGCCCTGTCTCCGACCAGGACGACCGAATCCAGGAGCGGCAGGTGGCCGACCAGTTCCTTGCACCGCTCCACGCCTTCCTCAAGTTCCTCCGCACTCACGATCCGACGCCGGTCCCACCAGGGTACGATGTTCCAGAGGACCGTCAGTTGGCGGGGAATCCCGGCGAACCTCATCAATCTGAAGGTCCATTCGGCCGTGCGGCCGTGGTTGTCTCGTGACATGAAGCCCGATCCTCCCAGAGACCCGGCGTCCGTCTTGGGCCCGGGCTTGTCGAAGAGAAACAACACGCGGGCCGCGGTGCCACCGTCGAACGGATCGAAGTGGGGGACCGTCGTGTTGGGTCGTTCCGCCTGCAAGGCGCGTGCGAATTCGTTCAGCGGCCCGACGTGCGGCAGGTTCAGAAGGCTCATCCGTTGCTCGCGGACCTTGGGGAGTCTCAGGGTCCGCGGGACGGCGGGATCGAATGGGAGTGACATGGGCTTCGGGTCGGTTAGTTTTCTCTTGTCGCATTCTACTGCCGAGGAAAGTCGCCGTGCCAGCCTGCGGCTGAGAATCCCACCGTCGCCAAGGCCACCCATGCGCCGATTTTGTCGTATTTTTGTCCGATTTTGTCGTATTCCGGCCTCAGGCATGGCCCTTTTGACATTCATTTTGGCGCCGGATGCCGCCTCTGCCCAGTCGCAGGCGTCCACCGGCGTCATCCGTGGATCGGTATTCGATCCGGCAGGCACGCCGGTCGCCGGTGCCATGGTGCGAATGACCCACCACGAGACCGGGCTCGTGACGACCGTGCTTACGACCCGTTCCGGCACATTCGTCCGCCCTCTCCTCCCGCTTGGCACCTACGACGTGGCCGCGCAGGCCGAAGACCAGCTCGGCTCGGCGACCGCCCAGGGTCTTGTCCTCCGCGTCGGGGAGGAGCTCAACCTTGCCCTGCGGTTCACAGCGGTCGAACTCGAGGGAATTACGGTGCAGGGAGACCGCGAACTCCTGGTACACCCCGAGGACGTGACCAGCTCGACCCGGCTTTCCGAGGAGGTCGTGGATGGGATCCCCAACAACGGGCGCAACTACCTGGATTTCGCGCTCCTGACGCCGGGTGTTGCGATCTCCCAGGGGCCCGACGGCGACGAGCTCAACATCAGCGGCCAGCGCGGTATCTTCAACAACTTCATCGTCGACGGCGCCGACTTCAACAACCCCTTCTTCGGCGAGCAGCGGGGCGGCCAGCGTCCCGCGTTCACTTTCAGCCAGGACGCGATCGCGGAGGTGGTGGTCGTCAATCAGGGAGCGTCAGCCGAGTTCGGGCGTTCGGCGGGCGGGTTTGTCAACGTGATCACCAAATCGGGGACCAACGAGCTGGCCGGGTCCGCGCATTACTTCGGGCAGTGGGACGGTGTCTCGGCGGCCTATCCCGTCGCGGCCCAGGCAGGTGAGCCGGACTTCCTGCGCAATCAGTTCGGGTTCACCCTGGGCGGACCCATCGTGCGCGACCGGGCCTTCTTCTTCGTGGCCTACGACCAGCAGGAGGCGACGGAGACGAAGCAGATGCACCGCGTGGTCGAGAACCCGGCGAATCTGGCCAAACTGCGGGATTTCCTGACCTCGCGGTGGCCGGGGCTCTTCGATGGCGAGTTCGGACCCATTCCCCGCACGGACGACGCCCGGGCGCTGCTTGCAAAGGCGGACGTCCATCTCGACGGGCGCAACCAGGTCTCCTTCAAGTACAACTACAACTGGTCCGAACAGCTCAACGGGACCTTCGACGTGGACTCGTGGGGACTGTCGGCCAATGGGGTCGAGATGGACGAGGCGCACGCGTTCAACGCCAGTTGGCGCTCGCTGCTGAACAGCACCCTGTCCCACGAACTCCGGGTGCAATGGGCGCGCGAGGACCGCGTGCGCTGGTACGACGGCCCTCTGATGCCGGGGGCCACGCCGCCCGCAACGCCGCAGTTCGTCTCCCTCGGGGGTCGCCCCTTCCCCGATATCGGCATGGACTTCGCCGACGGCTTCCGGATCGGCCTGCCCTTCTTTCTCCCCATCGATCCTGCGTACGACACGCGCCTGCAGGTCGTGGACAACTGGTCGTTGCTCAGGGACCGGCACCTCTTCAAGGTGGGCGTCGAGTACAATCGCACGGCCGTGTCGCAGCAATTCATCGGATTCGCCAACGGGCGCTACGTCTTCGATTCGGTCGACGGGTTCATCAACTTCGTTGCGCACGGAAGTGGCTACGTCACCTGCTCGGACGGGTCCGACAGCGCTACGGGGATGTGTCCCGACGGCGCCGCGATCACAGGACCGGTGCTGCTCTACCTGCAGTCGGGAACCGTGCCCGGAGTCGCACCTGAGCGTCTGGGACGGGGCGACTTCGGGATGAACGAACTGGCGTTCTACCTGCAGGACACCTGGAAGCCGACGGACCGCCTCACCCTGAACCTGGGCGTGCGCTGGGAGGGGACGTGGCACCCGGAGGTCGCCGTCCAGCCGAATGCGACCTTCTTCGCGCCTTATCTGAGCGACCCGCGCTTCCCTTCCGACGGCACGATCCCCGACGACCTCGACAACTTCCAGCCGCGCCTCGGCCTCGCGTGGGACGTGTCCGGCGACGCCCGCACGGTGATCCGCCTCAACGCCGGTGCGTACCACGCGCGCATCCCCACGTTGGTGTTTGCGCAGAGCGTGACCACCAACGGCGCCTTCCAACAGATCTTCTACCGCGACAGTTTCGGGCTGCCGGAACAGGGGCCGCCCGCGATCGGGGAACTCATCGACGGCAGCGCCACGGCGCCCTTCCTTCCCGACATTCACGTCACGGCAAAAGACCTGGAACTGCCGCGCACCTGGTCGTTTGCCGCTGCAGTGGAGCGGCAGCTGGCCGGCGAGGTGGCCGTGAACGTCTCGTACCAGCACGCCCGGGGCGACAATCTCTTCCGCTTCGTCAACCGCAACGATGCGGCGTTCGGGTCGCCCTTCGGTCTGGGCACCCATACGGGCGGAGGGGGCATCGGCACGCTCACCGTGGCCGAGAGCACGGCGTTTTCGCGCTACCACACGGTGACGGCCGGGCTCCGTGGCCAGGATGCCTGGGGTGGGCGCCTGACCTTCGACCTCGGGTACACGCTGTCCTTCGACAGGTCCGACGACGACAACGAACGCGACCCCTTCACCTTCCGTTACGCGGATGCGTCCAGCCTGGCGCCGGAATACGGCTGGTCCGACCGCGACCGGCGGCACAAGGTCACCGGCTACCTGGCGTTCGATCTCCCGGGAAACGTCGCCTTCAACAACGTGGTGCGGTATCTGTCCGCGTCGCCCGTCTCGGAGAACTGTGCGAGGCGCGGCGAGCGAGCCAGTCAGCCGTCGGACCGCATCTGCGCGGACGGCACGATCCTGGCGCGCAACACACTGCGACGTGAAAACGAGTTCTTCACCTGGGACATCAAGCTGTCGCGCCCCTTCGAGGTCGGCGGGGGCAGGACGGTCGAGGCGGTCTTCGACGTCTTCAACCTGACCAACGCCGACAACTCGCTGGACACCGCCCAGGGATCCCTCCTCTTCAACTTCGACGGGTCGATCCGAAGCGGCCTGGGGGATACGCGCCGGGCACAGCTGGGGGCGCGGATCCGGTTCTAGCGGGTCACTTGTCGACGCGCACCGCCAGGATGTCCACGTTGTGATACTCCCGGTGCTTGACGGACGATGCGTGATGACGAAGGAGCGCCAGTGAGAGGTCCCGTTCGCTGGTCGGGTCGGGACGGTCGCCGAGCAGCATCACCTGGTTCTCAAGGTTGCCGGCGCGCGTGGCCGCCGTGAATTCCAGCAAGACACCGTCGCGCGTGCCCTGAGCGACCACCCGCAGGCGTCGTCCCTCCGCGGCCGGCGCATGCTCATCCTCTTCCTGGCGCAATAGACAGAGCAACGCTTCCTCGGACGCGGCGCGCAACCGTTCGCTCGCTTTGCTCGCCCATCCGTATCGCGTCGCGAAGTCGACAACGAACCGGTCGAGTTCCGCGAGGCTGTCCGGGCGCAGCGCAATCTCGGTCTTGCGCCGGCGAGGCCCGGTCAATTCGAGGAACAGGGTCAGGAGCAGGACCGTAAGCCCGCCGACCGTGAGGCCGTTTGCGAGCATTCGACCCGTGGGGGTGGCCAGGTGGCTCGGGAAGATGGCCTGGAACTGGATCCCGACACCGATCCAAAACGCAAGCCCCGCGACGAGCGCGTTCTGCCGATTGGCGCCTTCACGGAAGACGATGCGCATGCCCTGGGCGAAGGTGACCCCGAAGATGATCACGATGTACGCGCCCAGCACCGGTGGCGGTATGGAGAGAATCAGGGCCGCAATCTTGGGCACGAACGCAAGCGCGACGAGCACGATGCCGATATGGATGCCCACCCTCCGGGCGGCCACGCCGATGCCGTCCGCGAGCGCGATGCCGGCCGTGTACGGCCATGGCGGCAGTACACCGGCGAGTCCCGACAGCACCGTGCCGACGCCGCAGGCGTTGACGGCCCCTTCGACCTTACGGAAATCGACCGCCTGGCGCTCCCGGTAGGAGAGTCGTTGCATGCGCACCGCATCGGCGACCTGCCGAACCGTGATCACGAACGTCACGAAGAGGAACCCGGGCAACAGGATCCAGAATCCGGGGCCGAAGCTCAGGTCCAACCCCGGTGAAGCCACCGACGGCATGCCGACCCAGGACGCATCGGCGACGCGTCCAAAGTCGAGAATCCCGAAGAAAGCCGCAGTCAGACACCCCGCGCCCATCCCGAGCACCGGGGTCCATGCGCGCACGATCCTGGGACCCCGAAGCATCAGGCCCACGACAACGACGATCGTCACGGCGGCGACCGCGGGGGCCGCGGCTGCCGACGCCGCCTCCGGCACCCTCGTGAGCATGGCGAACCCCATGGGCATCACCGTCACCGAGACGAGCGCCAGGAGCGTGCCGGATGCAAGCGGCGTGATCAGGCGCCTGAGGTGCGACAGGCTGGCCGCCATCACGAACTGACAGAGTGCCGACGCCACAACCAGGGCTCCGAGCAGGGCAGGCCCGCCCGTGATCAGCGCGAGCACGGACACCCCGATGGCGGCTCCCGAAGCACCCATGACGGTCAGGCTTCCGCCACCGATCGCGCCAAACCGGATCGCCTGCACCACCGTGACGAGTCCGCCGATGACCATGCTGGCGAAGATCGCCCAGGACAGGTAGGCGTCGCCCTGGTTCGCGACTCGCGCAACGATCGTGTTGACCACGACCACCGGAACACACACCAGAACCGCCGTCTGCGATCCGATGATGAACGACGCCAGTGGTGGAGGCCGATCATCGGCGGCGTAACGCAGTCTGCTTCGGGATTGCCCCGCTTCAGGTGTCATACCGCCCATAATACCTTGAGTGCGTTCCGAGGTCACGCACGCCCGCTACCCCGGGTCCGTCCCTGCCATGCCCATGATCGACCAGACGTCACAACTGCGCGCCCCGGTCCTGGTCACGGGCGCCAACGGCTACGTCGCATCCTGGCTGGTCAAGCGACTCCTCGAACGCGGCTTCGATGTACATGCCACCGTGCGGGACCCGCGCGATCCGCGAAAGACCGGCCACCTCGAGGCCATTGCGCATGGCTGTCCCGGCACGCTGTCGCTGTTTCGGGCCGACCTGCTTGATCCACACGGGTTCGACCGGGCCATGGCGGGTTGCGGATTGGTGTTTCACACGGCCTCGCCCCTCATTGTGCGGAATGTCGAAGATCCCCAGCGCGATCTTGTCGAGCCCGCGACGCTGGGCACCCGCAACGTTCTGGAGGCCGTCAACCGCACCCCGTCCGTGCGCCGCGTCGTCCTCACCTCCAGCATCGTCGCGGTCTACGGGGACGCCGCCGACCTGCAAGGCATCGATGGGGACCGGTTCGACGAGAGCCACTGGAACACGACCAGCAACGAGCGCCACCAGCCGTACTCCTGGTCCAAGACGCTGTCGGAACGGCTGGCCTGGAAGATCGCCGGCGAGCAGGCGCACGACCGCGAACGGGCGCAGTGGGACCTCGTGGTCGTGAACCCCGGACTGGTGCTGGGACCGAGCCTGAGCATCCACACCAGCGCGGAAGGGGTCCTGGTGATGCGGGACTTCGGGAACGGCTACTATCGCTTCGGCGCCCCGGCACTGGAATTAGCGATCGTCGACGTCCGCGATGTCGCGGAAGGCCACATTCGCGCAGGACTGCTGCCGAACGCGCGGGGTCGCCACATCCTCGTCAGCGAGTCGTTGAGCGTGCTCGAAATGGCCGGGATTCTCCGTTCCCATTTTGGCGACGCGTTTCCATTCCCTCGCCAGGCCGTGTCGAACGCAGCGGCGCTGATGCTCGCTCCCAGCAGAGGAATCCCGCAGGCTGTGGCGAAGCGCAACCTGGGGTATCCGCTCAGGTTCGACAGCCGCCGGGCAAGGGATCGGCTCGGCCTGACCTTCCGGCCCGCCGCGGAATCGGTCGCCGACCACTTCCGGCAGCTGCTTGACGACGGGCTCGTGCCCGCGGCCGCCAGGCGTCCGTGATGGCGGCCCCCCCCTCTACGACTTCGGAATCTCCTTGTCCGGGTCCACGAACGGCTTCGGCACCACGGCAGCTTCGCGATCCCCGTCCGGCGTGGCCACCCGAAGCCGGGTCCCCAGCTCCGCGAACGCCGTCGGCACCGTCGCGTAGCCGATATTCCGCTTCAGCCGCGGCGACCACACCGCCGAAGTGACGAAGCCGATCGCCTCGCCGCCCTCGCCGCCTACGCCGTCTACGCC
>VYAQ01000173.1 GCA_009844885.1 Gemmatimonadota bacterium
CGCCAGCCTCCGGCAGGGGACGCACGGAGTGTGGCCACACGGAGTAAGCTGGCTTCGCCACAATTAGCGTGGCTGAGCCAGTCCGGCGGAGCCGCCAAAACTCCTCTCCGGGCACCGCCCGGAACAGCCTTGACCGGGCCGCCGCGGGCAAGCGCCTCGGCCTCTCGGTCGCCCGCCTCGCGGGCGACGAGGGCGAACAGGCCGACCCATCACTCCTCGACGACGACGGCAGCGCGCTCCTGAGCCGCCCGTTTTCCCCCTACCCGTACCCCTCGGAGACCCGAGGATCGTCAATCCTGGGCGCTCCTACGGCCCGTACGTTACCCGAAAAGCCTCCAGACCGACCGAAAATGGCCTCCCGCTAATGGCCCCGGCGCGTCGAGAATCTTGCGAGCCCCACTTCCTCGGCTCACACTGTTGGGTTACCGAACCTCGCAGCGCGAAGCGCGGGCACAACCCAAGTCGAACCCTTCCGACGACGCCGTCGCGGGTCGAAATCCTGATTGCAGCAGTCCCACAACCCCACCCCTGACGTGATCCGTTTCTTCTCCGATATCTTCCGTCTCGTCGTCGCGATAGTAATCGTTTACGTCGCTTCGCTCCCGCTCGATCCACCCACCAACCTGACATCGTGGGTGCCCTGGGGGTTCTTGGGGTTCCTCGTGATCGGGCTGGGGGCGGCGCTGTTCCGGTATCGTAGGCCCCACGCCCGTGCCGCCGAAGCACTTCACCAAGCTGCTCAGGAACTCAAGCGGAGAAGGTCGGCAGGAGACAAGGTGCGCGCCGAAGTCCACGAGCCGGGACAACGGGCGAGAGATGTGGACACGGCACCACCAAGCGTGGACCAAGACTCGCTGCCCGAGGCGTTCAAGAACCACCGACCGCTTCGAGCTTCTTGGAACGGATTGTGTGCCGCGCGGCAGGGCACCAAAGTGGGCAGCCCGTCACCAGGCACATCCACCGTTTCTCCCTCCGAGCACTTCACGGTCGCTGGCGTGCTTGGCCGGAATCTTGGATCGCTGCCGAACGCGTTACCGGGTGTGTTCACCGCAGTCGGACTTCTGGGAACGTTCGTTGGAATCGCGATGGGCTTGGCCGATATCGAACCCACCGCCGCGGCCGAGAACCTGATGGAGGGCATCCGAACCCTCATGAGTGGCATGTCCACGGCATTCGTCACCTCGATCGTGGGCATCACTTTTTCGGTCTGGTGGCTGTTCGAGTTCCGCATTGCCGAGGGCAGGTTCAGGTCCCGCCTCGACCTCTTCATCGGCGAGACTGCACGGGTGTTCCGCGTCGAGGAGCCGCACGAGACGCTGATGCGGGTCGCAATATCGAACGAGAGCGTTGGACGCAGCGCGGATGCCATCAAGGACACCGCCGACAAGATCAAGGGTGATGTCCAGAGCCTCGGCGACGACCTGTACAGTACTCTGGAGCCGCTCTTCAAGGAGCATGTCGCGGAACCGATCCGGAATCTGAACACCGATTTGGGCAAGCGTCAGACCGAAGCCCTGGGACGTATGGTGGAAGCGTTTCGGGACACGCTGGTCTCGTCGGTTGAGGAGGAGCTGAGCGAATTCGGTCAGGCGCTACGTGCCGCGAGCGACCATCAGGCAAATGCGGCGCGCGAACTGGAGGGCTTCTTCGCGCGGTTGACGGAAGTATCGGAAGTGCAGGTGAAGCTGTTGGCCCGAACAACCGAGGTAGCCACCGTCTTCGACCGTGGGTTGGCTGCGCTGGCCGAGGCTACCGAAGCGATCAAGGGTGCCGGTGAATCGGCGCGCGACACCATGGCGGCCGCGCGCGAGGCAATGGACATCGCGCGAGGTCTTACGGAAGAGAGTCGGCGACAACTGGAGGTTCAGGAAGAGTTGTCCAAAGCGGCCCGTCGTTCCTGGGATGGGCAGGCGTCGCTCCTTGAGGGAATGCAAGCCAACCTGGACCGCCTCGCCACGGACCTAGGCGATAAGATCGTGGAGTTCCGGACCGCATCCGCTCAGAAAATCAGCGAGGTCTTCCACGTCTTCGACTCCGAAATGGCCAAAGTGGTGGAACGCTTGGGCGGCACGCTGGTCGAACTCCGGGATGTGACCGAAGAGCTGCCTGGCGCTGTAACCAGCTTGCGGGACACCACTAAGGATCTCGCCGACGCCGGTCGAGACCAACGCGACTCTCTCGCAAAGGGCCTGCGGGCGTTCGAGGAGGCGAAGGCCAAGCTCGCCGGAAAGCTCGAACAAACGCGGGAAGATCTTCGAGAACTGGGGCGTGCGCTGCCCGCGTTCGCCAAGGACATTGAGCTCCGTCAATCCGAGTTCGCCAAGGCGACGGACAACCTTCAGAGTGGCATCGAAGCGATGGTCGACAGGATGGAGGTGGCGGGAACGCGGTCGGAGGAGGACTTCAAGCGGCTGGCGGAAAGGATGGATGCCGGAGCGGGGCGCGTAGAGGAGGTGGCGAGTTCGGTGGTCGGGTCCATGGCACCCGTCGGCAAGTGGACTGAGAAAGCGTCAGAACGTCTGGACCTCCTTTCCGAACAGGCTGAGGCTCTCACCAGGGCCTTGAGCGGCCTACAGGTAACGGTGAATCAGCCCCCCCAACGAATGGACACTGGCAGTGCGAACACCAAAGCCCCGGCACCTCCGACGCCGATGCCGAATCGGGCGCGGAAGGACACCGAGCGGCCGCCGGTCCTTCGCCCTCCGGCGACCAAGCGAACGGACGACACGAAGACTGCGCCACGCACCGGTATCGATATGGGGTCCCACCGGGATGGGCACCATGATGATGTCGAGCCGACAGAGCCCCGGAGGGGCATCTTACGGCGGTTGTTCGGGCGTCGTGGGTGATCCCGGACATGGCACGTTCCCTATTCGGCCGACGAGGAGCGGAGCGCCCCGACGGCCAGGAGCCGGAGTATTGGCTCAGCTACAGCGACCTAATGGCCGGTCTCCTCATGGCGTTCGCCTTGATGCTCATGGCGGCGTTGCATCAGGAGGGTCGGCGCGAGTGTCAACTCGTTGTCTACGAGGCCACCGCCGACACCATGAAGAAGCTGCTCGACACTCGGCATCGCGTGATCCGTGAACTTCAAGCGCGCTTCGATGCCGGAGACCGGGTAGAGGTGGACTCGACCGGAACCGTGAGCTTCGCCGGGAGCCTGCTGTTCGACCAGGCCAGCGCAGAAGTCTCGGCCGATGGACGGGTCGAGCTGGCAACCTTCGCGAAGGACTACTTCCCCCTTCTGTTGGACGACCCGGCCTTCAGGAGTCAGCTCAAGAGGATCGTCGTTGAAGGGCACACCAACGACGACGGAAGCTACGAGCTCAATCTGGCGCTCTCCCACAACCGTTCGCTGGCGGTCATGGAAGTGCTCCTGGATGAAGCCGAAGGGTATCGAGACGACCTGGAGCGGTTCGTTACGGCCAACGGGCGGTCCTTTGCCGATCTGGTGCGGTTCCCGGACGGAACCGTGGACAAGGCGGGCTCCCGCAGGATCGAAATCCAGTTTCAGATGGATGACCGGACACTCGCGCAGAGGGTGTTGGAACTCGGCGCGATACTCGTCGACCCGGAGTGCGATCAGTGAGGTCGCTCGAAGCCGCCCTTTCGTTTCGTCCGAGACAACTTCCCGCAGTGCGCGTGGCCATACAAGAGGTTCACGTGGCAACCAGGTCGAGCCCTCGTCAACTTGACCGCTCCCAGGTCTCGGCTCTAAAAGCACGCATCGAGAGAGCTGCGTCGGCACAGGATGCCGTTCGGGCGTTGGCGGCCCTCGCCCGCAGCCTCGTCCTTCGGGAACTCCTCGCGGCGGTCCGCTCCATCGGACTGTGGACCGAGCTTCGTGGAGCCGTGGCGGCAATCGCGCGTGAACGCCCACAGCGCGGGTATGTAGCGGAACTGTGGCGCGTCTGGCAGGCGTACCCCCGATCGGGCACGGTCGTGGAGCTGCTCGCCGAAATGGGTGAGCGCTTCGGAATGCAGGAGGCAGTGGGCGACCGATACGGTCGGGATGCCGTTGAGTGGTTCGGGGAATCCACACCGGTGGATTCCATCGTGCGCTGGACGGCACGCATTGAGGTCGGTTGGAAGGAACTTGACGGCCTCCCCGAGTCTCCGTTCATGAGTGACACGCCACTGGTGGATCGCATCTTCCACCGCACGCTGCAGATCGGGTCCGCCGAACAGCTTCACCGATTGACGAACGCCGACATTCTAGCCGGGTGGCGGACAATGGCGGGCGCGAGCCACGGGGCCGCGTGCGCGAACTTCCTCGAGCGCATCGGACCTGCTCGTTGGAACGGACGCGCCCCGGCTTTGGAGGAGGTCCGCTCCAGCTACGGTCTACCCAGGGCGGAAGGATCGCACCGAACGTTCTGGCGCCGGTTGTCAGAGGAGCGCCGCCGCGACTTTCGAGAGTATTTCATTACCAGGGAACTCGACCACGCGTTCAAGGGCGATTCCGACCGGCACCGGTTCTGGCTGGAGCAACGACGGGAGATACTCGATGTGTGCCACGGAACGGCCGGAACTACGGAATGGTCTTTGATTGACTTTCGAGGCTTCTCGGTCGTCGAGTTTTTCGAGTTGGGGAACGCGGCGTATCTCTACCGGGCGGAGGAGCCCATGCTGAAGCGCATCCGATCGCGCAAGCGGGCTTCTCACCCGTCCGAACTGAAGAAGATCATACATCACCCCGTTCCAATTCGTGCCGGGTTACGCGACGACAACCGGATCATCCACAGCGGAGGCTGGCAGTACTCGGCTACTCGGATCCTGAAGACCTGGAAGGAACGCTACTCTTGACCGGCATCCCGGATTGGCGTCCAACCCCCGTCGGCGTGGAGTTCGTCGGGTTGGCCGGAAAGGTGCTCCCAAAGTTCCCGGTTGCGCCCGGCTCCGATGACGCGGCGCGACCTGCGGTGAGACTGCTGGAAGAGTTGTGGGGACGCAACCTGCTCATACCGCCGGAGGACGGTGCCGTACTGCCGTGGATGTCCGTCTACGATCTCGATTCACACGAGCGCGCAACACTCGGCATTCCGGAACCGGATCCGCGTTTGAAGGCCACTATCGCGACAGACCGTTGGATCAACCACAAGCATTTCGGTATCCGGGTACTCTTGAGCTTCGACGAGAACGGAAGCGGCACCATCCCCGCCAACGACCCAGAGGGTCTCCTGTTCGAGGTCTCCGGCGGGGCCGTGCTGCCGCCGCAGCCGGTGGGCGAGTTGATTCTGCTCTTGGACCAACCCTTGCCGGAATCCGCCCATGAACGGGGTATCCTGATAGCGGAGGTGAAGCGCATCGCCGCCGAATCGTCGCAGGTCGTGCTCGACCAATACCTACAGAATGCAGACTACCTCCTGCCCGAGCGGTTGGGCTTGGACCTCGAAGCGGTTTCCACCGATGAGATCCGCTTGCAGCCGATA
Source organism: Gemmatimonadota bacterium (assembly GCA_009844885.1). Classification (GTDB taxonomy): domain Bacteria; phylum Gemmatimonadota; class Gemmatimonadetes; order Longimicrobiales; family Gaopeijiaceae; genus Bin94. Next base: position 5,433 of record VYAQ01000173.1, read on the forward strand.
ATCGAAGGTGTGGACGGACGGGATTTTCGAGGATTCGTCGACGGTCCCCCCAAGACACAGTACACCCAGTTCCTGTCGGAGGGACGGCGTCGGCGCCTCGTTCTTCGACATGGGCAGCGCGACGCGATCCAGCACGTCCGTGAGAACGGCATCCTCCGCGGAGCCGATGTGCCGGCGTTCTTCGACAACCCCGAAGCGTTCCTGCCCGACGAGATCGAGGTCGATCTTGCCGAGTTCGGTGAGCGGGTGCGGGGGCTGGTGCCGGTGGTGTACCATTCCCAACCCTACATCGCGGTGGATCGGACGAAGCGCCGCGGTTGGTTCGATGCTTGGCCCCAGGTCGGCGTGACCAGGGTCGATGATGGCCCGGACGCCGATGACCACAGTAGTGCCCGGCATCCGGCTTCGGAATCGGAACTGGAGACCGAGTTGATGCCCGAGGAGTTTCGCGAGTTGGTCGAGGAAGTGGAGGCGACCGGCGGGCGTTACGCTAGATTCCGGGACGGATGGATCGAGATCGATCAAGAGCGCGCGCGCAGGTTCCTGGACTTCTGTGACGATCATCCGGCAGCCGATGACGACGGCAGGCGTCGAGTCAGTGCGGCGAGCGCTCAGCTCGTCCTCGACGTGATCCCGAACACGGACGCACTGGAATACGTCGAACCAGATGTCGGCTCCGCGCCCTTCCCCGATCTCCGCCAATACGAGTTGCCGGGCTCTTTGCAGGCCACGCTTTTCCCCCATCAGGAAGTCGGATACCGATGGATGCGCCACCTTCATGCCTCCAGGTGCGGTGGGCTGCTCGCGGACGATATGGGACTCGGGAAGACTGTTCAGCTCATCGCCTTCATGTCACATTCCACGATCGAAACGAACTCAGGCCCGCGCTGCTGGTGGTCCCGCTGTCGGTGATGGTCAACTGGCAGCGCGAGTTGAAGCGATTCGCACCCGGCATTGGTCCGGTTCACCAGCATCGGGGTGCGAATCGCGAACGTGATCCACATCGCCTCGCCCGACACGAGGTCGTGATCACGACCTACGCCACTCTCCGCCGCGACCAAATCATGCTCGCCAAAATCGACTGGACGGTAACCGCCTGCGACGAGGCCCAGAACGTGAAGAACCCGACCGCCAACGTCACCAGCGCAATCAAGGGCATGAAGGCTTCCTTCCGCTTGGCATGTACCGGAACGCCGGTGGAAAACGGGCTTTCGGAACTGTGGTGTATCGTGGACTTCGCCCAGCCGGGGCGGCTGGGTAGCCGACGAGAGTTCCGCGACAACTTCGAGCGACCGCTGGTGGACGCCCTCGATGACACCGAAGACCAGGAAGGGCACGTGGCCCGGTTGCGTGAGCGGCTTCACCCGCACTACATCCGCCGGACCAAAGAGGAGGTGCTGAAGCTACCCGCCAAGACCGCCCGCCGATACGAGGTCAGCATGAGCCGTCGCCAAGCGGCTGTGTATGCCCGTATCCTGGCCGCTGTGAGGCAGAAGGAGATGCATCCGCTGGCCGGGCTACAGCACTTGATCGCGGTATGCTCGCACCCTCTGGCGTTTCAAAAGACTCGCCGGACCACGGATCCCGAACGGCTCCTGGAGGATGCCCCGAAACTGAAAGAGACCATCGGAATCCTCGAACGGATTCGGCGTACAGGGGCCAAGGTTGTAATCTACACGCGGCTCAAGGCGATGCAGCGAATCCTGCAAACCGTCATCCGTCACAGATTCGGCTTCGACCCCAGCGTCTTGAACGGCGAGATCGGCGGACACAATCGCCACTGGATTGTCGAGGCGTTCAACGAGGGTCAGGGATTTGACTCCATGATCCTGTCCCCCGAGGCGGCAGGAGTGGGGCTCAACATCACGGGTGCTACGCACGTTGTTCACTATACGCGTCTCTGGAACCCGGCCAAGGAGAATCAAGCCACCGACCGGGTCCACCGTATCGGTCAGAACCACCCGGTCACGATACACTACCCGATCGTCGTCGGGGACGGCTTCAAGTCGGTTGAGGAGCATCTCGACGACCTCCTGCAGGAGAAGCTCCAGCTCGCTCGCAACGTTCTGATCCCCAGAAAGAGTCTCGACTTCATGGGCGAACTAGAGAGACGGGTGACACGCGAACACGGCACGAGCCTACCCGGATCGTTATCGGAGCCGCTGAGGTCGCGCGGAGGAGATCCGGGCCAGTGGGCATGACCCGCGACGACCCGCGGGTGTGTCCATGGGTGTCGTCTTGAATCCCAGCACAAAACACACTTCACGATGCTCGGCATTTCCCGCCACTCAAGTGCGTTTTCCCCGCTTTTCGCGGCACGGTCCAGCAGGGTCCAGTGCAACGGCGAAAAACGCAGATCGTACAGTCCAGGTTGACTTTACGTGACTTCTCGCCGTGATTCCGGTCCTATGTGCTCTGTCGGGCCGGCAGCGTCCCTGGGCGATCGAAGTGAACGATGTGCATTGGCCGACTCCGTCGAAGTGATCGGATTGCAGGAGTTGGCGGGTCTGCTGGCCGATTACCGGGCTAGGGACTAGCGGCCTTCGTCGTCGCTACGACGGTGGAGGCTCGCAGATGTCCCTTTCCTCATCGTCTTCCTTTTCCTGAAGCGACACGCCGATCCAGAGGTAGAGATCCGTGTCCCCCGCTTCGCTCCACTCCACCACAAGATCGAGTTGCGCCTGGAGCCCGCCCTTGTAGTCGAACTTGACCGGCTTGTCGGATTCGGTCGTGACCTCGAGTTCCGCATCGCCCAGCAGGTCCCGGGCGCGGAGCGTCCACGAACCCGGATTCCCGTCCCAGATCTTCACGCACCCCTTTACGGCCATCCCCGCAACGGGAAACACGGGACCACGGTACTCGGCCCGGCCATCCTCCACCGGCAGCTTGATCCAGCTGCCTCCGTCGTTGATCGCGCGAAGGAGCTGCAGGACCTGGGCCTGTGCGGGCGCGGGGCTGCTGAGCATCGCCAGCGACGCGAGCGCCGCCGCGACTGCAATCGATCGGATGTATCGTCGCCTGTGTGGCCCTTTGTCTCGCACGTCTACCGAGGTCCGTTGTTGCGGATCAGATGAATCAGAAGCCCGACCAAGGTAGCGACCCAGTCCGGCCTCGTCAGCCGCTCCCCCGCCTCGCCGGCGGCAGATCCAGCTTCCCGCGGATGTCCGAATACCGGATCCGCTCGCGGCGCCCGTCCCTTACCACCAGGTCACCGTCCACGTCATGCACCGTCACCGAGCCGGAGCCGATTTCGTCCAGGCGGACGCTTCCTCCAACCGCGTTTATCCTGATATGTCCCGATCCGTCGGATACGGTCACGTCGCCGTTGACGTCGCTGACGATCACGCTGCCGGAACCGTCGTCGATCACGACATCTCCACTCACGCCATCGACCGTGAGATTCCCCGAGGTATCATCCAGCCGGAAATCACCGGTCACCCGGCTGACGCTGATGCTCCCCGAGCCGTCATGGATGGTGAGAGATCCAACATCCCGAATCAGGATGTTGCCCGAGCCGTCCTCCAGTGTCACGTCGCCCGTGTCGATGATGTGGATGATGCCCGAGCGGTCGTCCACGCGCAGATTCGTGTCCATCGGCACCTCCAGCGCCAGATTGATCCGCGCGTAACGATTCCCACCCCACGAGAACAGCCCGCCCCGGCTGGAC
>VYAQ01000241.1 GCA_009844885.1 Gemmatimonadota bacterium
GGCGTGTACCGTGTGCGGACCGCTGAGGGCATCGTCGAGGCATCGCTGAGGGGACGCCTCAAATGGACGGGTCCGGTTCCCGGGAAGGTCGTGATCGGGGATCATGTCGAGGTTGCCGCCGGCGCGGAAGGCGCATTCGTGATCGAGTCCGTGCGTGCGCGGAGGACGTCTCTGTCACGGTGGGCGTCGTCGGGCCGGGTGGCCAAGGTGGTGGCGGCGAACCTGGACAGGCTTCTTGTGGTGGCGTCGGTTGCGGATCCCCGCCCCAGCCGGGAAGTGGTCGACCGCATGCTGGTCATGGGAGAATCGGGGGGCATGGAGGTGCGCCTGGTTCTCAACAAGGTGGACCTGGCGGGGGGCCGCGCGGCGCAGGCCGAGCTGGAGCGTGCGTATCGGGCGGCGGGGTATGCCGTGCTGGCCACGTCCGCGGTGACGGGCGCGGGCATGGAGGCGTTCCGTGCGGTGATCCGCGCGGGGAAGTCGGCCCTGGCGGGGCCGTCGGGGGTGGGGAAGTCGGCCTTGCTCAACGCCGTGGAGCCTTCGCTCGACCTCCGGACCCGCCGGGTCGGCCGACGCTCCAGGATCGGGAAGCACACCACCGTGTCCAGCCGGCTGATCGCCCTGGCCGACGGCGGTCATGTTGCCGACACACCGGGGTTTTCCGATGTCGGACTGGGCGGTGTGGCGCCGGCCGAGCTGGATGGCTGCTTTGCGGACTTCCGTCCGTTCCTCGGAACATGTCATTTCAAGGACTGCACGCATGTGCACGAGCCTGGCTGCTCCGTGTTGGAGGCGGTGGCGGATGGACACATCCAGCCGGAACGGCACCGGAGCTATCGGTCCATACTCGCGGAGTTGTGAGGAAGCTGGCAGGAAGGAGACCATGAGTCGCGAACCCTCGATTCCAGCAATGGGCGGCGCGGTGTCCGGGCGGGGAGGCTCGTTGCCGGCCGTCGTGGAGGCGTCCAGGTTCCGCAGGATCATGGGACACTATCCCACGGGAGTGACCGTTGTCACGGCGGTGGACCGCGACGGTACGCCCGTCGGCCTCACGGCAAACTCGGTCACCTCGGTTTCCCTGGATCCCCCGCTGGTGCTGGTCTGCGTCTCCGAGAAATCGTCCTCTCTGAGCGCGATCCTCGCGAACGGCGCATTCGCCGTGAACATCCTCGGTGCGGGCGCGGCGGCCACAGCGGTCCGATTCGCCGAGGAGAAACGCACGGACCGCTTTCACGATGTCCCCTTTACCGTCAGGGAGGGGGGCGGTCCCGTACTCGAAGGCGCGGTGGCCTGGATGACGTGCGGCCTCTACCGCACCTTCGAGGCTGGGGATCATGTGATTCTGGTGGGCAAGGTGAACGACGGAGAGGCCGCGGGGGGCGATCCGCTCGTCTTCTTTCTCGGGCAGTACGAAGCTCTGACGGTCGCCGCGGAGCCCGCCGGGCCGCGGCACAGCGGCCCGGTCCAGGCATCGTCGGAGGACCAATGACCAGGGCTCGCCGCATGCTCTGGATTCCTGCGCTGTTCGTGGGAACCTCCCTTGCGATCGCGATCGCGACGGGTGCGGCCGTCCTTCTCTACGACGCCCAGTGGCTGGTTCGGGGCGTGGGCGCGGGTACGGCCGATCCCCTGTACGCGGCCGGCCCGGGGGCCGTGCTCGATGTAACGCAGGGTCTGTTGCGGGCCCTGGCGGTGCTGCTTGGAGTCGCCACCGTCTCGCTGATCGCGGGGCTGTGGGTGGGCAGCGGCAGTCACAGCGAGGAGGCGGTCCCCGCGGCGGCACGTGGATGGGTGGGGCTTCTGGTGGCCCTGCTCCTGGGGGCCGGCTTCACGGCCGTATGGGAAGCGATGGCCGGATTCGACGGCGGGGCGGTGGCGCAGGGAGCCGGACTCGCGCTGACGGCCGCGCTTCCCGCCTACTTCGCCGGCGGGGTTCTTGGCCGGCTCGGCGGTTTCGCGACGGTGCTCGAAACGAGTGGCAGACGGCAGATCGGGCTTGGCAGTCTCGTCGGCGCGATTGCCGGATCCCTTCTGGCCGCGACCTTTCTGGGCCGTCCGGTCCTGGCGGTCACGGCGTTTCTAGGCGCCACGGTACTGGCTGCAGCGGGGGCGCGCTGCCAGGGATGGATCTTCGACCGGGTGCCGCGCCGGCGTCTGGTCCTGCACAGCCCGGACCGTCCCGAACTTCGCTTCGAAGCGTGGCACACCCTGATTCCGGAAACGACGGTTCACCTGCTGCTTGAAGGCGAACGGGACCTGGCGGTCGATCACCCGCCCAAGGGGGACTGGCGCGCGGCGGTCGAGAGCACGCTGGCCGAGGACGATGCGGTGTTTTTTGTGGGTGCAGGCAGCTGGTCCGCACAGCCGGACGGGCGGGTCTGGACGATGTACGAGCCGGACGCGGCCGTACGGGCTCTGGCGTGCAGGGGATTCGGGTGGGACGATGATCGGATGGCATCTGCTCTCGTTCCCGAGATGCCCGGCCTCACGGTCGTGGCCGAGTGGGGATCTCTGGGTGAGTCCCTGGCTCAGTCGCAACCGCTGGGGGAACTCCTGCGCGCGTTGCGCGATGTAGAGGTCGAACGCGTCTGGATCCGCGGTCCGCACGGGCGGTTGCCCGACTCGCTCGCGGATGCGGGGTTGGGGGCGGACATGGAAGTCTCCCGCTACGCGGGGGCGGTCGAAGGCTCCTGGGGGCCACCCCGCCTGGCGCCGCGGAGGGACGAGCTCTGGTGCTTCAGCAGGCCATCGGCACCGCCGGGACCGCTGCCGGGCATGAAGCCGTGGCCGCTGCCGGGCCCGGTGGCGGACGGCCGACAGGAGGACCCGGCGTGAAGCTGGCGCACATCTCGGACTTGCACCTGGGGTACGGGGGTGCCGGGGCGGGACGGGCCCGGGACGTTCTGCGGATCTTCGAGACGGCCCTGGTGCGAATCGCGGAGATCGGGGTGGAGCTGGTGGTCGTGTCGGGCGACGTCTTCGACCACCCCGACGTGACCGCCACGCCCATCGCGGCCTTCGGACGCGCGGTCCGCACGCTGCGCGAGAGGCTCCCCGGGGTGGTGGTCGCGGTGGCGGCCGGAGCGCGGGACACGCCGTTGGACGCCGACCGTGACGGGCCGCTCACGGTGGTCGGCGCCCTGGAGTCGGTTGAGGTGGCGTCCAATACCGTCCGTCGGCTCAGCCTGCGCGACGACTCGGTCAATGTCACCCTGGTGCCGCACAGGGCGGTAATGGGGTCGCGCGCCGTCGATTTGTCACCGGACCCGGATGCCACCTGGAACGTGCTTGTCATGCATGCCGCGCTGGCGTCGGGACGGTCCCACGCGGTGAGGATACCGCTGGACGGATGGGACTACGTCGCGCTGGGATCCAACCACACCTACACCCGCGTCACCGAGCGCGCCTGCTACGCTGGCTCTCTCGAACGGGTGGGTGCCGATCCCTGGGCCGAGGCCGCGACAGCCAAGGGGTTCATCACCGTGCGGCTCGGGGCGGACAAGGCGCAATCCGGTCGTGGCCCCGGGTCGGGCCACGACGTGACCTTCTGGCCCGTGGAGGCGCGGGCCGCCGTGAGCCTGGCGCCCGTGGAAGCCACGGGTGGCGGGACTGCGACCGTGACGCGGCGGCTGAGCGAGGCGCTGGGCGGGGTCCCCGGGGGCATCGACGGGAAGCTGTTGCGGATTCCGGTGAGGGGCCTTTCGGCCGACGACCTCGCCGTGCTCGATCGCGAGGTACTGGCGCGGGTACGGCGCCGGGTGGCCGAGCTGAGGATCGACGCGCTGCCCGGACAGGGAACCTCGCACGGGATTGGTGGTAGAGGGACACGTCGTGGTCATGGCGCGTCTGGTGCCGGGGTGCCCGAACTCGTGGCTTCCGCGCCGGGTGCGGTCCCGGTGGCAGAGGGGGCGCAGACATGAAGATCGACGTGCTCCAGGCGGGCCTGCGCGGACCCGTGCTCGACCTTCAGGACGGGCGTGGTCTGGTTGCGTTCGTCGCCGATGGCGGTCCGCTGTGGGGAGAGTTCATGTCTTCGCTGCGCGAAGGCTTCACGAGGCCGGGTCGGCCTGGGGGACCCAGGGTCCTGGTACGCACGGGCGATGGCACGATGGGGGTGGGCAGCCGGGCCTTCGAGAAGGTGCTGGCACCGATACTGACCGCGCACGTGCTCTCCCGGGATGAATACGCGGCCGTGTGGTTCGGTGGCGGACCCGTCACGACGTGGCTGTCGGCCGCGGCCACGCTTTGCCAGGGTCCCGAGACGACCCGCAAGGTGCGTGAGTTGGGGCGCATTCTGGCGCCGGAGGGAGACGGTGGCTTCGTGCGCGGCGGGACGCTGGAGGGGTTCGTGCGCCGCATGATTCGCGAGGCGAAGGAGGACGTGGAGCGTCTGGGCCGGGCCGGTGAAGGTGTGGAAGCGCTGGAAGCGCAGCTGCGGGAAGCGCGTGGGGAAGCGGCGGAGGTTCGCGGGGACCTGGAAGCGGGAATGATGGCGTGGGTGCGCGAGCGCCAGGACGCCGAGACGAGGCTGTTGCTGTACCGGGATCGCGAGCGCGAGCTGCGGGACCGCCTCAAGCGCCTCGACGAGGAAGGGGACGAGGCCACGTGCCGCAGCTGTGGCCAGCCGCTGCAGGACCGCGCCCAGGCCGTCCAGAAGGCTCGCCGCGAGGAATGGGAGGCTGTGGTGCAGGACGGGCGCTGGTGGCGGAGGCGAAGGGATCAGCTCGAACGCAAACCCGACGATCTCAGGGCGATCGAAACCGGAGCGATGGAGCTGGACAGCACCGTGAACGAGCTGTCCGAGGAACTGGAGCGCCGGAAGATCCGGGGGCTGGAGCTCGAGGCCGCGATCGGTCGTGTGGACGAATTGGCGGCCCTGGAAGCCCGGCTTGGGAGGCGGCGCGGGAGCGCCGATATGGAAGAGGTTCGGGCCGAACTCGTGCGCGCCACGCGTGAACGCGTCCGCTCGCTTGTTCACGCCAGGGTGCTGACATTGACTGGAGGGCGCCTGGCCGGGGCCTTCCCGGCGCTCTTCGCCGACTGGGCCGACGGGGGACGCCGCGGCGGGAAGGAATTCGCGGTGCTGGAGCTGGCGGTCAGGATCGTATTGGCGGAGCTGGCGGTGGATGCCGGCGTACCGCTGCAATCGGTGGTTCTGCCCGCCGGTCTCAACCGTCTCGGGCGGGAGGATGTCCATCGAGCGCTGGTGGAACTGGTCCGCCTGTCGCGGCGAATCCCCTTGCTCCTGGTCAAGACCACGCACGGGGTTGCTTCGGCGTTCCCGGAGTGCTTCGACCTGCTATACCGGGTCGAGGACGTGCCCGAGGGGCGCCGCCTGCGCCGCGACCGATCGGGCCTGGGGACGATCTGGCTGCAGGTCGACTAGCCTGGTTGGTCAGTTCGCGGCTAGCCTAGCGCTGGACCTCCCCCGTCGGGACCGGAACGGCGCCCAGGCGCGTCCACGCCTCCACGCGGTCCTGCAGTACCGCCATGTCATCCACGTCGTCGCGGGCGACGGCGTCCTGGCGGAGCGCGCGGTAGACCCAGGCGTAGTAGTTGGGGATTCCCCGCGTCGAACGGTCCGGCCAGTAGTCCCAGTCGTCGGGAATCCCGGATCGATGAACGAACACGCTGTCGGCCAGCAGCCGCGTGCGCGGAATGTCCACCCACGGCCCGATCACGCCCGCATAGGGCGAGGTGCCCAGGCTGGCCGTGACCCCCCGCGACGACAGTTCCACTGGGTCCCCGGGCCACAGGCGGAACGCGAGACCCTGCCGGATGACCTGCGGGCGCAGACCGAACGTCTGGGCGGCGCTGCCGCTCGAAGCGAAGTAGACGGGCCGGTCGCCGAGGGAGTTCGCGATCGCCGCAAGCGCGAACTGGTGCCAGGGGTAGAGGTACTGGCCCGCTGCCATCCTGGCGGTTACGGCACCCAGGTTCACGTCGCGGGGCTCTTCGATCGGCACGTAGCTGCGCACCACCTGGTCGATGGTGGCGTCGTCCAGATCTTCACGAAAGATCGCGCGCGTCGGTGCCCGTATCGGCTCGTCCACGAGAAGGGGCACCTTGCCGGCAGCTTCTGCCTCGGCCGGATCGTGGGTGTACATGGCACCGGTGTTCGCCGCCGTGTACGGACGCTGGCACACGATGCGGGTGGGGTCGGCGTCGGGGTCCTGTTCTCCCGTGCAGGGGCGGGTCAGGCCGCGCAACTGCTTGACGTACCAGTCGGTGTTCAGGTAGGAGGTGACCGCCACGGTGACGTCGCGCCTGATGCCCTCCACCTCTTGCAGATACCAGAGCGGAAAGGTGTCGTTGTCGCCGTTCGTGAAGAGGAGCGCGTAGGGCTCGACGCTCATGAGGAGGTTGTAGGCCCAGTCCCGTGCGGCGTAGTCCCCGTCACGGCTTGCCCAGCCGAAGTTCAGCACAAGGGGGATCGCCGCCAGCGCGAGCACCGGCGCCGTGTACCCTGCTGGTCGCCCTGACCTGCGCGTCAACCGGTCCCAAAGGGCCGCGATGCCGATGCCTGCGACAAGACCCCACACGGAGAAGCCGACGACGAAGAAGTAGTCCCGCTCACGCACCTCCTTCACCTGATCCGGTGTGAGGGCGCCCATCCGGTCCATCGCCCGCTGGAGGTCGTCACCGTCCAGATTCGGCATCGAGTACCCGTACTTGAAGTTCAGATAGAAAACGAGTCCGGCCGAGAGCACTCCGAAGAGCGAGATCAGGTACAGCCAGCTGGCCCGGTCGCGCCGATAGTGTTCGGCCAGACCGAACACCCCCAGTCCGATGAACAGAGCCGTCAGCGCGAGCCTGCTGTTGCCGAAGAGGACGTCGTTGGGGGACAGACCACGCGCCCACTGCCAGTCGAAGTACTGAAGCCAGTTCTGTATCTGCGATGTGAGATGCGCCTGGCGGGGAAGCAGGGGAGGCTTGTCGTACTGCTCCCGCTGGAGTGCTTCGGAAAGGTCCTCGCACCCGGCGATCCCGTAGGTGACGATGCTCCCCAGTGCCTCGCCCACGCCCTCGCAGGTCGGCTCCGCTTCGTTGATCACGGGGCCGAGTCCCGAACGCACGGGAAGGAACAGGTGAATGCTGAGGCCCGCAACGACTGCCGCGATCCCGACCGGATACAGCCATGTGCTGGCGAAAACGCGGGGGCGGACCGCGAGAACGAAGACGAGCAGCGCGGGGGCCGCCAGGAATGCCATCAGGTGATTGCCGACCGAGAGCGCAAGGAGGAAGACGATCAGCAGGAGGATGTTGTCGTTTCCGGGCTGGCCGATGCGTTCTCTCCAGCGGAAGGCGAGCCAGGACAGGAGCGCGATCGTGAACAGCGAGACGGTGTAGACCTTCTCGTTGACGTTGGACTGGTTCCAGACGGTGAAGGCCGTCGCGCTCACCAGGACCGCCGCCGCGGCCCCGACGAGCTGGAAGCGGTGGCTGTCCGAGAAATGGCGGAGGATGTGGTGCACGACCAGGAACCACAATCCGTGGGAAAGCGCGCCCATCAGCGCGGAGAAGAGGTTGATGCTCACGGCGGCGGAGAGTCCCAGCGGGCTGAGAATGATCTCCCAGGTCCGCGCCAGGACCACGAACAGCGGATTCCCGGGCGGGTGGGGTATTCCGAGAATGTGAGCGGTCGCGATGTATTCGCTGGTGTCCCAGAACGCCGTGGTGGGGGCCAGGGTCAGGGCGTACAGCAGTCCCACGCTCGTGGCCGCCGCCGCAGCCCAGAGATACGGTGGGCGGCTTTGGGTGGCAACTCCGGAGGTTGTATCCGTCGGACGCATCGCGGTGTCTCCTTCGTTTACATTCCTTGAAGATAGTCAAACGTCTGCGGTCTGAATCATCCCATCGCGGTCCTGCGATCATTGAACGTCGAACCCTCCTTCGAATCCTTCCGCGCGCTGGCCGCGCCCGGTTCCCGCATTCCCGTCTGGTCCGAGTTCCTTTTCGACTCCGACACGGCCGTTACCGCCTATCACAAGCTGCGGGATGGGGGGTTCGGCTTCCTCCTGGAATCGGTCGTGGGGGGCGAGCAGTGGGCGCGCTACAGCTTTCTGGGCAGTCGCCCGCGGCAGGTGTGGATGTTGGAGGGCGACCAGGTTTCGATCTGGCATGCCGATTCGGGCTGGGTTCGGCACCCCACGGACGATCCTCTCGAAGACCTGCATGCGCGCCTCGCAGCGGCCCGGACCTGCCCGGATCCGCGATTGCCGCGCTTCTGGGGGGGAGCGGTAGGCTATTTCGGCTACGACCTGGTGCGGCGCATCGAGCGCCTGGGTCCTGCCCCGCCGGACGACCAGGGCCTGCCGACGGCCGTGGTGATGTTCTCGGACGTGGTCGTCGCGGTGGACAACCTGTACGGCCGCGCCAAGGTGATCACCACCGTCGAGACGCGGGGCGAAGAGGATCCTGACGCGCTCGAGCGGATGTACCGGGCAGCGGTCGCGCGCCTGGACGATACGATCCGGCGATTGCGTACGGGCCGCGGTCCAGCGCCTCTCGACCTGGCCCTGGCTGGGAGCGGTGACGAGACCACCTTCACGAGCAACTTCGAGCAATCCGCGTTCATGGACGGGGTTCGCCGGATCAAGGACTACATCGTGGCGGGCGATGCATTCCAGGTCGTACTCAGCCAGCGGCTCTCGACGCGGTTCGAACGCCCGCCCTTCGAACTCTACCGGGCGCTGCGCACGGTCAATCCCTCACCCTATCTGTATTTCCTCGACCTCGACGGCTTCAGCATCGTGGGTTCGTCGCCCGAGGTCCTGGTGCGCCTGGAGGACGGGTTGGTGACAGTACGGCCCATCGCCGGGACACGCAGGCGCGGACGCACGCCCGCCGAAGATCGTGCCCTGGCAGAAGAACTGGCCGCGGACGAGAAGGAACTGGCAGAGCACAGGATGCTGGTGGATCTGGGGAGGAACGATGTGGGGCGCGTGTCGGAGTACGGCACCGTAACCGTGCCGGAACTGATGCAGGTGGAGCGGTACTCCCATGTGATGCACCTGTGCAGCCAGGTCGAGGGACACGCGCGCCCCGGCTTGACCGCCCTGGACGTTCTGAGCGCGTGCTTCCCGGCGGGAACGGTGTCCGGCGCGCCGAAGATCCGGGCCATGGAGATCATCGACGAGCTGGAGCCCACGGCACGGGGCCTCTATGCCGGTGCGGTCGGGTACATCGGGTGGGGAGGTGCGCAGATGGACACGGCTATCGCCATTCGTACGATGCTCGTGCGAAACGGAGAAGCGTCCGTGCAGGCCGGGGCCGGGATCGTAGCCGACTCCGATCCGGCGTCCGAGTTCGAGGAGACGCTCAACAAGGCGCGGGCGCTGCTGCGTGCGGCCGCGATGGCTTCGCGCTAGAGCTCAGCCAGTTCGTCGTAGAGGTGGATCAGCGTGTCGATCCCCTTTTCGAAGCAGTCCGTCGCGAACCACTCGTTCGGGGCGTGCATGTTCGCACCCGGGAGCGCGAATCCGAGGAGCAGGGAGTTGGCACCGAGGATTTCCTCGAGTTCCACGACGATGGGGATGCTGCCGCCCTCGCCCGTGAGCACGGGACGGGTGCCGAAGGAGCGCTCCAGCGCATTGGCCGCCGCGGTGAACAGCGGCCCCTCCGGCTGGGCCAGCCACGGCCGCCCGCCGTGCAGTTCGACGACCGTGACCTCCACGCCGGGGGGTGCCACGCGCGCCATATGCTCCTCCAGCAGCACCTTGACCCGGTCGGGAGACTGATCGGGGACCAGCCGGAAGCTGACCTTGGCGGCTGCCCGTGCCGGCAGAACGGTCTTCGCTCCCTCGCCCGTGTATCCCGACCACATGCCGTTGACGTCACAGGAAGGCCGAATCCAGAGACGTTCGAGCGGAGAGTAGGCGTGCTCTCCGCCGGCGGGTATCGTACCGACCTCGCGGGCGTAGCCGTCTGCGTCGAACGGGAGGCCGCGGATCCCCTCCAGGGTGTCCTGCGGCGGGGTGCGCACGTCGTCGTAAAAGCCGGGAATGGCGATTCGTCCGGTCTCGTCGTGCAGTTCTCCGATGATCCGGGCCAACGCATTGGCCGGGTTGAGCACCGCCCCGCCGTAGGCACCCGAGTGAAGGTCCGAGGTGGGTCCCGCGGCGTGGATCTCGAAGTAGGCCAGTCCCCGGAGGGAGAAGAGGAGAGACGGAATCCCGGGGGCGAACATGGCCGAATCGGAGATGACGACGGTGTCGGCCGCGAGACGGTCGCGGTGTTCCCTGACGAACGGAACGAGGTTGGGCGAACCGACCTCTTCTTCGCCCTCGGCCAACACGACGACGTTTACCGGCAACCGGCCCCGGGTGGCGAGGTGTGCTTCCAGCGCCTTGATGTGCAGGAAAAGCTGCCCCTTGTCGTCCGCTGAACCACGTGCGTAGATGCGCCCGTCACGGATGTCCGGTTCGAAGGGAGGCGTGTCCCACAACTCCAACGGCTCCACGGGCTGCACATCGTAGTGGCCATAGATGAGGACCGTCGGGGCCTGTGGGCCGGCGCCGCGCCACTCTCCGACGACCACTGGATGACCCGGGGTTGCGATCACCTCGGCGTCCAGTCCCGCGCTTGCCAGCCGCCCCCGCACCCAGTCGGCTGCATGGGCCGTGTCGGCGTCGTGCTCCGATTTCGCGGAAACGGACGGAATGCGCAGGAATTCGTCGAGTTCCCGGTAGAACCTCACGCGTTCCCGCGTGGCGAAGTCGATGGGGTCTTTGATCGCCTCTGACAAGGGTCGCCTCCGCTCCTCAGGTGAGGCCCTTGATCCCCCATCGGTAGACCCAGGTCATCAGCGCGGCGAAGCCGACCGCGCCGCCCATTCCCCCGATGCTGAGCGCGACGGGGTGGTCGAATTCGAAGATGCCCACGCCCAGCATTCCGCCGATGACGGCAGCGAATGCGCCGAGGAGGCAGAGGAGGCGCGTATGCCCGGGGGTCGTATCGGGACGCCTTACCACCAGCTTCATGGCGAGCCCGACGACCGCGCCCATCACGATCCAGATACCTACACCGATCCAGTTTTCCATGGCCCCAATCTACTTCCTTCCCATACGGCGCTTCAACTCGTCCAGACGCGAGTCGATCGCTTCCTCCCTGCGCGACCGCTCGAGTTCCTCGTCAAACTCGCCCGCGTCGTCGAAGAGCGAGCTGCCGGCCTCGGCGCCGGCCTCGGTGTCGCCGATCTTCTCCGCCATGCGGTCCAGTTCCCCGAACAGATCGTCCGCACCGAGGACCGAGTCGCGCGCCTTCGTTCGGCCCGCCTGGGCGGCCAGGGCGCTGCGGTCGGCCCGTGCCTTCTTGATCTGGGCCAGCATGTCGGCGTACTCGGTTTCGCCGAGGCGGATCTCGGCCTCGATGGCTTTCGCCTTGTCGCTCAACACGCGTTGCCGGGCGGTGTGCTTTTCCGCAAACTCCGCCGCGACCTCGGCCGTGGCGGTGTCACCGATCTTGCTGGCGAGTTCTTCGCGCCGCCGGCAAACCTCGGCCTCCCGGCCCTCCGCCTCGGCCCGCTTGCGCGCCCTCGCCAGCTGTTCCTTCAGCCCTTCGAGCCCCGCCCTGGTTGCAACGGCCTCCTTCTGCATTCCCCGAATGAGCCCGTCCACCGCCTCCGGCACGGCGTCCCGTTCCAGCTCGCGGTTGAAGTTGTCGACGGCCTCCCGGAAGGCCCGGCGCAGATTCTCGAACATGGTTCAAATGTAGCACGCTGACCGGGGTGCGGCGGCCATTCAGTCCAGCCTGTCGGCGAACCCGTGCAGCACGCCGCCCTGAGACACACCCTCGAAGAGCGCCTGCCGCGGTTCCGGCAACTGCGCGCGCGACTTCAGCGCCCGCTCGGCAGCCGCTTCGACCGCCGCGGTGGCGCTGGCCTCCACCTCGCCGAGGGTCTCGCTCGACACCCCCTCTTCGAGCAGGTACGCCTCGTACAGTCCGACGGGGTCGCGACGACCCCAGTGCTCGAACAGTTCGGCCGAAAAGGTCTCGCGTGCTTCGCGCTCGTCGTGCGTCGCGTGGCCGCCCATGCGGAAGGTCTCGGCGATGAGCACCACCGGTCCCTCGCCCTTGAGGCACCATTCACGTGCAATCGCGGTGGCCGCGTACACGTCCAGCACGTTGTTCCCGTCGCAGTGGAGCGCGGGGATTCCGTGTGCGCGCGGAATGTGCTCCAGGCCGCCGGCGCCGTGCTGGTCCAGGCGGGTTCCCAGAGCCACCTGGTTGTTCTGGATGACCACGATTGCGGGGACTTGAAGGCGGGCGGCCACGACCAGTCCCTCGTGGCAGGCAGCGGTACGCGTCGCCCCATCTCCCGTCCATGTGAGCGCGATACGCGGCTCGTCCCGATTCCTGAAGGCGAGAGCGGCGCCGGTAGCGACGGGAACGCTGGTGCCCATGTGGCTGACGGGCTGGATCACGCCCCTGTCGATATCGCCGTAGTGAAAGTCCCTCCCGCCACTGGGGCTGTCGCCGGTAGCCAGGTAGCTGGTGAAGCCATGATGGAGCGGCAGGCCCATCATGTGCCCGGCGCCCGCGTTGCGAATCATCGGGATGACCACGTCGCGGTCGCGGTCCAGCGCCGCGACGCACCCGACCGTAACCGCTTCCTCGCCCACGCCCAGCCATGCCTTGCTGATCACGCCCTGGCGCACCCAGCGCTTGAGGCCGATGTCCTGCAGTCGCGTGACGAGCAGGTCGCGATACAGATCCAGAAGCGCGGAGGTCTCCAGGGCTCCGATGGCGGCCGCTCTCCCGGGATCCTCCTCTATGCGGCTGCGGTATTCACGCGTCAATGCGGCATCCGGGGCCCAGTTCCGGTATTCCGGGGGGTCGAAGGCGGCGTATCGCTTCAAGAGTCGTCCAGGTGTCCTGTCGTTGAATCCGTCCGGGCGCGGAAGCTAGAAGAACGCGCTCGTGCTCGGCAAACCCGGCGGTTTGCCAGTACTTCGCTCTGTGACGAAATTCGGACGATGGCCGCAATGGCGGCCACTCGTCTGGCACGCAACAGGACGGACCGTTTGGCAAAAGTCGAAAAGCCTTCGATCGCCGCGAAAGTGGCTCTCGCTATGCTCGAAGCGATCCGCTCGGTGGACCGTCCCTCCGAGTGGATCGACGAAGAGGTGGTTTCCCGCACAATGCCGCGCCGGCTTGGCCTGAGCACGGTCATCGAACGCCAGATCCGGCTTCACGAGGAATACGTTCGGGAGGGCAGGAAACTGACCCTCGACGAACTCGCCGAATTCCTGCGTCTGGTCAACAAACGAGCCGATGCGGCCGAGGTCTTCCTGGAGATGGGAAGTCGTCTTGCGGATTCGGCGGGGACTGCGCGCGCCCGGCTCCTTCCGCGCCGCTTGCGGCTGTTTCGTGTCAAGCGCTCGGTGGCCCGCGCGTTCCCGAAGCTCTTTGGCCGCCGTCTGGGTGGCTTCGTATCCGGCCCGTTCACACTGGAAGTCTCGGCTTCTCCGCTGGTGCAGATCGATTCCAGTGGTACCGCCTGTCAGATACTGACCGGATTCTGTCAACGTGCGCTCGCCAGGGGCGTGGGGGACGATCTGGAGGTCACCAAGAGCAGTTGCGAGACCTGGGGCGACCGGTGCTGCCGATGGGCAGTGAAGGAGTAGCTACGCGTATGCGTGGTAGAGCATGTAGTACACGAACAGGCCGGTGATCGAGGTATAGAGCCACGCCGGGTAGGTCCAGCGGGCCAGGCGACGGTGCGCCTTGAATCGGCGGCGTCCGGCGAGGAAGAGCAGTCGGATGACCAGCGGCAACACGACTACCGCCAGGATCATGTGGCTGAAGAGGATGGCCAGGTAGAAACGGCGCACCGAATCCGGGCCCGGGAAGCTATGGGTTCCCGTGAGCGCGGCGCGCAGGACGTAGGAGACCAGGAACAGGGCCGACGCTGCCACCGCTCCCAGCATGCATCGGCGGTGCAGGCGGATTTCCTTGCGGCGAATGTAGATCAGGCCGGCGACGAGCAGGGTTGCGCTCGTCAGGTTCAGAACGGCGTTGAAGTGGGCCAGGCCGTCCCCCATGGCCTGGATGTTCATTGCGGCGCTCGCTTCCAACTGTGCGCCGCCATCGCCACGCCCAGCGTCAGGAGGGTCGCGGCGAGCACGCTGTGCGCGGAAACCCACGGTACGCCGAGCCGGAACGCCACCGAGGCAAAGCCCAGCAGCACCTGACCCACGACCCCGATCGCGGCCGCCGCCGCCAGTCGTCTGGAGAAGGCGTCCCGGCTGCGCGTCAGGATCGTGCGTGCGAACATCACCACCGCTACCGCCAGCGCCACCCCCAGGACCCTGTGCGCGAAGTGCAGCTGCACGGCCGGGTACTCCAGCGGCGGAATCACCCTTCCCAGACACAGCGGAATGTCGGGACACGCCATCCCGGCGTCGGTGTGGCGAACCACCGCCCCCACCAGCGACTGCAGGAACACCAGGCCCGTGATCCAGCACCCCACCCGCCACGCCAGGCGTCCGTCGGAACGCGGGTCCGCGCCACGCTCCGTGACCCCGGGCGCGGTGCGCACCAGCATGACCGTCACGATCCCCAGGAAGACGAGCGCCATGGCGAGATGGGACGTGGAGATTGCGTCTGGCAGCCGATAGATGACCGTAAGACCGCCCAGCAGGGCCTGGAAGAAAAGGAGTGCGATGCCAGCGAGGCCCAGCCGAAAGAGCGCCTTCCGGTCGGGGTGGGCGCGCCGCGTGAGCATCACGGCTGCAGGGAAGAGCAGCAGGAGGGCTCCAGCCCAGAGACGGTGCAGGTGCTCCCAGAACACGCCGCCGGTCATTTCGGGCATCATCGTGCCGAAGCAGGTGGGCCAGTCGGGGCACGCGAGACTGGATTCCGTCGCGTGCACGATGCTCCCGAGCAGGACCAGGGCCAGGGTCCAGAGGAGAACCAGCAGCAGGAACGGTCGGGCCATCAGGCCGGCACGGCGCTCGTCGGCCGGGGACGGACTGCCCCGCCTGAGACGCCCTCCGCGTCCGGGGGTGGCTCGTCGCGGTCGGCTGGCGGCGTCAATATCACACCCGCCTCCAGCCAATCGTAGCGGTCGGCCATGGCTCCGCGCGCCACTTTGTAGACGGCGGTGTCGTCGTTCCGGAAGACGGCCCTGAACCGGGTGTCGATCCGGCGGCGCGCAAGCCTGCACGCGGCGTCGGCCAGCTCGAACGGCGTCCGGTCGCCGGGGTTCTCCTTCACGAGTTTCATCGCGCGAACGCAGCTGGCGATCATGGCCAGCAGGTCCCCGCCGTTGTCGACGAGGCGGCCGAGCACGGCCTGGCGACGTTCCAGTCCGGGCCCATGCCGGATGATCGCGTGGAAGAGGGTGCGCGCAAGCTTCCGCGACTTGCGGTCAACGTAGCGCATGTGCCCGGCCAGGCTCCCGAAGGCCCCGTAGCGCGGCCAACGGCCCCATCCCAGCCACCGCCCCGGGTACCATAGGGCGTAGTGTGCCGCGGCCTTCAGGAACGCAGCCGCGCGTTTGCCGGCCGGCACCCGCGGGTCGATCACGGCTCCTGCCACGGACAGGTGGTAATCCACGGCTTCGCGGGCGATGAAGAGGCGCATGATCTCGCTCGATCCCTCGAAGATGAGGTTGATCCGCGCGTCCCGCATGGCGCGCTCGACCGGTATGGGGTCCTCGCCGCGCTGCCGCAGGGAATCGGCGGACTCGTAGCCGCGGCCGCCGCGAATCTGCAGTGCGTCGTCGATGAGGTCCCACGCCTTCTCGCTGTGCCACAGCTTGGCCATCGCCGCCTCCAGCCGCATGTCGAGCGTTCCGAGGCCGGACATGGCCGCCGCGAGCTCCACGACAGCTTCCATGGCGTAGGTCTCCGCGGCGATCCTGCCCAGCTTCTGCGCCACGGCATCGTGCTTCCCGATCGACGCACCCCACTGCACGCGCTCGACCGCCCACTTCCGGCACGCGGCCAGGACGCACTTGCCCGCGGCCGTGCAGAACGCGGGCAACGCCAGCCTGCCGGTGTTCAGCGTGATCAGCGCGAGCTTCAGCCCCAGGCCCTCGCCCCAAAGCAGGTTTTCGCGAGGAACCTTGACGTTCCGAAAGCGGAGCACCCCATTGGAAATCCCCTTCAGCCCCATGAATCGGCAGATCGGGCCGACTTCCACCCCGGACCACGCCGTCTCGACGATGAACGCGCTGATCGGGCGTTTCCCCTTGACCCCCGGCCGCGGCGGCGTACGCGCCATGACGACGAGCAGATCGGCCCGGGGACCGTTGGTCGTCCACAGCTTCTCGCCGTTGAGGATGTAGTGGGAGCCGTCCTCGGAGGGTTCCGCGAACGTGGACATGTTGGCCGGGTCCGAGCCGACCATGGCTTCGGTCAGCGCGAAGGCCGAGAGCTCGCCGCCCGCCGCCCGGGGCAGGTATTTTCGCTTTTGCTGCTCGGTGCCGAAGAGAACCAGGGGCGTGGGGACGCCGATGGACTGGTGCGCCGAAAGGAACGCGGCCGTGGAGGCGCAGCGGCTGGACACGATGGCCAGGGCCCGGTTGTACGAGGTCTGGGACAGTCCGAGCCCGCCGTATTCCCGGGGGACCTTGATCCCGAAGGCGCCCAGGTCGGCGAGGCCCTCGAGCACCGCGTCCGGGACCCAGCCCTCGCGGTCGAAGGCGTCGCCGTCCACGTTTTCTTCCGTGAACTGCCGTATCCGCTCCAGAAACGGCGCTGCGCGAGCGGCCTCCTCGGGGTCCTGGACCGGGTGCGGATGGACGAGGTCCAGCGAGAGCCTGCCTCCGAAGAGCTCCCGCATGAAGCTCCGCTTCTCCCATCCGGATTCACGAGCGCCCTCGGCAACATCGCGGGATTCCTGCGCGTTGCTGAACTCGCGGGCGCTTTCCTTACCGGTCGTCATGATGCACCTCGCGTTCGGGTTCCAGCAGGGCCACCAACTCGGCCTCGCGCGCCTCCGCATCGGCCTCTCCGACCCGGATCAGTTCGGCCAGGTAGTCCGGCTGGAACATGACCAGACTGAGGAAGTCTGGGGCCTTGGTGTCCCTTGTACCAAGTCCCCGGGTCATGAACCGGAAGGCGCGGGGCAACTGCGGCTCGTACTTGTTGGCCAGTTTTCCCAGGTCCACCGACGGCCGGATCGTCACCCGCCGCACGATTCGCATTCCCATTCGGGACTCCGGGTCCAGCCGGCTCAGCAGCTGGTTGAAACGATCCAGGCGCAGGCCGTCCTCGTCGAGGAGGTCCAGGAAGACGGAGTTCATGAGCGTTCCCGCGACCTGGACCGGCGGGGGGTAGCCGCTGACCGTCGGTTCGTCCGCCTCGTCGAACGTGCGTGCGCGTCGGGTGCTGATGGCGAGGATGCGTTTCGCACCCAGATGAAGAGCGGGAGAGAGCGGCGCGGCGAGCCGGATCCCTCCGTCTCCGTACCAGTGCTGGCCGATCCGCACTGCGGGAAACACGATGGGGAGCGCCGACGACGCCATGACGTGTTCCACCGAGAGGGTGGTGATCCGGGAACGGCGGTTGGGGCGCTCCCACTCCTGCACCCCCTCACCCTGGACCCACAGAATGGACTGACCGGTGGAGTAGTTGGTGGTGCTGAGTGCGGCCGCCTTCAGCCTGCCCGTTTTCAGGTTGTAGCGGATACCGGTCAGCTCCCCGTCGATCGCGTGCATCGTGTCGGTCAGGTACTCGCGCAGCGGCTGCGTATCCAGGAGACCCCGCACCCTGGGTTCGCCTCCGACACCACCGGACAGAAGCTGGCGGCCCCAACGCATTACGTGGCTGCGCAGGGACCTGAGATCGGTTCTGAAGACCCTGTCCACGCCGAGGTTCGACCAGAGGTGGGTGAGTTCCTCGGCGCTCTGGGCAAACGTGCCGTGGTGAGCCGCCAGATGGGCCGCGTTGATCGCTCCGGCGCTGACCCCGGTCAGGATAGGCACCCTGAGTTCGGGAAAGCGCCGGGAGAGGTACCTTACGACACCGGCCTGGTAGGCGGCCCTTGCGCCCCCACCACCCATCACGAAGGCCAGGTCGCCGGGGTTTTCGGGGTTCGAATCTGGTGTCATGGGTCGTGTCGCGTTTGAAACGGGCGCCCTGGTCACGTATAACGATTGGCGGAGGGGATTCTCGCCGATCAGATCCGGCAACGTCAACTGGAGAGGTCCGGAGCCATGAACACGGCCAGGCTTGGCGCGGCGGGATTGATCCTCGCGACCGGCACCATGCCTCAGACCCCTCCGGGGATCGCGGGTTCCGGGGCCTGCCGTACCTGTCACCAGGAGCAGTACGACGCATGGGCCGGGTCCACACACGGAACGGCCGGCGGACCGCCCGGCCCGGCCACCGTTATCGCCCCCTTCGACGGATCGGCGATTCGCTTTGCCGATGCGGTCGTGTCCCCGGTGGTGCGGGACGACGGACGGTACGTCTTCGTGGTCGAACGCAGCGGGCGCCCACCGATGGAGCTCGAGGTGACGGGTGTGGTCGGGCGTGGGCACATGGTTGGAGGCGGGACGCAGGGCTTCGCGTCCCTGTTTCCCGACGGCACCGAGCGGTTTCTTCCCTTCGACTACTCGGAAGACGGTGACACGTGGTTCTGCAACACCGCGTTCGTGGGTGGATTCTGGGTGCCGGGCGCGGACCGGGCGCGGCTGCGGGCCGATGCCGGGTGGCTTCCCATAACCGAAGCGATGCGCCTCACCGAGTGCGGCGATTGGCCGCCGGTGCGAATCCTGGGGACCAGCCGCCGATTCGCGAACTGCCAGAACTGCCACGGCAGCCAGGTCGAGGTCCGGTACCGGGCCGACCTGGCGCGCTATGAGACACAGGCGATGTCGCTCGCGATCAACTGCGAGTCTTGTCACGGGCCGGCCCTCGCGCACGTGGAAGAGGCACGTGCGGCGGGCGAACCCGGGGCGCTCCCCGCCTCGCTCGCCACGCTGGATGTGGACGCGTCGCTGAGGGTCTGCTTCGAATGCCACGCGCTCAAGCGCGCGATCGGCGTCGACTCGGGCGATGGGCCACGCGACGGTCCGCAGCAATACAGCCTCGGTCTCCCCCTCATCGGCGACTCGCCCTACCTGCCCGATGGCCGAATCGCCACCTTCGGCTACCAGCAGACCCATCGCTCCAGCGCGTGCTACCTCTTCGGCTCGATGACCTGCGTCGACTGCCACGACCCGCACGGTCAGGGCTACCGCGATGTCTTCGGCAACGCGCTCGAGGGCAGGTTCGACGATCGTCAGTGCACGGCCTGTCACGCCAGCAAGGCCGCGGATCCCGAGGCTCACACCTTCCATCCCGCCGGATCCGACGGCGCGGCCTGCACGTCGTGCCACATGCCTTACGTCCAGCATCCTGAACTGTCACCTGCCATACCGTATGCAAGAGCGGACCATACGATCTCGATTCCGCGACCGGGCTTCGACGAGGAGGCCGGGCTGCAGTCGGCGTGCTCGGGATGTCACAGCGACCGGTCGCCCGCTGAGCTGGCCGCCCAGGTAGCCGCGTGGTGGGGTGAAGTTGCGCCGCACCGCGCGGAAGTGGCGGCCCTGGTAACGGCGACCGCACCCGCCGCCTCACCCGGCGACCTTGACCGCGCCGTGGCCGCGGCCGCCGCGCGGGGACCGCGGCACGGCATCGCCAAGCTGATGGCCATGGACGCCTGGGTACGGGGACGGGCCGCGCAAGGACTCGACGCGGCGGCCGACCGCAGCACGGGCGGCCTCGATGACGTCCCGGGGCGCGCCCTGGCCACCCTGGTCCGCGACGACGACGAGGACGTGGGCGCGGCAGCCGCAGCCGCGCTGCACGCCACGCGGGGCGATGATCCCGCCGTGCGCGCGCTCCTGGATGCCGTGACCCGCGGGGCCCCGGATCAGGCAGCGTTCCGGGCGCGGTGGGCGGCGGCGCTGACTCAGTGGGCTGCCGCTGTGGACAGGGTGGGGGGCCCCGCGGCGGCGCTGCCGTTTCTCCGGCGCGCGCAGGAGGTGCGCCCCACGGCGCCCGACGTGCTCGTCGCGCTGGGGGCGGGGCTCGCGGCGGCGGGAGACATGGCGCAGGCCGTGCAGGTGTATCTGGAAGCGCTGCGTCACGGTCCCGGCGACCCCGTGGCGCTCGTGAACGTGGGGCTCGCCCTCGAGACGCTCGGGCGCGAGGAGGACGCGGCGGCCATGTACGAGGAGGCCGTCCGGGTGCGGCCCACCGAGGCTCTGGCACACCTCAACCTGGGCAATACGCGCTTCCGGCGCGGCGACTTCGAGGGCGCGATCGCCGCCTATCGCGCCGCGGTCCGCAACGACGCCGGACTCTCCCGCGCCCACTTCTACCTGGGCGTGTCCCTTGCCAACACCGGCCGTGTGGCGGAAGCGCTCCCGTCGCTCTACAACGCGCTCGAGTTCGCGCCCGACGACGCCGAGATCCAGGACGTGATTCGCCAGGTCGAGGCCGTGTTACGTTATTAACCGTCATGACCGGGAAACAGGACCAGCCTTCGTTCGCCGCCGCCGCGCATCACCGCCTCGCCAGCGCGGTTGCGCCCCTGTTGGCTGCCCTGCTGGCCAGCGCCTGCCACACGTATTCCCCCGTCACCCTGTCCGACGTCACGCCGGGCGACCGCGTGCGCACCCTGCTGACGCAAGCCCAGTACGAGGACTTCGACGAGTACCTGCTCGGCGGCGACCGGGTCATGGAGGGAACCGTTATCGAGGCGGATGCCGGCGCCCTTTTGCTCGAGGTTCCACTCGTCACCGTCGCCGAGGGCATCCGGGTCGACTCGTACAGTCAGCGGCTGAGGATCCCCGCGCAGGGCGTTGCAGACGTGGAGATCCGATCGCTGTCGCGCGGCAGAACCTATGCGCTCGCCGGCATCCTCGGCGTTGCAGTAGGCGCGATCGCGTGGGACCAGTTCCGGGGTTCGCGCAGGGGTGAAGCGCGCCCGCCCATTCCGCCCGAAGAAGACATCGCGGTGGTCATCAGGATTTCGTTCTAGCGATCATGACGGGAAACGCGTCACGCCCGCGCGCCCTCGTGGCGTCAATGCTCGCCGCACCGGCCCAGCGCCGCGCGCGCCCCGCCGTTCTGGTGTGCCTGGTCGCCCTCGCGGCCAGCTGCATCACCGACGACGAGATCGGAACCCCCCTGTCCGTAGAGCTCATCGGGCCCGAGACAGGACTGGTCGGCGACCAGCTGTCCGTGCTCTACAACGTCAGCGGCCGCAGCCTGACCGGCATCATCTTCACGTGGGGCGATGGCGCTGTCGACTCCCTCGGTACCGTAGGCGCCCAGACTGCGTCCGGATCGATGCAGCACGTCTACGAGATGCCGGGGTTGTTCACGGTCAGGGCAGTCGTGGAAGACGCCGTGGAAGGGGTGGCGAGTGCGGAGGTTACCATCAATGTTCAGGGCCGCTGATTGCGTCGGTGGCGCTGGCTTCCGGCCAATCGCCGCCCCGCCGTTGGCGTGGCGCAAATCGAAAGTAGTATGTTCATCGCCAGTCGGATCGTACCGCAGGTGCTGGTCGTCTGCGGGACGGGCGGGCCGGGAGCGCCCCGGTACCGGGCCGGCTGCTAACAGGTTTGGCAAGGAGTAGAAGCATGACAAACCGTTTGTTCGACAGACTCCGCTCGTTCGCGGGCGGAGCGGGCGCCGCGGGGGTCGTCATCCTCGCGGTCGCGCTCGCCGTCCCGGCCGCCGCCCAGGCGCAGGACGGGGCGGTTACGGGCACGGTCACCGACGAGACGAGCGGCCGGCCGGTGGGGTCCGTTCAGGTGTACCTGGATGGCACCGGCCTTGGAACGCTTTCCCGTGACAACGGCCGCTTCGTCATCCTCAACGTGCCGGCGGGCGAGTACACGATCCGCGCCGAGCGCATCGGGTTCGCGTCGGCCGAGGCGACAATCACGATCAACGAGGGTGCGACGACACAGCACGACTTCGCCATCGCAGCCCAGGCGCTGGGCCTGGACGAGATCGTGGTGACCGGCACCGCGGGGGCCGCGCGCCGCCGCGAGGTCGGCAACTCGATTTCGCAGCTCGACGTGGAGCAGGAAGTCGTGGGGCCCCCGACCAACGTTGACGCACTTCTGCAGGCGCGCATCCCGGGGATGTCCATCACGCAGAGCTCGGCGAGTTCCGGTGGTGGCGCGATGATCCGGTTGCGGGGCAACGTCTCGATGACCCAGTCCAACCAGCCCCTCATCTATATCGACGGGGTGCGGGTCCGGAGCGAAGGCTTCGCCAAGAACGTGCCGCCGATCGGGTACTCGGGCCGCAGCAACAACGACGTCTCCAGCCCGCTCAACAGCATCAACCCGCAGGACATCGAGCGGGTGGAGGTGATCAAGGGCGCGGCCGCCACCACGCTGTACGGCACCGAGGCCTCGGCGGGGGTGATCCAGATCTTCACCAAGCGCGGCTCCGTCGGCGATGCCACCTGGACGGGTCAGTTGGAGCAGGGGGTTTCGCGCAACCTGACCTTCGGCCCCGATCCGTCG
This sequence comes from Gemmatimonadota bacterium, assembly GCA_009844885.1. Classification (GTDB taxonomy): domain Bacteria; phylum Gemmatimonadota; class Gemmatimonadetes; order Longimicrobiales; family Gaopeijiaceae; genus Bin94. The sequence goes on from VYAQ01000241.1 coordinate 22,490, forward strand.
CTGCGCCCGCCTTCCGAGAACCCGACCTCGCTCTCGGGCGGCCGGTCGGATTTCCTCTTCATCAACCCGTGGCTGCGCGGCCACAAGCCGATGTGCGACGATCCGATCGTCGTTCAGGACCAGCCATGCGACAGTGGCCTCTTCAGCGACATGGGCGCGCACCAGCAGAAGTACGCGCTCAACGTCGGCGGCGGTGCCGAGAACGTGAGGTACTTCGTGTCGGCCTCCTACGAGAACGACGACGGCGTGCTTCCCAACGACAACGAGAAGAAGGTCATTCTTCGGGGCAACTTCACGTTCAACCCGATGGAGTCGCTGCAGTTGCAATGGAACACGTCGTACACCAACGACCAGTTGGGGCACACGGCGGGCGGGAACAACGCCCACGGGATGACGCTGAATACCTTCCGGCGCGACCGCAACTACCTCAACGACGAGTCCTTCAACGCCATCAACCCCTTCCTGAACCAGGAGATCACCACCCAGATCGATCACCTGATCACGGGGCTGACGGCGACGTACTCGCCGCTGGCGAACTTCAGCAACCGCTTAAGCGTCGGATACGACCTGGCCCAGCAGGACAACCGGAACCTGCGGCCCTTCGGGTTCATCCGGGCCCCCACCGGGATCCTCGCGACGTCCCGCTACGAGTTCAACACGCTCACGGCGGACTACGTGGGATCTCTGGACTTCGAGTTGCCGATGGGCATCCGTTCCGCCCTATCGTTTGGCGGACAGAGCGTGACCACGCGCAGCGAGCGTACCACGGCGTACGGCGACAACTTCCCCGGCCCCGGTGACCCGGACGTGGACAACGCCGGAAACACGCTGGGTTTCGAGGACCGCACCAGGATCGTGAACGCCGGCCTGTTTGCGCAGAACGTCTTCGACATCTCGAACAAGTACTTCATCACGGTCGGACTCCGAATTGACGGCAACTCGGCCTTCGGTGCCGACTTCGGACTCCAGGCGTACCCGAAGGTTTCAGGCTCCTACGTCATCTCGGACGAGGATTTCTGGGACGAAGGCTGGGGCAGCATGAAGCTGCGGGCCGCCTGGGGTCAGGCGGGACGCGCACCCGGCGCCTTCGACGCGGTCCGGACCTTCGCCGCCGCCGGTTGGGGCGGGGTGCCGGCCTTCCTGCCCAGCAACGTGGGCAACGCGACGATCGGTCCCGAGACCACCTCGGAGCTCGAGATGGGCTTCGAAGGTTCGTTCATGGACGACAGGCTCGCCCTGGACTTCACCTACTTCGCGCAAACAACCCAGGACGCGCTCTTCAGCGTGCGCCAGGTCCCGTCGCTGGGCTTCACGAGTTCGCAGCTCGCCAACGTCGGCGAGCTGGTCAACAACGGCTACGAGCTCGGCTTGAACTACAGCATCATCCGGAACGACACATGGACATGGGACATCAACGGCTCGCTTTCCCTGACCGACTCCGAAGTCACTTCGCTCGGCGACGTGCCCGAGTTCTCGATCGGCGGCTTCGGCTGGGTGACGGAGGGCTATCCCGCTCCGGTCATCCGGTCCGACTGTGTGACCAATCCCGACGAACGCGCCGACCCGATCATCCTGGACCGGACCGATGAGCAGTGCGTCCACGGACCCAATCAGGCGACGACGATCGCGGGCTTCGGCACCACCTTCGGGCTGCCGAAGGGGATCGTGATTACCGCCCGCGGCGAGTACCAGGGCGGGGCTTTCATGTTCAACGGGCCACAGGCCGCAGCCACCCGCCGGTCGGTGCGGTGGGCCGGATGCTTCGAGGCCTACAACACCTGGGAGACTCAGGGATACGCGGCGCTGACCGCCGAGGAGCGGGCGCGCTGTGACCTGAAATTCTATCAGTCAGACTTCGCCGTGCAGCCCGCCGACTTCTTCAAGATCCGCGAGGTCAGCGCGCAGGCGCCCCTGCCGGACGCCTGGGCAAACATGGTCGGGGCGTCGCGGGCCACCGTCACGCTGTCGGGCCGGAACTTCTTCCGGAGGGTGGATCCCCTCATGCGGACGCTGGATCCCGAGGTCGGCGGCAACGTCGGTTTCAACACCCGGGTGCGCAGCATGACCGAGCACGTTCCGCCGCCGGCGTTCTATACCTTCTCAATGCAGCTCGTCTTCTAGGGGAGGGGAGAGACAATGAAGAACATTTCGATGGTTACATCGTACGTCACGCGGCGGGGCGCCCTCCTCTCCGCCGCGTTGCTCGGGTTGTTGGCGGCCTGCGATACCACGGTCGTCAACCCGGGTCGCGTTCAGGAGGTCTTCCTTTTCGAAACCGAAGCCCAGGAGGCGATCGTCAGCGGGATCGGCCGCGCCGCCGCAGAGGCCCAGAACTGGGTCGGTTATACAGGCGCCGCGGTCACGCGCGAGGTCCATCCGTCGGGTTCGACGGGGAGTTTCGGGATCAACGTGGAATGGCAGAACGGCGAACTCGACTACGAGACGGTCAACACCCACTGGAACCTCTCCCAGCGCGCCCGCTGGTGGGGTGACGATGGGATCGCCAAGATCATGGAGACGGGCGCCGAGGACCAGGCCAACCTGGCCGAGGCCTACCTGTGGGCCGGTTACGCGTACCGCCTCCTGGGCGAGAACTTCTGCGTTTCGGTGATCGACGGCGAGGGCGCGGGGCCGCGCAGCGTCTACTATGACCGCGCCGTCGCCCGCTTCGACCAGGCGGCCTCGCTGGGGTCGGGCGACATGGCCATGGCGGCGGTTGCGGCACGCGCTTCCGTCAAAGCGTTCATGGGCGACTGGTCCGGGGCGATGTCGGACGCGGCCGGCGTGCCCGACAATTTCGTCTTCCACATGCCGTACTTCGCGACCGAGGGCAACGCGACCCGCAACCGGATCCAGTTCGCAAGCCAGGCGGAGCCGTACAAAGCTCATACCCAGCGGTTTACGAAGTACGAAGACTACGCCATGAGCGAGAACAACCCGGACGGTGATCCGAGGGTCCCGTACCGGGTGACCGACGAGACCGGCGACGCCGCCGTGCAGTGCTGCGGCCAGGTCCCGTGGTGGCCGCAGACAAAGTACGCGGACTCGGGGACGGATATTCCGCTCTCCAAGGGTACCGAGATGCGCCTGATCGAGGCCGAAGGCATGCTGGTGGCGGGTGACTGGCAGGGCGCCATGGGCAAGATCAATGCGTTGCGCATGGCCGCGGGCGTCGAGCCGGCGATGGCGACGAACACGGCCGAAGCGTGGACGGCGCTCAAGTTCGAGCGTGGCGTGGTCCTTTGGCTGGAAGGGCGCCGCCTCGGCGACTTCTTCCGCTGGAACCGCGACAATACGCCCGGCGACCTGCATTCGCTGGAGCAGCCGTCGGGGAGCCAGAACGAGGGCTCGCACCTCGTCCAGCAGGACCTTTGCTTCCCGATCGCGCGCGGTGAGGTCGACACGAACCTGAACATCAACGGGCCCACGGGCTGAGGCTGACGCGCCCAGGCCCACCGAGCTCGCCGAGCAGGATAGAGAGGGCCCCTCGTTCGCGGGGGGCCCTCTCAGCGTCTCCCCCTGACTGTCCAACTGATCAGGACCACTTTCACTGCCATCCCAAGGAAGACGGGAATTGAAACGAAGACGGAGACGGGTGAAACCAATCGTCGCGCGCCTCGCACTCGCGGCCATGGTGGCCTTGATGACCCACGCGTGCGTGTCGACGGGCGAAGGTACAGCCCTGCCGAGACGCACGGGTGACATCACACCGGCCGAGCTGGAGGGGATTTCCGCCACTCATGCGATGGATGCCCTCATACTCCTGCGTCCACAGTGGCTCCGGGCGCGCAACGGATTGGCCACAGTGGTCATCAACGCTCAGCCCAGCAATCGGGAGCGGCTTGCCGAGATTCCGATCCGGTCGATCGCACGGGTTACCTTCATGACCCCGGCGGATGCCACGACACGGTTTGGAACGGGTTTCTTCAACGGGGCGATTGTCGTCACCCTGCGCTAGCGTCAGGCGGGCCCTCTTCTACATGGTGCTCTGCAGCACGCCCCGCCCGATCGCCATGGTCCCGGCCGCGACCAGCGCCAGCGCTGCCAATGCCCCCATGAGGTGGGGTCCGTAGCTTCTCTGCTCGGGCGGGCGGCGCTTCGTCACGCTTGTGGTGAACTGCAGTACCGCCGCGGCCAGGAGCATCAGGAAGAAGTGGCCGATCATCTGCGTGTAGAACGGTCGCGAAAAGAGCGTGGCGACACCCGTCAGCACCTGCAGATGCATCAGCCCGGTGAAGACCGTGGCCAGTCTGGCCATCGCGGTCGAGTACTCGCGCTTTCCGAAGAATCCGACAAGCGCGTAGAGCACGACGAAGAGGCCGGCCACCAGCACGAGGTAGCGCAGGCCCGAGTGAGCTGCGAAGAGCATGAATTGTGACTCCGGCGTCTGAATGTGATGCTGGCCGATCCGCTGCATTCGAGGGCGCGTCCGGCCTTCGGAGTTTGCTGCCTCCGCGTGCGGCGGGCAATGAGTGGCATGGTGCGGGCGACGGCCGGACTTTCTCAACCGCGCCTTCTTGCTCTACCTTGGGGACCTGTTCCCTCAACGGTTACGGGGACTGCGGGTGTCAACTCCGGGGAAACGGGTTCAACCGGTCTGCGGTCGCCGGCCTGTCAGGGGAGAAAAGACGAGGTGCAACATGCTGACGCGAGCCCATTCACACCTGCTTGTGGCGGCGGTGCTCCTTGCGACGGGTTGCGCGTCGTCGGGAGAATCCGGTCCTCGCCGGTCCAGAGACGTGATCACCTCGGAAGAGTTGATGGAGGTCCCGCACAGCACCGTGTTCGACGCGGTCAGGGCGCTGCGTCCGCGATGGCTCCAGCCCCGCAACATGGGATCGCTGCGCAGCCAGGTGCAGCAAACCCCGAGAGTGTACGTGGACGGCCAGTTCCGCGGAGATCTCGTCGAGCTGTCCCGGTACGCGCCGAACGAGGTGGAGGAGATCCGCTACATGAACGCGTCGGACGCCACCACCCGTTTCGGCACCAACCATGTGGCTGGCGCGATTATCGTCACCACCAGGCGCCGCTGATGCAGGCATGGCCTGATCGGCTTCCCACGTGCTGAGCCGGACTGAAGCGCCGCGTCTTTTGCGCGGTTCGGCGGCTTCGTGCGCGTTGTTTGCCGGCTTGCTCGCCCTGGCCCTGTTCGCGGGCTCCGCGACGGGCCAGCAGCCGGTGACAAACCAGCAGGGAGCCGGGGCCAACGGCGAGTGGATCAGCGTCTTCCTGGACTGCGCGAGCCGCAACTGCAACCAGAACTACTTTCGGACCGAACTGCCGTGGGTGAACTGGGTGCGTCTCCCCGAGGACTCGGACGTCCACATGATCATGACCAGCCAGGCCACCGGCGCAGGAGGGCGCGAATACCGGCTGGACTTCATCGGCTCGGGAGACTTCGGGTATGAGCGTCAACTGTCGTACCTGGCGCCGCCCACCAACACGGACCGCGAAACGCTGGACGAGGTCGCCCGCACGATCGGCGTGGGGCTGCTGCACTTTGCCACGGTCAACGGGTTTTTCGACGACATCGCGGCCTTCCAGGAAGTCAGCACCGTGCTGCTGAATGGGCAGGGTCCCGATCCGAAGGAACGCGTTGTGGCTCAGGAGGAGGTGGACGATCCCTGGGACTTCTGGGTCTTCCGGCTGGGTGGACGCACCGAACTCCAGGGCGAGCAGACGCGTCGCACTCAGCGGATCGACGGCAGTTTCAGCGCCTCGCGGGTGACACCCACGTGGAAGATGAACTTCCGCGGAAATGTCAACTACAACCAGCGGGAAATCGACCTCGCCGACGAGTCTACGTTCACCGATTCCCGGACCGATTGGGGATTCAGCCATCTCATCGCGTATTCGCTCGCGGACCACTGGTCGATCGGGGTCCAGGGCGAGATGCGACGGATCGTGCGCTTCAACCAGGCGTTCCGCGCCGAGATGACCCCGGCGCTCGAATACAGCTTCTTCCCCTACGAAGAGGCCACCCGGCGGGCGCTGACGGTATTCTACCAGATCGGACCGGCCTACCGGCGCTACATCGAGCAGACGCAGTTCCTGCAGACCGCCGAGACCCGCTGGGAGCAGTCGCTCGAATTCGAACTCTCGCAGAGGCAGCAGTGGGGCGACGCCTCCATCAGCATGACCGGGTCACACTTCCTCCACGACATCGGCCTCTACAACGTGAGGCTGGGGGGTGAGATCGATTTCCGGATAGCGCGGGGAGTCAGCATCAACGCCGAAGGCAACATCTCGTGGGTCAACGACCAGATCTACCTGTCGGCCGAAGGCGCGACCGACGCCGAAGCGCTCCTGAACCTCCAGCAGCGCTCCCAGGACTTCAACTACTCGCTCCAGCTCGGCTTTTCGTTCCAGTTCGGCTCGATCTACAACAACGTCGTCAACAACCGCTTCAGCGGCGGCGGCGGCGGGTGGTGGTGGTTCCGCTAGACGGAGCGAGACTTGCCTGGCGTAGGTGGTTACATCATCATGTATACATCATGATGACCAGAACTCAATTGTCGTTTGAGCGCGAGATGTTGCGCGAAGCGCGGGAGCGTGCGGACGGGCTTGGGATTTCCCTCGCCGAATACGTGCGGCGACTGGTAGCGGCCGACCTCGAGGGCGAAGCTCCCGACGTCGATCCGAGCGCGGTCTTCAACCTGGGTTCGTCGGGCGGCTCGGACATCGCCCGCGACAAGGACCGAATGGTTCGGAAGGCCTTCGCCGGTCTGGGGGAATGAGCCTGTTCGTGGACACGTCGGTCTGGTACGCCGCGGCCGACACCTCCGACGCCAGCAACGCCCGGGCGCGCGAGATCCTGAGCGAAGGCGGCAGGCTGGTCACCACCGACCACATCCTGGTGGAAAGCTGGGTGCTGCTGCGCTACCGGATTCACCGGGCGGTCGCGGAAGCCTTCTGGGACGGTCTCCGCAATGGTGTCGCGCGGGTCGAACCGGTGGGCGGCCCCGATCTTGAGGCCGCCTGGGCCATCGGCCGCGCCTTCCCGGATCAGGACTTTTCCCTGGTGGACCGAACCAGCTTCGCGGTCATGGAACGGCTGCGCATCCACACGGCGGCGGCGTTCGACAACGACTTCGCGATCTACAGGTTCGGGCGCGGGCGCTCGCGTGCCTTTACGGTGGTCCGGTAGAGGTGGAGGCCGACGCCGATCGCGGCGAACATCTGACGAACATCACTGCGCCACCAGTCCCTGCCGCCGCAACGCGCGCCTGATTCGCTCCAGCTGCTCTCGCTGAGTGGTTGTTGGGGGGTGGAGGGTGCCCTGGCGCACGCCGCCGCCGTTGATGGCGCCGTACAGTTGCATGAGGTCGCGGCGGTGGGCGGAAGCGGCGTCCCCGGCGTCTTCGAGCTGGTCGCCCAGCTCCAGGATCTCGAGCAGGAAGGCTTCGCGCTCGCGGTAGTCTTCCACGGTGAGGGGCAGATCGGGGTCGCCCCCGACCGACACGTTGCCGGCATGCACCTCGCCTCGCGCCGACAGCTCCACCGTGTAGACGCCCGGCGATACGAACGGACCGCGCTGGCCGAGCGGGCGGGGCACCACGGTGGGATCGTGCGCGGACCACTCGTCGTCGTCCCCTGCGCTCGGCAGGCCGTGGCGCAGGTCCCAGTCGACCCGGTGCAACCCCGGCCCGGACGGCACGGCCATGCTGCGAACCACCTCGCCGGCGGCGTTGCGCACGGTGAGTTGGGCCGGCCCCGAACCCGGGCCGAGACGGTAGGTGACGAGCGTGCCGTCCACGGGGTTGTCGCCCATGAACGTGGCCTGGGCCCGGTACGAGGTGTCTTTCCAGTAGTTCATGATCCGGCCGGGCCCGGCGTCGTACAGCGCGACCGCGTCGGCGGCGGTGGCGCCGTACCGGGCGAGCGGCCCCACGTCGTCGATGATGATGATCGAGCGGCCGTGCGTGCCGAGCACCAGGTCCTTCTCGCGCGGGTGAACGACCATGTCGTCGTAGGCGGTGGTGGGCAGGCCTGGCCAGCGCGCCCACGAGGTGCCGCGGTCGGTGCTGGCGAAGACGTGGTGCTCGGTGCCGATGAAGAGCACGTCGGCGTTGTCGGGATGCTCGACGATCACATTGATTGACCCCGCCGGGAGGTCGTCGTCTGCGGAGGGCAGGCCGCCGTGCAACGGGGTCCAGGTGGCGCCGTAGTCCTCGGTGCGGTAGACGAACGGGCGGAAGTCGCCGTCGCGGTGCGCGTCGAAGGTGGCGTACGCGGTGCCGGGCGCCTGCCCTGAAGCGAGCACGCGGCTGACGTAGGTGCCGTCCGGGAGGCCGGGCGCGTTGCCCGAGACCTCGTTCCAGGTGCGGGCGCCGTCCACCGAGACCTGCACGTTGCCGTCGTCGGTGCCGACCCAGAGCACCGCCGGGTCGTGGGGTGACTCGGACATGGTGACGATCTCGCCGTACGATGAGGTGCCGTCGTTGCGCGAGAGCGTGATGTCGGCGCCGCGCACGCCCATGATCTCGAGCTCGTCGCGGTCCTGGCCCCGCGTGAGATCCTCGGTGCGCGTGAAGCTGTCGCCCCGGTCGCGCGATACGAACAGCCGATTGCCGCCAACGTACACCGTGTTGGGATCGTGCCGGGAGATCAGACTCGGGCTTACCCAGTCCCAGCGATACGGCTCCTCGCCTTCGGGCGCGGACAGGCGCAAGCTCATCATGTCGCCCGTCCTGTTGTCAAAACGAGTCCAGCCCCCGTTCTGGGTGTTGATGTAGATCGTGCGCCCGTCCGGGTCGGCCTGCTGGTACATCCCGTCGCCGAAGCCGCTCTGCCGCCATTCGTCGTCCACGATCCCGTCCCACGAGCGCGTCGCCGAGGGCCCCATCCAGGAGTGATTGTCCTGCATGCCGCCGTAGATCCAGTACGGGTCCCGGTTGTCGACGGTGATCCCGTAAAACTGCCCGATGGGCAGGTTGTTGATGCGGCGGAAGGTGACGCCCCGGTCGTAGGTCTCGTGCAGCCCGGCGTCGCCCGCGAGGTAGAAGTGGTCGGGGTCGGCCGGATTGATCCACATCGTGTGGTGGTCGGCGTGCACGCCCACGTCGTAGGTCGGGCGTTCGGCGATCTCGACGAAGGTGCGGCCGCCGTCCTCGCTGCGGTGCGAAGAGGTGGCCAGCGTGTAGACGCGGTCCTCGTTGGTCGGGTCGATGAAGACGTGGGAGTAGTACATCGGCCGGATGTTCTGGTCGCTAACCTTCTCCCAGCTCTCGCCGCCGTCCTCGCTGCGGTAGCCTCCCGATTCCGTGGAATGCTGAACAAGAGCGTTAAGTATTTGGGGATTGGTGGGCGCGAGCGCGATCCCGATGCGCCCCTTGTCGCCGTCGGGCAGCCCGTTGGTCAGCTCGCGCCAGCTGTCGCCGCCGTCGACGGTCTTGTAGACGCCGCTGCCGGGGCCGCCGCCGTTGAAGCCCCAGGTGCGCCTCTGCCGCTGGTACATGGCCGCGTAGAGCACGTCGGGGTCCGACGGATCGATCACCAGGTCGATTGCGCCGGTGTGCTCGTCGACGTACAGGACCTTGGCCCAACTGCGGCCGCCGTCGCGCGAGCGGTACACGCCGCGGTCCGGGGTGGAGCGCCACAGGTTGCCGAGCGCGGCCACGTACACGATGTCGGGATCTGTGGGGTGCACCTGCACGCGGCCGGTGTGATGCGTGTCGCCCAGGCCCAGGTGACGCCAGGTGGCGCCCGCGTCGTCGGAGCGGTAGACGCCGTTGCCCCACGACGTGCTCTGCCGGTTCTGCTGCTCGCCCGTGCCGGCGTAGAGGATGTCCGGGTAGGAGGGCGCGATGGCCAGATCGCCGAAGGTGCTGACCGGCATGTGTTCCCACAGGTTGGTCCAGGTGATCCCCCGGTTGACGCTCTTCCACAGGCCGCCCGACGCGGTTGCGACGTAGATGGTGGAGGGGTCGTACGGAAGCGCCTCGACATCGTGAATGCGCCCGCCGGTCACCGCCGGCCCGACGTGCCTTGGCTGGAATGCGGCCAGCTCGGCTGCGGTGATGGCCTGTTGGGCGGTCAGGGGCGATGCCAGGGCCAGGCCGGCGAGAGCGGGCAGGGCCAGGAAGTGGCGGTGGGTGGGCGGTTTCAGCGGCGTCATTGGTTTGTCTGCTCCTGGCAGAAGTGGGGGAGCGATTGTGGGGGCGCGGCTGACATGGCTAGCCCGTCCTCGCGAGCGCCTGGCCGACCGCCTCCAGCACCTCGGTCGGCATGTCGTCGGCACCCATCATCCATTCCAGGTAGTCGGGGGCCGACCGGGCGACCTCGCCGAGAAGCGAGCCCTTGTGCTTGCCCCGGTTGAACCTCAGGCCGTCCGGGGTGTCGGAGAACCAGCGGTCGAACTCGCTGAGGAAGGGGTCCCGCTCGTCGCAGTAGGCGTGCAGCCCGTCCATGTTGCGGGGGAGGTGGCCGTACCTCTGCAGCTGCGCGGTCAGCACGGCCGCGGTCGTGCGGATGTCGCCCAGCGCGGTGTGGGCGTCCTCGTGGTCGCGCGCCAGGTAGAAGCGGGCGGCCGCCGACAGGTCGCGCGGCTCCTCGCGGTGGAAGATGATCTTCATGTCGATCAGGCGGCGGTCCCTGACCTCGAAGGTCACCCCGGCCCGGCGAAACTCGGCGAGGAGGATGGGCAGGTCGAAGCGCCGGATGTTGAAGCCCGCCAGGTCGCACGGCTCCAGCAGCCGGGCCAGGGATTTCGCGGTCGCGCGGAAGGGGTGTTCGTCGGCCACGATTTCGTCGGTGATCCCGTGCACGGCGGCGGCCTCGGCGGGGATCGGCATCTCGGGGTTGTAGCGGCGTACCTTCTCGAAGACGTCGCCCTGCGGGGACACCCTGATGATCGCCAGCTCGACGATTCGGTCGCGGGACAGGCTGAGGCCGGTGGTCTCGAGGTCGAAGAACGTGACGGGGCGGTCGAGGTCGAATGGGAGTTTCATGGCGGACTATTCTAACCGCTCGGAGTCGGGCGCACACGCATGGTACATTACCAGCCATGCGAGCCGTCATCATCCCCGAATTCGGCGAACCGGACATTCTGCGCCTCGAATCCGTGCCGGACCCCGAGCCGTCGAGCCGCGAGGTGCTGGTCAGGGTGGGCGCGTCGGGTGTGAACCGGGCTGACCTGCTCCAGCGTCGCGGGCTGTATCCGCCGCCGCCGGGGGCATCGGAGGTGCCGGGGCTGGAGTTCGCGGGGGTGGTGGAGGAGGTGGGCGCCGTGGTGACGCGGTGGGAGCCGGGTGACCGCGTGATGGGGATCGTGGCGGGTGGCGGATACGCCGAGCGCGTTGTGGTGGCCGAGCGGGTGGCCGTGAGCGTGCCGGCCGGGATGGACATGACCGTCGCCGGAGCGATCCCCGAAGTCTACATGACCGCCTGGGACGCGGTCTTTCGGCAGGCCGGGCTGAAGCGCGGGGAGACGCTGCTGGTCCACGCGGTGGGAAGCGGTGTCGGGACCGCGGCCGTGCAGCTGGCGCAGCGGGCGGGGGCGCGCACGATCGGGACGTCGCGCACGCCGTCCAAGCTGGCGCGGGCCGCCGAGCTGGGTCTCGGGCTGGGCCTGGACGGTGGGGACGCGTGGGCCGAGGCCGTGATGGCCGCG
>VYAQ01000289.1 GCA_009844885.1 Gemmatimonadota bacterium
GCGCAGAGATCAGCGTACTAGGCAACAGCCAGCATGACTGCGAGGTCGACGGCGCTGATCCGCTCACAGGAAGCGACGGCGATGCGAGCGAGACACTCAGCGTGGCTAGGGGCGGCACCACCGTCTGGGCTTGGACCGGAGACACCGGCGACGTCGTGAGCAGCGACACCGAGCCGTACCGGCTCGACATTCCTTACGAGGCCGCCTTGCAGAAGGCAGACCGGGCGAAGATCACCACTGACAACGTCGACAAGGCGCATATGGGAACGTCTGTGGTCTACACCCTGCAGCTCGAGAAGGCCGGAACGGGCGCCGTGACTTTCGGCGAAAACGGCCTGAGCCCGGCCAGCTACCTGGCCACCTTGACGACCCATGCGTACGTCGGCGTTGGCGGTACGGGCGACGGCGACAGCGACGGCTACAGAGACACGCCGATCATCGTCACGCCGGTGCCGCTGACCACGAACGCGGACGGCAAGGCGACTATCACGCTGTCGGCTCCCCCTGATCCGGCACCGGGCACACAGAGCGACAAGTTCAGAGTCACCCTGACGATAGTCCAATCCCACCCTGCCGCCGATAGTAATGCTCCGGCTGCACTTGTCGATGGCGAGAATGCTGCCATCCCGGCAACTGGCATTCAGGTGGTCTTCAGCACCGAACCCGGCGTCGTAACAGCAAGGTTGACAGATCCCACTGCGGCCACCGCAAGTAGCCCGGACATAACGGTTACCGTCAAGCCGGCTTCGGCGTACGCCGCTGCTGCCGGCCGCGGGGCAAGCAACCGGGCCACCGTGACGGTGACCGACCAGTATGGCGACCCGATCACAGGCGCCAAGGTCACCCTGACCAGCGGCGACGGTTACAACACCAATTCGACTCATACAGAGCCTGAGTTGAGCAGCCTCGTTGACACAACTGCGAGTCCTGGGGACGACGACACCAAGCCGAGGCAATTCGCCGTGGGCCGCGACGGCTCCTACTCATTCGGCTACGTGTTCTCAAGCCCGGGGGCAGTGGCAGATGTCGAGACACTCACCGGCACTCTCGTGGGCTACGACCACGACGGCGACGGCTGTACGGTGGAGAATATCGCTATCACGGACACGACCAACGATGAGTACCGCTGTGCCGACCTTGATCCGGATACGACCGGCGCCCAGCCGGGCACGGCACCACTCACGAAGTCCAATACGGCGACTGTTCAGTGGGCTTCAGATCCAGTGGCTGCAGATGCCAGCGCCACCGGCCTGATTGTTCGAGCGTTCGACAAGGACACGAACACGGTCTTCGTGTCAGGTGGGGCCGCGGACGCGGCCATCGCGGACCTGACCGACGTGCGAGTGCTTTACTACGACTCGAACGACAGGTTCAACGTCGGTGAAGCTGTCGCTACAGCGACGCCTTCCAACTACACCGGGTTCGAAAGAGCCCTAGCTGTGGGTGCGACCCTCGCATGGGAGTTTGATAGCAGTGTTGCTGGTAGCAGGGCAGTAAACGAGTTCACGTTGGCCACCGGGTAGCCATCCAAGGCCAACCAGCAACCAACCCGAGGGAGGCCCCGGCATTTGCCGGGGCCTCCCCGCGTCTTCGATAGAGGAAGGTCCCGCCATGTTCCAGGCAGTGCAGCGGCCGCGTGTCGGCTGGTCGATGATCGCTGCCGGCGCTCTTGTCGCCTCGGTCCTGGCCGCGGGAGCCGGCCCGGCTGGGGCTGTGACCGACAGGGCTGATCACACGACTCGGTTGTCGGCGTGTGTGGGTGACGCTTCTGCGGATCATATGTTCGTCGACGTGTCCCAAGGCCATGTGTTCCGCGACGCCATCAACTGCATCGCCTACTACGGCATCACGCAGGGCACCGGTGACGGCACCACGTACTCTCCGAGCCAGGAAGTGACCCGGGCCCAGATGGCGGTGTTCATCGCCCGGACTGCCAAGGCTGCCGGCCTCGACCTAGGCGGCACTGCCAACGCCAGATTCAACGACATCGACGGCACCTGGCAGGAGGCCCAGGACGCGATCAACCGGCTCGCCTCCAACGGAGTGATCCCCTCGGGCGGCGCTTTCAGGCCCGACGACGCCATCACCAGGGCCGAGATGGCGACGTTCCTGGTCGGGCTGCTGGTGGAAGTCGCGCCGGGTGTGACGAAGGACTCCAGCGGTGCGATCCTGCTTGGCGTGTCCGGCTCCAGGTCGGTGGCCGACGACCGGTTCCCCGACACGGATGATCCTGAGATAGCTGCCATCTATGAGCTGGGCGTGACCACGGGCGCCAGCGCGGCTGAGGTGCAGGATCGCACCAAGCCTCCGCTGGACTTGAACTACGAGCCCGACGGCACCGTCGATCGCGGCCAGATGGCTGCCTTCATCACCCGGGCCCTGGCCCACACCTCCGTGCGTCCCGCGGGAGTCTCCGCGCAGTTCGACGGCGCCGACGTGATCGTCTCGGTGCGCGACGACAAGTACCAGCCCGTTTCCCGCGTTACCGTCGACGTCTTCTGGACGACCGCGGACCGAGCGGACAGTGCCCTGATGGCCGACGGGACTTGCAGCCTCACGGAAGTCACCCGGGCCGATCTCTCCTCGTTCCCGTGCGAGATCGACGACACCGATCCGGTCACCGGAAACGACGGCGACGCGACCGTGGAGGTCATCGGCTTGCGCCGTGTGCCGGCAGGCGGCGCTACGGTGTGGGCCTGGACCGGCCAGGACGGCGACACCGTCGCGGCCGGCACCGACCCGTACCGCTTCGACGTGGCCGAGGGAGACGACGTCGGGTTCGCCTCGGAGACGCTGGTCACGACGTCGTTCGTCGCCCGCAAGGCCCGCATCGGCGGCTCGGTCCTCTACACGATGCAGTTGCGCGACATCGTCGGCAAGGTCTCCACTGGCGTAAACGGCACCGACCCCGCGCGCTGGAGCCTGTCCGTGCGGACACAGGGCGTAACCGACCCCGAGGTGCAGACGCTGGTGTCCGACGGGGCCGGAACCGTCACCTTCACGATCGGCCTTGCCGCCCGGCCCGCCAATGTCGCCACCGGCGATGTCGTAGTCACGTACACGCTGACCCCAGAAGACAACGCGCCGACCCCCATCGTCTTCGCCAACGGCCAGGGGGCGGCCTCCGGCCGGGTGATCTTCAGCGACGGGGCCAGCAGCATCGCTTCGGGCGAGGCCACGGTCTTCATCGAGACCCGCGCCTACGTGCACGTGGTGGGCGGCTTCGCATCCAACAGCGCGACCGTCACCGTACTCGACCAGTATGGTGACCCTTTCCCGGGCGCCAAGGTCCAGCTCGCAAGCAGCGGCCTGACGGGCACCGTCACACTCGACACCGGCGAGCTCGAGGTGGACAGCCGCGGCTCTCGCCGGTTCGCCTACCAGTACCGCGGGCCGGGCGGCGAGACCGAGACCCTGAGTGTCTCCCATGGTGTGGACAGCATCAGTTCGTCGGGAGTTGCCGCAACGGTGTACTGGGCCACCGACGCCGGACCGGCCGGCAGCGGGCCGGTGCTGGCTGGCGACGTGGGTCGCAAGCAGGTCGTGGCCGACGACGGCAGTGGGCCGGTGCTGCTGGCCTACGACGACAACGACCGGTTCAACCTGGGCGGCGCGCCCGCCACGATCGCCGTCTTCGAGGCCGAACTCGCCGAGGCGCTCCGGCGTGACGATCCGGGCCTGAACCTGACCTGGAGCAACTACCGGCCCGGCAGCGACCGCCGCGTCACCGAATACGAACTGAGCTGAGCGCGCTCGGCCCTTCCCGGATCCTCGGGCAGCTCTAGCCTATTACCGGTCTGTTAGATGTTGTTCGGCGTCAAGTTGCAGTATTAGCGGTTCTTCGGGTACGGTTCTCAGCACCGTCGCAGGCCGCGGTTCCGGCTCGCCTCCTAGACCTGCCAGCGCACTCGACTCGTCGCTGGCTGCGACGAGAGAGCACGGCCTGCGGATGTCAAGACACGAGAAGCTCTATGAGAAGATCAGCCGTAATCCCGACAATGTCAGGTGGAGGGGCTTCTGCGCCTTTGCGAGATCTACTTCGGTGAGCCCGTGCGCCAGAGCGGAGGTCACATCATCTTCAGGCTGTCGTCGTGGCGGCGCCGGGGAGTCTTGGCCGTCCAACCCGCCGGCAAGCGGGCCAAGGGGTACCAGGTACGGCAAGCCCTAAGACACATCGAGAGGATCCGCGATGGCCACTGCTGACCAATTCACCTACAGCGCCGTCTGGTCGGAGGCCGACCAGGAATGGGTAGGGCTCTGTGACGGTTTCGACGAAGCAATGAACTGGATGGCCCCGGATCGCCAAGCTGCCCTCGACGGCATACGGGCTGTCGTTGGCGAGTTCCTCGAGTTGCTCGACGAGCAAGGTCTGCCGCATCCCACCCCGACCGGCGCGCGCCGCCGCGGGCACAGTCCCGATCCGTAGGGATATCCCGGCGCGGGGTCGGCGCGGTCGAAGACCGAATGCGCGGGTGAGCGTGTTCAGCTGAGGGAGTACTCGGTAACGCGGCGGTCGCTGCCGGGGCGGTAGTTGCTCCAGGCCAGGCTCAGGCCCGTCGAGCCGCCGCGTCTGAACGCGTCGGCGAGCACGGACTCGAACACGGCGACGGTGGTGGGCGAGCCCCGTAGGTTGAACCGGTCGTTGTCGTCGTAGACCAACAGCACCGGTCCGTCGCCGTCGTGGGCCACGATATGCCTCCGGCGGACATCGCCGGCGTACACCGCCCCACCAGCGGCGTAGCTCGGTCCGGCGTCGGCGGCCCAGTACACCGTGGCGGCCGTCCCCGCGGTGCCGGCGCTGGTCTCACCGTAGGAAGGGGTCAGGGTCTCGGTCCCGCCGGCTGACCCGCGATACTGGTAGGCGAACCGGTAAGAGCCGCGGCCGTCCGCCGTGAACTCCCCGGTGTCGAGTGTGACGCCCGTCAAGCCCGTGCTTGCGAGGCTGACCTTGGCGCCCGGGAAGGGGTTGCCGTACTGGTCGAGCACAGTGACGGTCGCGCTGTTGGATGCGAAGCCACCCAGCACATGCACGTAACTGCGGGTCTCGACGACGACCGTGGCGTTGCCCGGAGCGATGCTGCTGTCTCCATCGCTGAAGATCACCCTGCCGGTGACCGCCCCCGTGCCTTCGGCGAAGACGATGGCGGATGGCGCGTTGTCGGTCGGGGTCAGCGTGTACGTGACTGTGACATCGCCGGTGGCGACGCTGGCGGGTCGCACGGCGAGACCGATCGAGAAGGCGACCGCTCCGGTCCTGTCAGACACCAGCGTCTGCACCTCGGGTTCTGTTTCGTCGGGCTTCTGCACCGACAGGTTCCACCGCGCCGGATCCGTGCCGTTGACGCCAGTGGAGACGGGGCCGACGATGTCGCGCAGTTGCATCGTGTAGAGGACCGAGCCGCCGATGCGGACCTTGCGGGCGTTGACCGATGTGGTGATCAGCGTCTCGGACGCGAACCCGACGTCGGCGCCCTCGGCCACATCGAGGCGGTACAGCTCGGTGCTGGCTGCGACGGTGTCGCCGTCTGAGCCGGTCCAGGCCCACACCGCGGCACCGCCCGCCGGGACGCGACGCAGGCCGATGACCTCCACCGCCGCGTCGCCGTCGTCTCCGGTGACCGGATCGGTGCCGTCAATCTCGCACGGCAATAAGGAGAGATCGGCCCGGGTGACCTCCATGAGGCTGCAAGTCCCGTCGGCGGACAGGACACTGTCCGCTCGGTCCATAGTCGCCCAGAAGACATCGACAGCGGCGCCGGATACCGGCCGGAAGTCCTCGTCGCGCACCGAGACGACCACGTCGGCGCCGTCGAACTGCGCGGAGACACCCGCGGGGCGCACAGAGGTGTGGGCCAAGGCCCGGGTGATGAACGCAGCCATCTGGCCGCGATCGACGGTACCGTCGGGCTCGTAGTTGAAGTCCAGCGGAGGCTTGGTGCGGTCCTGCACCTCAGCCGCGCTTGCGCCCCTGGTCACGCCTAGCTCGTAGATGGCAGCTATCTCAGGATCGTCCGTGTCGGGGAACCGGTCGTCGGCCACCGAGGTGGAGCCGACATCGCCCAGAAGGATCAGCCCGGCGGAGTCCCTCCTCACGTTCGGTGCAGCCTCCACCAGCAGACCGACCAGGAACGCCGCCATCTCGGCCCGGGTGATGGCGTCGTCGGGCCTGAAGGCGCCGCCCGAGGGGATCACACCCGCCGTAGCCAACTGGTTGATCGCGTCCTGTGCCTCCTGCCAGGTGTCATCAATGTCGCTGAATCGGGCGTTACCAGTGCCGCCTAGATCGACGCCGGCAGCCTTAGCGGCCCGGGCAATGAACACCGCCATCTGGGCCCGGGTCACGTCCTGGCTCGGGGAGTACGTGGTGCCGTCACCGGTGCCCTGCGTGATGCCGTAGTAGGCGACACAGTTGATCGCATCGCGGAAAGCATGACCCTGCGACACGTCGACGAACATGTCATCTGCGGCGGCATCGCCTACGCAGGCCGACAGTCGAGTGGTGTAGTCGGCCCTGTCGGTCACGGCCACAGCCGGATCGGCTCTCGTGACCAGGACCGAGGCGACCAGAGTGCTGACAGCGAGGACTGCCCAACTCGACCAGCGGTTCTTCGCTAGATGGATCATCGCAACCTTTCCTCCTTAGGCCTCGACACAAGCCCAGCGGTTGTGGATAACGCGCCTCCAACGCCCAGAGTGACGCGGGGAGGCCCCGGCACTTGGCCGGGGCCTCCCTCGGGTTTGGGTTGGTTACAGCTTTGGAGCTGAACTGGCTACTAGGTCAACGAGAAGGTGTTGACCCTTCTGCTTCCTGTTCTGCTTGTATCGAATACCCAGGTGAGGGTATCCCCCACACTCAAGGCCCTCTCGAACCCGGCGTAGGTAGAAGCGGAACCGTCGACGTTGAACCTGTCGTTCGAGTCGTAACTGACCACGAGCACAGTGCCGGTGGAGCCGGTGAAGATCGTGTTGGTCTCCGTGTCCAACTTGAGGACGGCTCCAGTCAGAGCAGCGCCGGTCGCATTGAAGTCTTGAGCCCACTCAACCGTCTTCGTCACCGCATCCGGATTCAACGGCGCCGTCTCGGGCGGCGTAGCCGTAGTGTCGTCAGCGGCGGCGCCGTCGCCGTCGTGGTCCCAGTCTGCGATGTCGGCGGTGAGCACCTCCGCTGCCGCGCTGGCACTCGAATACGCATAGCCGTACGTGTAGGAGCCGCCGCGACCCACGGTGAACTCCCTCGGAGTGTCTGTGCCGGTCGTTGGGAGGCTGCTGTCAGCCGCGTTGCTGGTCAGAGTGACCTTGACGCCGGTGATCGGGTCGCCGTACAGGTCGGTGACCGACACCGTGACCCGGTTGCTCGCCCCGCGAGCGTCCGCAGCGGCATACTCGGCGGCAGGCTCAATGGTAATCGTTATGTCAGCAGCTGCGCTGACACGGGGCCCGGTGCTGAACACTAGGCCGCCACGGTCGGCAGGGGCTGTTGAGGCATTCACCGGCACGAGCCCGGTAGCGCCTGGAGCTGTAGCTGTACCCGCGGCACCGATGTAGTAGGTCTCCGACCCCGAAGTTCCAGCAGCCGGAGCGTTGCCGTTCTGTCGTGGCTGGATATGGATGTCAACCTCGTACTTGTCGGCCTTCGTGCCCGGTGCCGGGTCGGGGAGCCCGGAGACCGGGAAGGTCGCCTTGCCGTCCGCGTCGGTGGTGAGCGGCAGCGTCACCACCGTCGACGCACCCTGCGGATTTCTGGCTGTACCCACGATCGCATAAGTCGACATAGTGACCAGGAACTGGGCCGGGCTCTTGCTGTCGGTGCCCACGGTCGTCGCCTTGCCGTCACTGTCCTCAAGCTGCACGGTGTAGAGCACAGACGAACCCAGATGCACCTTCGAGGCACCGAAGTCAGTGCTGACCCTCACCCGAGCAGCCGCCTTCGGGGCGGCGTCCTCGGGAATGTCGAGCTGGAACAGATCCGTGCTGGAGTTCACCGCGTCGCCGGTGTCTCCGGTCCAGGCCCACACCGTGGTGCCGCCAACGGCCGGGTGGCCGGTGGGGAGTGCCACTGTCGCGTCGCCGTCGCCTCCGGTGACCAGATCTGAGCTCTCGATCTCGCAGACGTGCATGCCAAACCCGGTAAACGAGGAGACCTCGTTGCAGGAGCCGTTGGCTCTGAAGGCCAGATCGACTCCGCTGGTGTCGGTGTAGAACACGTCCACCACGACACCGGCGGTCGGCTGGAAATCACCATCGCGGGCGGAAACGACCACATCGCTGCCGTCGACCTGCGCCGAGATACCGGTGGGGCGCACAGTGGTATGCCCCAGAGCCCTGGTGATGAACGCAGCCATCTCGCCCCGGTTGACGGTGCCGAAGGGCTCATAGTTGGTATCGAGCGGCGTCTTGGTGTCGTCTTGCACCGCAGCCGCGCTGGCGCCCTTGGTCACGCCCAGCTCATAGATCGCCGAGATCTCGGCGTCGTTGCCGGCAGGCACTGAAGCACGCGCATCAGCGAAGTAGTCGTCAGCCTCAGCGGCTGTGCCACCGGTGCCCAACAGGATCGCACCCGTGGAGGTGACCGTCACGTTCGGCGCGGTCTTTGCCAGCAGGCCGATCAGGAACGTGGCCATTTCGCCTCGGGTGATCGCGTCGTCGGGCCTGTAGGCGCCGCCCGAGGAGATCATGCCCTTGGAAGCGAGCCGGTTGATGGCGTCCTGGGCTTCGGCCCAAGTGTCACCGATGTCGGTGAACCCGGCGCTCATGGCGTCGCCGAGATCAAAACCGGCTGCCTCGGCAGCGCGGGCGATGAATACCGCCATCTCGGCCCGGGTCACATCCTGGTTCGGCGAGTACGTAGAGCCGTCGCCGGTGCCGTTGGTGATCCCGTAGTAGGCGATGCAGTTGATGGCGTCCTTGAAGGTGTGCATGTCGGACACATCGGTGAACATCTGGTCGCCGAGAGCGTCGCCCACGCACGCCGACGTATCGGCGGTGTTATCGGCTACGTCAGTGTCGGCCGCGGCGGGGCTCGCCCCGACCGCGAGGAGCGATGCGACCAAGGCGCCTGCGGCGAGCACTGCCCAACCCGAG
>VYAQ01000295.1 GCA_009844885.1 Gemmatimonadota bacterium
GGGGTGCTGGGGGTGCCGAACGTGACGGGTGGAAGAACGATGAAGAGGTGGCCATCGGGGTCGGCGGCCGCGGCGACATCGTCCCGGGTGAGCATGCATTCGCCCTTGGGCGCGCGCCGGCGTCCAGTGGTGATGAGGCGGGAGAGCGCGCCGTAACCGTGCCGGGTGGTGGGGAGGCAGAGGAGGCTGGGGCCGTCGGCGAGATCGAGGCGCGCGCCGGGAATGAAGTGCAGGCCGGTGCGCCGGGCGGCCTCGTACGCGCGCACGACCCCGGCCAGCGTGTTGCGGTCGGTCAGGGCCAGCGCCTGGTAGCCGAGTTCGCCGGCCCGCTCGACCATCTCCGCCGGGTGGGAGGCGCCCCGCAGGAAGGAGAAGTTGCTGGTGACCTGCAGTTCGGCGTAGCGTGGGACGGGCTTGGGGCCGTTGGCCGGGTGTCGTGAGCTTCGTTTCGAGGACATGGCCCCTGAACGATAACCGAATAAATACCGAATATCAAGCTGGATTCGGGTTCTTCATGGTTCTTGACGGAACTCCCTTGCGAAAACGCGCGTAGGGCACACACGATGAGCCCCTTGCCCCCCAATCTGCTTGGTTGACGATCGCCTTCGCTCCCCCATACACTTCGGACCCACCCTGCCACCGCAGCCCGGAATACAGGATGTCTGATGACTGAAAACGAGAGCCCAGGTAGTGGTCCGGAGCCATCGAACGGGTTGACTGAATCCGGCCGATCGTATCCGGCCTCCGACTCCCGGCCGACCGACCCGAAATCGCTGGGCATCGACCCGGCCGCGATCGCCATTGACGCCCATGGAGACTGGAAGCCGGCCCACCACAAGCTTCTCACCTCTCTCGGACTGGCCTATCGGGATCTGGTCAACCGCACCCTCGGCTCCGTCGCCCGGGAAATCGGCCAGCCGCTGAATGGCTGGGATTTCAAGCGTTCAAAAGGACCCCGGCAGGTAACGCACGATGCCGAAGGCGAACTCAAGGACCTTCAGCGCCGCAGCCTGCGGCACCGGAATGCCCGAGAGACCTTGCCTCTGCCGAGCGATACGGATACCCCAACGGCGTACGATTGGCTGAAGCTCATTGCGATACTCGCGGTCTGCATCGTTCTCGAGGCCGTCGCGAACGTAACCCTGCTGTCCCGCGCCCTGTCGACCGGGCTGGTTGGCGCTTTCATCACGGCAGTACTCGTGTCCGCCATCAATGTCGGCGCGCTCGGCGCAGGAGGCGGACTGGCGTTGTCTGCGGTGCGGCGCCACTCGAACTCACGGGTGCCTTTCCTGTCAGGCTGCGGTTTGCTGGTCGTGGCCGCCACTGCGCTGAATCTTATCGTAGGACGTCACCGGGAGGCTTTCGCGAGACTTATCGAGGAAAGAGAACAGCAAACTCTGGAGGCGGCCGAGGTCAGCTTGGCATCGGCGCGTGAACTCGTTGCGGGCATCTCGTTCAATCCGGTGACGTGGGAGCTCGAGTCCCTGCTCTTTCTGGTATTGGGGCTGGCGCTGTGTGCCGTAGGATTCTATAAGGGGTTTACCTTTGTCAAAGCGGGAGTGAAGCGAAGGGACGCGGAGGAGTCCCTGGCCCTTGAATGGAAAGAGATAAAGGAACGCTATACGACTTTGTCCGAGCGCTACCGCAGGAAGCTGACACAGGGCTTGAGGGCCGATGTTGCAGGGTGGATCGAGGAGCTTGACAGAAAGCGGCGACTTGCAAGGAACGTCCTGGAGGATGTCAAGGAAAGCTGGGAACAGGGGTCCTATCTGGATTTCGTGGAATCCGATTTCATGGTAGCGCACAACAAGCACAACGCCGACAAGATTGACCGGGAGATGGTGGATCGGCACCGGAAAAGCGTCAATGTCGATTGGTCCTTTCCGGCGACCCCGGCGGATTGGCACATCCTGGACGAAGCAGACGATATTGTGGCCGCCTGGCGGGATTCGGGGCAGGAGACGTTCTTCGAGAGCGTCGACGCCGAGTGCGATCAGGTTGCCGATTTGTGGAAGCGTTACGAAAGCGTCATCCTCGGTCCGGCCACGGGGAAAGGAACGCACGGCACAGGATGACGACCCGAGACAAGACCCCCAACCCCTTGATGGTGGTGTTCTACATCCTGCTCATTCTGGGGGCCGTAGGGCTGGTGGGCTTCGTCGGGTATCGGCTGAACTATGCCGACCAGCTTCGAGTGCGCGAGGCCAACGGGTATTGTCCGACGGGCACGAGGGCGCAGGTTCGCGAAGGGATTGAGATACCGGGCCACACGGTCATACTCGTCGACACATCCAACAGGATATCGGAGGAGGACGGCGCCAGGGCGTTCGAGAGAATCGAGGAATGGACCAGGGACACGCTGCGGGCACCGTTCCTGCAGAAGCTGTCGATCTACGGACTTCCCGAGTCGGAACACGAGGCTCCCAGTCAATCCGGTCGCTCGTGGTGCATACCCAAGCAGGGGGAGATGGCCGATGTCCTCTACGAGAATCCCCGAGTCGTCGAAATCGAATTCGCGACCTTCCTGAACAGGCTCCGGCGGATACTCGACGAACTGCGGGACCGGAAAGAAGCGGACGTATCACCGATTGTCGAAACGATGGCCTCGCTCGTGGAGCGAAATGAGGACATTGATTCCTTCCTCCTGGTATCGGACATGCTGCAGAACTCATCCCGGTGGAGCGAATACACCGGTGAGACGGCTGTCCCGATCGGGGCGATGGCTGAATGCGGCAGGATTTCCGGGTCCGGACGGGTGAGGGATGTCTACCTGTTCTACATCGACCGGAACATTGCGATACAGAGCAATGATTGGCCGACCGATCGGTGGGGGGCATGTCTGGAAGGCATTGGAACCAGGATGATCAATTGAGGAGTCGGCCGCAGCCCCGCCCATGAAGATCGTCTCCGATTTCGAAGTCACTGGCTGGGACGCGATGCCCTACGGTGAGGAAGGCGAAGGTCCCCTCCTCTCCGAAGCACACGTCGTCAAGCGATACCGCGGCGACCTGGACGGCGAGGGCCGCGCGCGGCTGCTGATGTGCCGTGCCAGTGCCGATGGTCCTCTGGAGAACGCGGGGTATATCGCGTCGGAACAGGTCTCGGGCACGCTCGGCGGCCGCGAGGGCACGTTCGTGCTCCACCACTGGGGAATCGCCGGAGCCGGGGTCCCGCCGCGCACCGGCGGTCATGTGGTGCCGGGATCCGGGACGGGCGAGTTGGCGGGCCTGTCGGGCACCATGGAGATCCACGTGGATCGGGATGGCAGGCACACGCTGGAACTGGATTACGAGATCGGGTAGATCATTGAGCATTTTTGCTCAATCACATATCTTTACCCACATGAACCACCTGCCGTCATTCCGCCGCCCGCATGTCCGCCGTCTCGTCGAGCTGCTCTCGGAAGACGGTCACATGCGCCTCACAGCTGTCACCGGTCCCCGGCAAGCCGGGAAGACGACCATGGTTCTCCAGGCACTGGAAGAGCTGGAGAAGGGAGGCCTTCCGTCGTGGTACGTCGCCATTGACGACCCGACCCCGGACAGCCCGCCGTTCAATGCCGATCTGGAAGGAGTCGAGACACTCGTCCCCGGACATCCCCCCGGACCGGAATGGCTGGTTTCGACCTGGGAACGAGCCCGGGCCGCCGCGGAACGATCCGGCCGGGGGCTTGTAATGGTGCTTGACGAGATCCAGCGCATTCGGGATTGGTCGGTAGTTGTGAAGGGCCTGTGGGACAGGGACCGCCGCACCGCCTGTCCGCTGCGCGTCGTGATCCTCGGGTCCGCACCCTGGGCGATGCTGACCGGTGTGCATGAGAGCCTGGCAGGCCGTTTCGATGCCTTCCCGGTCACTCACTGGTCGCTGGGCGAGATGCAGCGCGCATTCCGGGTGACGCTGGAGGAGTACGTCTTCTTTGGCGGCTATCCTGGTGCAGCGATCCACATCGGCGATGCCCCGCGGTGGAGAGGGCACATCAGGCACGCCATCATTGCCCCGGTTGTCGACCGCGACATTCTCTCCCTGACACGTGTCGGAAAGCCGTCTCTGATGCGCGCGCTCATGGACCTGGCTCCGGAATACTCTGGGCAGATCATCTCCTACCGGAAGTTGCAGGGACAGCTTGACGACGCCGGCAACACCACGACGCTGGCCCGCTATCTGGACCTGCTGGCCGATGCAGGGCTGGTCGCCGGACTGGAGAAGCACAGTGCCAAGCCATACCTGTCGAAGCGGTCGACCCCGAAGCTCAACGTGTTGAACACGGCGATCATGACGGCCTTGCACCCCAATTCCTTCGAGCACGCCCGGAGGGACGGCGCCTTCTGGGGACGACTCAGCGAGAGCGCGGTCGGCGCGCATCTGCACAATACCCTGCCCCTCGACAGGATCATCAGGCTCCGCTACTGGCGCGACGGGGCCCGAGAGGTCGATTTCGTGCTCGCCTCGGGTCGGCAGCTGGTCGCGATCGAGGTGAAGAGCGGTCGCCGGCGGGGTCGCGTCGCGGGCCTCGACGCGTTCGCAGCCCGCTTCCCGGACGCGAGGAAGCTCGTTGTGGGAACGGGAGGTGTTCCGTTGAACGAGTTTCTGTCCGAACCCGCGGAGTTCTGGGTTGAAGAGGCGTACCGTGCCGGTTGAACGAACCGTTTCGCGGTGGCGGGACGGCAAATGGCGCTCCCTGGGCGAGAAGCTGGCGGACCTGCGCTCTGTCCGGGCCTACGTCCTCCTGGGCGAGGGGGGGGCCGGGAAGACGACTGCGTTCGAGGAGGAGGAGAGACGCGACGAGAGGGCCCTGCGTGTCCGGGCCCGTCACTTTCTTCGCTGGGACCTCGACAGTCATCCGGAGTGGAAGGATCGGGTATTGTTCGTCGATGGACTCGACGAGCAACGTGCGGCGAGAGGCGACCTCCGGGAGCCGCTTGACACGTTCATCCGCCGGATTCAGCGGCTTGGCCAGCCCCGCTTCAGGCTTTCGTGCCGGGAAGATTCGTGGCTGGAGACCGACTTTGAGGAACTCTCGCAGGTGACGGGCGGCGAAGACCTTCACCTGCTCAGGCTTGATCCGCTGAGCGGATCGGACGCCCGGGAAATCCTGGCGTCCATGGACGTGGAGGATCCCGATGGCTTGCTGGAGGGCGCCATTGACGCCGGGTTGGAGGTCTTCCTGCAGAATCCACTCTTCCTGGAGATGCTGGCAGAGACAGAGGGGTCCGCTTCCGGGCCGGGTGGCCAGCTCGCAACATTCGAGCAGGCGTGCTCCAGGTTGGCCGAGGAACCGAATCGCGAACATCAGGATGCCTGGGATGGCGCACCCTTCCCGACCGAGGAACTGATGCTGGCGGCTGGCCGGCTGTGTGCCATCGTCTTGCTGTCCGGCAAGTCGGGCTGGTCACGGCGTGGCGCGGGGAGTGACGATTTTCCACCGGTGAGCGAAGCTGGTTCGCGGCAGGACCTCCTCAAGTTCGCCCTGGACAGCAAGCTGTTCGAGGGGAGTGTGGAGACCGGCAGATGGCCGCGTCACCGCCGCATTGCGGAGTTCCTCGCCGCCAGGTTCCTGGACCATGCGATTACGGAAGAGCAGCTGGCTGCCTCGAGGGTCCTGGCGTTGATGACGGGTATCGACGGCATCGTGATGCCCGACCTCAGGGGTATGTCTGTGTGGTTGGCCGCCGTGAATCGGGATGTCCGGGGCCGGCTGATCGAGGATGACCCGGTCGGCGTAGCGTTCCACGGGGATGCCGGACGTTTCGGCCGCCGGGAGACCGAACTGCTTTTGGGGGGCCTCGAGAACAGCCTGAACCATCGATGGGACTGGGCCTTGCCGGCGGCTCTTGGTGCCCTGATGGCCGGTCCGGCCCAGGAGATCCTATGGGAAATGCTCCAGGATGCGGATCGCTCGCCCGCCCGGCAGGAGTTGGCGGAGCTGCTTCTCAGGGGCATGGCGGTGAGACCGCCGGGCGGTTCCGGCGCTTGTGGAACCCGGACTTGGCAGCGGGCGGCACACGCCCGGGAGGTCCTGCCCACGGTTGTACGAGACTCCGGCTGGCGCTCGACGACCAGACACCGGGCCTTGGTCGCACTTGTCCATGTGGTCGGCGAAGGGGCCGAGGACGCTTCGATACTGCTCGGGCTGCTACAGGATCTGGACAGCGGCAGGGTTGAGGAGGATGAGGGGGGTCAACTGCGCGGTGAGCTGCTGGCTTTTCTGTATCCTCGTCATTTTCCCGCTGCGCACATCTGGGACCACGCCGAGCGCATTTGGGGCACCGCTTCCCGGAGGCCCGGGGCTCCGAGCCCTATGCCGAAGGGCAAGGCCCGGATGTTCTGGACGGTGCACCTTGTGGACGAGTCGGCACCGGAGGACGTGAGAACGCTCCTCGATACGCTTACTGCGAGGGCCGGGGAATTGATCTTCCTTCTCGCGCAGAATGAAGTCGAGTCCGTCGTGCTGCGGCTCCTGGCCCGGGGGCTGGAACTGTTCGGCGACGAACTCGGTGTCGCCGAACTGTACGAGTGGTTCGAACTCGTCGAAGCCGACTACGAGTGGGCCGGCCTGGTTCCAGCCCACTGCGACACGGTCGTCCTGAGGTCGCGCCACGGTCGTGAACAGAAACGGATCTACCGGTGGCTCCGTGATCATCCCGATATCCAGCGCGCGCTGATCCTGGAGGGGCTGAGCCGCCACGCGGCGGTGCCGCGGGATGCCGCCCTCGATCACCGGATCGGCATGAAGTTCCTGGGTGACGAAGCGCCGCCCGGTTTCAGGGGGTGGTGTCTGGAGATGGCGGTTGAGCTGGCGGCGTCGAATCCGGGGGCATCCATCGAATTGGCAACTTGGGCGGTGGTGGAGCGGGCCGACTGGGGATCGCCGCTGGGGGACGACGAGGTTCTGAGCGCTGTGCGGGGGACACCGCTGTTGCTGGAGTGGCACGAACGGCGTGTCGCGGCCGACGCCGAGGACGCCAGGGAGATCGCGCAACGGCGCGCGGCCCACCACGCCAGAGTGCGGGAACGACGGCAGGCGCATGTCGAGCCTGTTCTCGCGCAACTGGAATCCATCGAGGCCGGCGACGGGCCACCGGCCATGCTCCACGACCTCGGGCGCGTCTACGTGAACGGCCTCGAGGCGGGTGGTCCCGATCAGGCGCGCGGGGGTCTGTCGTTCCGGCTTGACTCCAATCAGGAACTCCTGGAAGCCGTAATCCGCGGCTTCCGGCGCCTCCTGGACAGAAGAGACCTTCCAACCCTGGACGACATCGTCCGGCTTCGTGAAGAAGGCAAGATGTCGTATTTCGCCCTTCCCTTCCTTGCCGGTCTCACCGAGGACGAACGGGAGGGCACGGATCCGCTGGAACGCCTCGGCGAAGAAGGGCTGCGTCGAGCCCTGGGCTTCTATCTCCTCTCCAGGCTTCCCACGACACGTCATCCGATACCGGGGATCTTCAGTCACGAAGAGGACTGCCGGCCGGGTTGGTACCGGCAGGCACTCCGGGCCAGCCCGAAGGCGGTTGCGGCAGCCTTCGTGGCGGTGCACCGAGCCCGCGTGCGCACCAGGGATCCACCGGATCAACACCTGTACGACCTGGTGGCTTCCGAGGAGTATGCGGAAGTGGCGCGTTTGGCCGTGCCGGAAATGTTCACACCCTTCCCCAGCAACTGTGCCGGCGAAGAACAACTGGCGGCGCTGCGCCAGGTCTTGTTGGCCGCCCTCAAGTACATGCAGCCGGCTGAACTCCGCGAACTGGTACGGAAGAGACTGGCCCGGCGCGTGATGGATTCTGCCCAGCGGGTGCAGTGGCTGGCGGCGGGCGCCCTGGTCGCTCCTGGCGAGTGCGTGCCGAAGCTGGTTGACTACGTGTCAAGCGGTGAAGAACAGAGATTGCTCCATCTGATCGACTTCCTGGTTCCCGACCGGGTGCCACTGCCGGGTCAGGACTGGCCAACCGCTCATTTGGCGGCCCTGATCAAGGCAGTGGGAGGCAAGCTGTATTCGCCCCTGGATGACCCATTCGGTTCGTCCGGTCAATTCATGGCCGAAGAGAGTTTTGGTGCCAGTCCAAGGCTGTATCCGCTCATGACCGGCTGGGTGAACACCCTGGCGAGCCGCGTGGACACCGAAGCCATTTCGGCGCTCGCGGATCTGGCCGACGACCCGACACTGGCGCAGTGGCGCGGGATGCTCCTTCGCGCACTGGACAGCCAGGCGAAAAAGCATCGTGTCGCGAACTACAGGGCACCCACCCTGATAGAGATCCGGAATGCACTGAAGGGCGGTCCACCAGCCAGCGCCGCCGATCTCGCCGCGATCGTCACGGACAGGCTGCGGTGGCTCGCAGACGGGATCCGAAACGGCAACACCGACGATTGGATGCAATACTGGCATACCGACAAGAGCGACGGAAAAGGCAGAAAAGTCCTCGATCCCAAGTCCGAGACTCTCTGCCGGAAACATCTCCTTTCGGATCTCCAGCTCGTGTTGGAAGCCTATGAAATTGACGTGGACGCGTCACCGGAAGGACACCATGCGGAGGATACCCGGTCGGACATCCTTGTGCTCATCACAAGCCACGGTGTCCACGCGGTTGTTGTGGAAGTCAAGAAGACGGACAGCAAGGACCTCTGGCGCGCCATTGATGAGCAGCTGGTTGCCAAATACCTGCGAGACCCGAGATCGGGCGGCTACGGGGTCTACCTGGTCTTCTGGTTCGGTGCCGACCGCTTGAAAAGATCGCCTCCCAAAGGAACCCGTCCCGAATCGCCCGAGGAACTACGAGAGATGCTGCAGGGTCTCGTTCCTCCAGAGCATCGTCGCACGATTTCGGTCGTCGTGGTGGATGTCAGCGCACCGGCGGGACGTAACGTCGGCGCTTCCTGATCTCGGACGGCTGCCGTCAGCCTGTTGGCGCAGTCACCCCTTGGGGCTCCGGAGCAGGATCGCCATGCTCCCTCGCGGTATCGAGCCAGAACGCGATGGCTTGCTCGATGTTCTCTCGCGCCGTCACTCCCTATCGCCT
>VYAQ01000132.1 GCA_009844885.1 Gemmatimonadota bacterium
TCGCCGATCCCAAGACCGGCCTCTACCAGATTGAGTGGCGGGAGAACGGGCGCAGACTCACCAGATCGCTGAAGCACCGCGATTGGGTTCGCGCGAAGCGGCAGGCCGACGAGGCCGCCGCAGGCCTCGCGGTCCCTGAGCCCAGAGGCAAGGCGGAGGCCGAGCCCGAGCCGCTCACGCTGGGCACGCTGTTTGACATCTACGGTGAGGAGGTGACGCCCACCAAGGGCATCACGTCCCGCATGCACGACCGGGCGGCCGCGGCGATGTTCCTGAAGTTCTTCGGCAGGGACCGAAGGCCGGAGACACTGTCGCAGCGCGACTGGGACCGGTTCATCCAGGAGCGGCGCGCGGGCAGGATCGGACCGAGCGGAAGGCCCGTGTCCGACCAGACCGTCGGAGGGGACCTCACGTTGCTGATGGCGGTGCTCAACTGGGCCGCGAGGTCGAGAGACGAGCACGGCCGCCTGCTCCTCGACAGGAACCCGCTCAAGGGTCTCAGGAAGCCCGTCGAGAAGAACCCGGTTCGCGTTGTCGTCACGAACGAAGAATACCGGGCGCTGCTCGGGGTCTCCCGGCAGGTGGGATGGCGGTTCCACGTCGCGCTCGTGCTCGCGCACGAGACCGGGCACAGAATCGGTGCCATCCGGAACCTTAGGTGGTCCGATGTGGACATCGACGGCAAAACCATCCGGTGGTGCAGCGAGCACGAGAAGACGGGATACGAGCACCGGACTCCGTTGTCCGCCCCGGCGCTGGCCGTTCTCAGGCAGGCGTGGAGGAGGAGCCCCCGGATCAAGGATGCGCCGGTGCTGCCCTCGGCAAACCAACCCATGAAGAGTGTGAGCCCGTCGCAGCCGAGCGTCTGGTGGTACCGGGCCGAGCGACTCGCGGGGATGGAACGGAAGGACCGGAGGGGTTGGCACTCGCTGAGGCGCAAGTTCGCCAGCGACCTCATGGACCAGCCGCTGAAGGTGCTCTGTGAGCTTGGCGGCTGGAGAAACGCCAAGACGGTGCTCGCCTGCTATCAGCAGCCCGATGAGGGACAGCTTCGGAAGGCTCTGGAAGCCCGCCGCGGGGCGCACGGCTAGAATCCCACTTAGCGGGAACCGAACAGCGGGAACCGGACCGCGAAATCCCGTAAGATGAAGTGATCCCAGCACATAACCAGTATCGCGGTCAATGTCCGCCCATCACCTACTTCACCTTCGAGGCTTCGGCCATGTGGAGGCACGCCTCTCAGCTGGCCGCGGCCGGGGTGGACGCGCTCAAGGGATACGCGGGCCTCGACGCAGAGATGGTCGACTCGCTGGTGCAGGCGGGTGCCGAATTCGGCCTGCCGGTGATCGTGGACCTCGGCTCGCGCGGCGACTACGCGGCCGCGGTCGAGGCCGGTGTCCTGGCACGTGCACACGCGCCCTCCGGCCCGCTCAGCGACGACGAAATCGCTGCCATGGTTGAGCACGGCACGGCCACGATCACGACGCTGGCCGTGCTGGAGTCGTTCGCGCGGCGACGGTTGCGCGACCTGGCGTTTCTCGACCACCCGCTCATCGCCGCCACCACTCCCCCCCGGTTTCTGGACGCGCTGCGTGAGCACGCCACTCGAACCCTGTCGGACGCGGAGGTCGGGTTTGTGGCCTCCATCGAGGAACGCCTCATGACCGCCATGACCAATGTGAAGCGGCTGAGCGACGCCGGTGTGCTGCTCGTCGCGGGCACCGACGCACCCTACCCCGGCGTCTTCCAGGGCGAAGGCATCCACCGCGAGCTGGAACTGCTTGTCGAGGCCGGCCTCACGCCGCTTCAGGCGATTTCCGCCGCCACCCACCACGCCGCGCGGCTCATGGACGCGAGCAACGAGTGGGGCGCGATCGCACCCGGGATGGCCGCGGACCTGCTGGTGGTGCGGGGCAATCCGGCCGAGACCATCGGAGCGACCCGCGACATCCTGGCCGTGATTCAGCGCGGCGTCATCCTCGACCGCTCACAGCTCGTGTTCAGCGCGCTGGACGACCCCGGATTCCGGACGGTGGGCTCGGTGGCCGCGAACTGACGGGGTTGGTTGCCTATTTCCTTGGTGATGATAGTTTGATACGTTATTACCGTCTTTCCTGTCGGTAAACACGTATGATACTATGATAAGCCTAAGCCACGCCGAATCCAATCTCCTGACGACGCTGGCGGCCGAGGGACGGTCGGTGTTCGCCACCCGGGACGCTTACGCCATTCGCGGCGGCCGCAGCAGGGCAACGAGAGATGCTCTGGAGCGCCTTGTCCGCAAGGGCTGGCTGGAGCGGATCGCCAAGGGAAGGTACCTGATCGTTCCGCTGGAGGCTGGACCCGACCGCATTTGGACGGAAAGCCCCTATGTCCTCGCAGGGGCACTGGTCAGTCCCAGCATGGTCTCCAACTGGTCGGCACTCGCCTACTGGAACCTGACCGAGCAAGTCCCGCGCGTCACCTACGTTCAAACCTCGTCTCGCAAGGAGAATCGCACGCCAACGATTCTGGGAATGCGGTTTCGAATCGTTCGCGTGAAGTCCCAAAAGTTCTTCGGAGGCCACCGATACTACTCGCGTGGCGGGCCGGTTCTGGTTACGGACCGGGAGAAGACAATTGTGGATTGTCTGGACAGACCCGACCTCAGCGGTGGTGTGGCGGAGGTGGCCGGAGCCTTGGTGGCATCGGACGGTGACCTGGACTGGGATCGTGTCACCGACTACCTGCTTCGGTTCGGGTCTGGAGCCGTCGTGAAGCGCCTGGGTTTTCTCGCAGAACATCTGGGGCTCGCTCATCCACCCGAACCATGTACGCTTCTGCGGTGGCTCGAGCTTCTGACCGCAGGCATCGGGAAGCTGGACCCTTCATCGCCGAGAAAGCCACACAGAATAGTCACTCGCTGGCGCATAGCCGTGAACCTCCCCGAGGCGGGTCTGCAGAGCACTGTATGATCACGGACGCCGAGGTCCGCCGACTGGCTGGGTCGGAGCGCGTCGAGCCTCGAATCGTCGAGCTGGACTATGCGCTCGGCTGGGCCCTTCGTGGAATCGCCAGTCACCAATACCTGGCCCGACGCCTTGTCTTCAAGGGTGGGACATGCATACGAAAGTGCTACTTCCCGGCATACCGATTCTCGGAAGACCTCGACTTCACGGCGACTCAACGATTCAACGTGGAGAAACTGGCAACCGCTCTTACCGAAGCGTTTGCCGAAACCCGGATCGACTCGGGAATCGATTTCCGAGTCCAGGAGCCGAGGCTCCGAGTCATTGATGACGAGTACGGCCGGGAGAGCATCCGGTTCACTGTCTACTGGCGAGGTCCTCATACGCTCCGGGGGTCCCCGCGAGGGCTTCGACTGGACGTCACCTGGAACGAGGTTCTGGCCTTCTCCCCCCGGCAAAGGGTCCTCTTCCATCCCTTCTCGGACGCGGCCGCAGTCGAAGACGTCAGGGTGCCGTGCTACGCACTGGAGGAGGTCATGTGCGAGAAGATCAGAGCTGTCCTCGGCCAGCGGATCTATGCCGTATCGCGGGATCTCTACGACATCTTCTCCCTGCTGGACTCTGTCGATGAAGCGGGTGTGATCGCGGCATTGCCAACAAAGACCGATGCCCGAGCGGTGCCTGATAATGGCCTCGCGCGGTTGCTTGGACGGCAGCACGAGTTCCGAGCTCATTGGCAACGGGATTTGGTTGGCTTGCTTCCCCCGGGCGCGGAACGAGATTTCGACCAGGTGTGGGAGACCGTGAGCGAATACGTGGGACGCGTCGTGGACCGAGCCGCATGCGGGCGCTCGGGGTAACCGGATTCGACCGTGCCCCATCATCCTTGCGGCGCATGGGCCAAGGCCCAACGGGCGGCCCTGGAGGTTGGATGGCAGCTGGCCTTTCCTGCTACGGCTTTCTCGCGACGAAGAACATCCTGCCCTCGTGCAACGAGCCCTCCACAATGGGTTCGTTACCATCGACAGATCGCAACTCTTCGAATCCGGCCTTTCGCAGCCGCTCCCTGATTTCACCCTCGTCATACCAGCGTTGAGTCAAAGGGAAATCGGTCCGCGTCCAACCCGAACCCTTCAGTTCGAACAGGGTCACATCAAGCCTTCCGGTCTTCTCATCCGCATCATGTGAAGATCGAACTACGCAGACGTGATCCTCCTCTACGTATCCGAACGAACCGCGCCATCTGGACCGGTAACCTTCTTCCATGTTGAGGTCGAACGCGAAGTAGCCGCCGTCTTCCAGCACGGTGAAGACGCATTGGAACACCTGTTCCAGTTCCACCAGGCTCATCACGTGATTCAGGCTGTCGAAGGTCGAGAAAACCGCAGAGAATCTGTGGGGCAAAGCGATGTTCCGGGCATCCTGGACGACAAATTCCACGTCGGGAGCATTCTGCCTGGCGATCTCGATCATCTGTTCCGAGCCATCCAGGCCCGTCGTGCGGTATCCTAGCCGCGAAAGCTCGGCGGCGAGCTGTCCGGTGCCACAGCAGAGATCCAGTACGGCACTTCCAGGTGTAAGATTCCGCAAGACCAGGTGGTCGAGGATCGGGTACGCCTTCGTCGCGAAGAAACCCCAGTGCTGGTTGTAGATGCGCGCAAAGGGATCATACGCGTCGTAGCGTGTCACTTCGGGATCTCCTTCGAAGAGAGAGTGGCAATGCAGACTCGGCGCGTGGCTATCTTACTCAATCGCACGCAACCCGCTCCAGCGCGCAACCCGGACGGACAACCTCCAGATGAACCATCTCCGCCGTTTCCGCTTTCTCATCCTCCTCGCACCTGTGGCCGGGTGCGCTCCGGGCAGTTCGGACCCGGCAAGGGACCATGACGGCGTCGTCAGGACCGCGCTGCACGACTTCCGGGTGGAAGCGGTGGCCGACGGCCTGGTGCGTCCGTTCGCGATGGCCTTCACGCCCGACGGCGACCTCCTCGTGACGGAGCGGCCCGGACGGCTCCGGATCATCCGCGACGGGGTTCTACTGGCTGACTCCGTGGAGGGTCTGCCCCCAATCCGGGCACTCGGGCGCGGCGCCCGTTCCATGAGCGGCTTCGAGCAGGCCGGACTGCGCGACGCAATCCTTCACCCGGAGTTCGAGACGAACCGGCTTCTCTATCTCAGCTACGTGAAGCCGGGGGCGGACTCGCTGGGCACGATCGCCATCGCCCGGGGCCGGTTCGAGAACGACCGGCTGACGGATGTCGAGGAGCTCTTCCACGCAGACGCGTTCGGGAATGGTACCGACCGAAGCTCGATGTGGGGCGGACGCCTGGTCTTCGACCACGACGGCTACCTGTTCATGACCCTGGGCGACCGGCAGTGGCCGTCGGCGGGCGACCTGGAGGCGCACCCGGCACAGGATCTGTCGAACCACAACGGGAGCACGATCCGGATCCGCGACGACGGCCGGGTCCCGGAAGACAACCCGTTCGTGGGCCGGGAGGGGATCCACGCCGAGATCTGGACGTGGGGCCACCGCAATGCCCAGGGGATGGCGGTGCATCCGGAGACGGGAGACCTGTGGCAGAACGAGCACGGCCCGCAGGGCGGGGACGAACTCAACCTCATCGAACCCGGCCGCAACTACGGCTGGCCCGTCGTTGGGTACGGCGTGAACTACCGGACAGGTTCCCGCATCCACCCGGGGACGCTCATGGACGGTATGGAGCCGCCAGACCATGTCTGGGTGCCCTCGATCGGCGTCTCCGGGATGCTCTTCTACACCGGAGATGCATTCCCCGAGTGGCGCGGCGACATGCTCGTCGGCGGCCTCAGCGGACGGCGCCTTGTCCGGCTGCGGCTGGACGGGCATGAGGTGACGCAGGAGGAGACGCTCCTGCAGGGGATCGGCGGCGTCCCCGACATCGGCCGCGTGCGCGACGTCCGGGAGGGACCGGACGGCTTCATCTACCTCGCCATCGACGGAGAGACGCGCGACGTCGACGGGCCGGCGACCGGCATCGTCCGGCTAGTGCCGGCCGGGCGACGATAGTACGGTGAGAAGGCACTCACACTCGCAGCTGGAGTGGAGAATCAAGGCCATACTGAAACCGAATCGACTGCGCCCGAGCATGCTGGGAACCGTTCTTGTGGCAATGGCGATCAGCTGTGCGGGGGTCTCGGTGGCCACCGCCCATCCCGTCCAGGTCGTTCAGTCGGCCCATCTCTCGCCGACTCCGTTTTTCGATTCGGGCAACCACTCAGCGGCGGTCGTGTCCGCACTCGGTGTGCTGTCGCGTGGGATGATTCTGAACGACGAACGCGTCGTGCTGTTGGACAGACAAACGCTCCTGTTCATCAACCCTCGTACGGATGAACTGTGGTCCTCGGGCGGCCGGGGCGGAGGGCCAGGAGAGTTCGCTGGTTCGGGTCTGGAACTCGCGTTGTTCCGCGAGCATGACGCACTCACGGTGTGGGATCCGAACAACAACTTCCGGCTGACCACCTTCTCGCACACAGGTGATGTTCTCGGCACGAGACGCCTCGATGTGTCAAGTGTCGAATTCGATCACATCGTGTCGGCATTCCGACTCTATGGCGTGTTTACCGACGGTAGTCTGGCTTTCGTTGATGGCTTCCCACGCTATTCAGACCAGCCCGGCGCGGCCGACCGACTTCCGGAGTACCTCGCCGAGGTGAGCGAGGACGGAGACAAACGGACGATTGTCGAGTTCCTGGGCGCGGAGAGCGGCGACATCCTATTTAGGCAGAGCACATTGGTCTCCGTAGGCAATGACCGCGTTGCCGTGGCCGACACGGAATCCAAGGAGGTCATGATCCTTGACCAGAGCGGCGAATTGGTATCCAGGATACCGATGCCCGGCGAAGGCGTGACAGTGTCCGAGGATCATTTGGCAGCCAGGCTGGGCGACGCTCGAGAACGGGCCAGACGGAGCCACGAAAGAACGGTGGAGCGATTCGAAGCAATGGGGCGCTCCACCGAGGGGTTCGAGTTCGAGGAACGGGACTACCGGCACAACGAAATCGCGCCGGCCATCGACCGCATGCGGTTCGATGGGGATGGGCGTTTATGGATGCGACACTTCGTTATGCCCGGCACCGATACGAAGACCTGGACGGTCTGGGACGGCGGGGCGAACACGTTTTCGGTCGATATGCCAGCGAGTGAGACCTTGCTGGATGTCATGGGAAGCCTGGTCCTCCTCCGGACCCGAAGTGAGCTGGGCGTCGACAGGGCCGTGATTCGGGAACTGGTCTTTCGGTAGCCGGGTGAGCCGTGCGGGCCGGAAGGCTTGGCTCCGCGTGGCGGCAGCAGCACCCGTCTCCTATGTTGGAGGGTTGACCACCGACATCCGTCGTTCCTGGGGACGGGCGCGTGAAAACACTGGGTGCTAGTGCGATCCTGTTGCTCTGGTTCGCCCTCATTGGGCTGCCATCGGGGGACCGTGCGTCCTGGTCGGCACCCTCGACGCACGACCCGGGTGTCGGCTTGGCGGCCATCGGTGACGCCGCCATCGACGACGCGGCCGATCTGACCGGGGTGGTCCAGCGCTACTGTGTTCGCTGTCACAACGAGCGCCTACTCCGCGGGAACCTCACGCTGGAGGAGTTCGACGTGACGAGCGCCCACGAGCAGGCGCCGACGGCGGAGAAGATGATCCGCAAGCTGCGCGCCGGGATGATGCCGCCGCCGGGCCAGCGGCGGCCGCCCCCGGACACGCTGCTCGCGCTGGTCGAGACGCTCGAGGCCGTGGTCGACCGGGAGGCCGCCCGAGACCGGAATCCCGGCTCGCGGCGTTTCCAACGGCTGAACCGGGCCGAATACGAGCGCGTGATCCGCAACCTCCTCGATCTCGAAATCGACGCGAGCCGCTGGCTACCCGCGGACACCTATCTCGGCGCCTTTGACAACATGGCGGACGCGCAAGGCCTCTCGACCACGCTCCTCGAGGCGTACCTGAGGGCCGCCACGGAGGTAAGCCGGCTCGCCGTCGGCAACCCGGACGCCCTGGCGAAGACGGCCAAGTATACGAATCCGATCGACGTCTCCCAGCATGCATGGGACCATATCGAGGGCACGCCTTACGGGACACGCGGTGGAATGGTCGTGACGCACGACTTCCCCGTGGACGGAGAGTACGTGATCTCGATGGAGACGCTCTTCGGTCAGGGGACCGGCTTCCAGGATGTCGACATCTCGATCGACGGGGAGGGCGTGGCGCTCCTCGGTCTCGAGCACGGGGGACGCTCCACGGTCCCGATCCGCACGGAACCGATCTTCGTGCCTGCGGGCCAGCGCCAGGTCGCGGCGGCGTTCGTGCGCACGATCGAGGGGCCGTACGAGGATCGTTTGAAGACGCCCGGCTGGTCGTTCGTCGGGGGTGAGGACTCTCAGGCGTGGGCGAACTACGGGATCACGGCGCTTCCGCACCTGAGCGAACTGATGATCACCGGCCCGCACCGCAGCACGGGTCTCTCGGAGACGCCGAGCCGGAGGAAGGTCTTTCATTGCCATCCGGACGGAAGCGCGGCGGTGGGCGGGACACCGGCAGCGGCGGCGACACAGGCGGGAGCGGCGACAGCGACAGCGGCGGCAGCCCGCGCGTGCGCCGAGTCGATCGTGGCCCGGCTCGCCCGCGAAGCCTACCGGCGGCCGGTGACCGAGGACGATCTCGCCGGACCCATGTCCTTCTACGACCAGGCGGCAGCTGAGCAAGGCTTCGAGATCGGCGTTCGGACCGCGCTCCAGGCCATCCTCGCCGGCCCGTCCTTCATCTTCCGACTCGAACAGGCGCCATCCGGGGCCGAGCCCGGAGAGGACTACCGGATCGCGGACATCGACCTCGCCTCGCGCCTGTCGTTCTTCCTGTGGGCGGCAAGCCCGGACGACGAACTGCTGACGCTGGCCGCGGAGCAGCGGCTCTCCGATCCGCAGGTCCTCGAGTCGCAGGTGCGCCGGATGCTGGCGGACCCGCGGGCCGGGGCGCTCTCGACGCGCTTCGCCTCACTGTGGCTGCGGCTGCAGGACGCGGAGGACAAC
>VYAQ01000290.1 GCA_009844885.1 Gemmatimonadota bacterium
CCCCAGTCCGAGGGCCTGGTACGGGTTCGGGGCGAGGTGGAGATTCACACCTCGCCCCTGCCCTCCTGGGCTCGCTACCGCGCCATCAATCCCTGGCGGGAAGGCCATCCAAACGCCGCTGAGGAAACCGGCGGATAACCGATCCTCCGTCACCGACCGCCTTCGCCCGAAAGGCCTCGCGCCGTTTCTCCTGCCCGCGAGCGAACGCGGAGTCACCAGCTCCGGCCAACCAGCGGCGACCTTGGCCTCGACACCGCGATCCGCGTCTGCCACTACTACGGAGCAGCCACCGTCTGGGTTTCGCCGTGTCCGGGCTTCGCCGCCGGTCCATGGAGTCCTTTGTCGGAGCCATCGCGCCATCGGGGCGAGAGCCGCATGCCGATCCGCTCCACCCCCTTGCGCATCCACCAACAAGTGGTGCATGTATTGGTGGGGTTGACAGCATAGACGACCCCCCAAACTCAAGCCGCACGGCCAGCCCTGACCTTCCGGGGTTACACCGGATGTCGACCCACCGGCAACGACATCGTGGCCTATGGACACCGTGGCGGGATCGTCCACGTCACCAACACCGACAACACCCGTCGCGTGGGTGGACTGAAGCAAGGTCGTCTCGATAGGTCCCACATCTGTTACGGATACAGGAGGCCCAAGACGAGTTCGGTCGGGTCAGCGCCCTCGTCCTTGACCCGGATGAGACCGTGTTCGTCGCGGGGCTGCTGCGACCAGGGAGATCCGTGTCTTCGCGCCGGGTGAGGCTTACCCGGCGCACGTTCGGGCGGAATGGCGAAGGCACTTCGCCGCCCAAGCCCGGCTTCCGGCCAGTGGAATCAAAACCGCTTGCCGATGCGCTCGGCACGCACCTCCTTGATCCAGGGGAACGGTCGGAAAGAGCTCCGATTGTAGGAGAAGTAGATGGCGGCTACCCGCCCCTCAAGCCGCCACCGCTCAACGAGCCCCCATGTCCGCGAATCCAAGCTGTCGTCGCGGTGGTCGCCCATCATCAGGTAATGGTTCGGTGGGATCACTATCGGTCCCCAAGTGTCCCGCGTCGGCAGGTAGCCATCGCGAACACCGCCGAGCAGGTAATCCTGCTGCCACATCATGGCGCTGTCGTGACGGTCCGGCAGCCCCGTGTCGAAAACATACGGTTCATCCTGCGGCTTGCCGTTCACAAAGAGCGCC
The DNA here is from genome assembly GCA_009844885.1 of Gemmatimonadota bacterium. GTDB lineage: Bacteria > Gemmatimonadota > Gemmatimonadetes > Longimicrobiales > Gaopeijiaceae > Bin94. The sequence continues at coordinate 1,186 of VYAQ01000290.1, forward strand.
TTGGCCCTCATCTCAAGTGTGTCGCCCGGCATACCGATGAGCCTCTTCACCAGCACGAGAGTATCCTCGTGGGGCGGGTCGAACACCATGATGTCGCCTCGCTCCGGCTCAGCGTATCCCGGCATCCTGAGGTCGGTAAGAGGCACGCGGCCCCCGAGGGCAGCACGGTTCACGATCATGAAATCGCCTACCAGAAGCGTTTCCTCCATGGACCCCGAATCGATCACGAAGGTCTTGACGAGGAAGGAGGTAAAGAGCAGCCAGACCAAAACGGCGAGGCTGATCGACCGAATCCAACCCATTACCTGCTGGCGAGGGGTGGGCTCCCCGCGTTCCGTCCCCCGCTTGCCGCGACCAGCCGCATCGCAATCGGGTCTTGGCTTACCGGCCAGCAGTTCCCTCCGTCTCCGTACCATATCCCTCGCTCGACTGGGAAGTGGATGATCACCAAGGCGATGCGTCGCGATGAGGGATCCGAACCTATTCGAAAAGCCGTGAGTCTGGCAAGCTGCCTTCGGAGCGCATTTGGAGCGGGGGCATCAACATATGGGCGACCCAACCATCGCGGTGGACGCTTCCGAGCAATTGGTCGGCTGGCGGAGTCCCATCCGGCGCGGGGCTCCGCCCACGGGGCTGGCCGCTGTGGAGCATGTCCGCGAGGGGGTACCGCCCCCGCCCGAGCGAGCTACCGAATGCCGTCGATGCTTGGGTGAGTGCTCCTCCGTGGCGGCAGAGGGGGCAATGCGTCCTTGACACCGGATTGGGCGCTCCCTACGCTTGTCGGCGTCGAATCGGTTGAACCTCAGCCTGGAGCAAGATCTGATGAAAACATGGTCGAGTTCGCTGGCAACCGCGCTGTTCTTCGGGTGCCTCCTTACGTTGGCCCCGGTTGACAGCACCTACACGGGAGGCATCTTCGGCGCGGAGCCGCTGTGCGCGCAGGAAGATCCGATCGAGAGGTGTAACGGAGGGTGGGAGGAGCGTGTCCGAGACGCCGTGGAGTTCTGTGAGGGTGAAGCCTTCTGCGATGTCGGCTGCAACGCAAAGGGCAAGGTGGTGAGTTGGGAATGCTGCTGCCTTGAGGACGAGGAATGCTGCGACCCCGACGAGGATGAGGAGTGTGAGGAGGGTGGTGGCGGGACTCACTGATGTACCCGCGTTTGGGGGTTCCGGCCACCCGTGCGCTGGGATGTCCCTCGGCCTAAAGGTTCTGGTGCTCTGCGCCGCGATGTCAGCATGCGAGGCGGAGGAGAGTGGGGGAGGACAGCGCGGTGCGGTCTCGGAGTCAGATCAAGGCGGTCCCTTGGGGGCGGGTGCGGTCGAGTCGGACGCACGGAAGGAGCCGCGACGCTATCGGTTATCGGATCAGCCTCTCCTTCAGATCGGGTCGGCTGCTGGCGATGGGGAGGTCGCCTTCCATGGCATCACTGGTGCGGTTCGACTTCCGAGTGGCCACATCGTCGTAGCGAATTCCGGCGCATGGGAACTCAAGTTCTTCGATCCGCATGGCGGTTTCTTGGCGGTGGCTGGACGATATGGAGACGGGCCGGGTGACTTCAGGAGCCTCTCTCGGATTGGCGCACTTCGGGAAGACAGGGTCGCAGCGGTGGACAGGTTGGTGGGACGAGTGAGCGTCTTTTCCTCAGACGGAGTATTGGAGCGAACATACAACGTGTCCCAAGTTCTCGGTGGGGTGGGGAGAGGGACCGAGTGGTATGGATTCCTAGCCAACGGGACGTTGGTGGGGGTCGAAACGGTGGCGGGGAGGGGTACGGAAGCGCGGTACGGGGACTATCCCACCAGCGCCCTGGTCTATAAGGTGCCAATCGTGCAACCGGTCCTCATCGACAGTTTGGGACAGGCCGTCCCGTTCGCGAGAACCATGCCGGGAGACGAGACGCTGTCTGAAATGCGAATGAGTTCGGAGGATGGGATGATGCGCGTGGGCGGCGTGCGAACGGTGATGCCGTTCCTCAACTCCGCGGCGGTCGCCGTGCGCGGCAGTTCAGTGGCTGTGGGACACACGTCCGCGTCTCCAATCACCCTCTACAGTGCTCAGGGCCGACCGCGAGCGTTTTTTGCCCTTGAGATGGAATCGCTGGAAGATCCGGAGGGCAAACGCCGAGCTTGGATCGATGATCGGACCTCCGGCTTCGGCGACCGAGGAGTTCGCCGGATCTGGCGGGCGCGGTATGAGGAGTTCATGTCTGCAACGCCCGCATCGCTGCCGGCGTTCAAGTCACTCCTCCTGCAGGAGGGCGGAAACGTCTGGGTGGAGGTATTCGATCCCTCAGCCGACGCGAACACGCCTTCGCGGTGGATCGTCCAAGATCCATTCAATGTCGGGGATTTCGAGGATGCCATCGTCGAGTTGCCGCCGGGCTTTCGCCCTTACGACATTGGATCGGACTATGTACTTGGCGAGTGGCGAGACGAACTCGGCGTCGAGTTCGTGCAGATGTACGGTTTGATCGAGGTCGCCTCCGACCGGTAGTCATGAGCATTACCAGTAAACCCGGCCAAGGACCGCAGCCCTGCGGCCGACGTTTGGAGGGGTTGAAGAAGTCGCCGGATCGTTCCTCGGAGGCACCTGGCGCTTCCGCATTGCTGAAGATCCCGGACGCGGCACCCACGGGGCTCGTCTGACGCCCGTTTCGTGTCTGAGGAGCGTACTTACTGTGGCCACAGTGAGGCTGACGAGGGTGGCTTCCGCCCCCCTTCGATCCGAGTCCCCCGATTCGCGCTCCAGCAGAGTGCGGGAGCGGGGCTGGCTCCGCCCCGTCAACCGGCGCGGAGAGTGTCCCGGTTCGGACGGTCCGCCTCAATGGGAGTCCTCATCTTGGCGTGCCATTGCGTCGCCATCGGCCAGGGCGAGTGTGGACGCGCCGTGCCGTCGGCCGATACCTTTGAAGCCGTCCGTTGGCAGAGCGGGAGGCTGCCGCAACCCACCCCTCTATCCGAACTCCCATGGCCCCATGTTCCGTTGACGGTTGCACCTGCTCTCCCAGTTCCCCTCCACGCTCGGAATGGCGATTACTGCACCGAGACACCTTCTGTGATCCCCACTACACGTAGTACCGGGAGGTGGTGAGGGCGCTTGGTGAGGTGTGCGCCGCAGTCCCCGCTTAGAAGATGAAATCCCCAGTCCCGCTCCCGATCCTGACCGTGTTCTTCGCTGCGTGTTCCCCCTCCGGCGACCTGCCTCCACTGTCTGTCCAGCGCGACAGCGCCGGGATCACGATCGTCGAGTCCTTCGCGCCCGCTTGGGGCGATTCGGCGCGCTGGCGGGTCGGTGTGGAGCCCCTGCTCGACTTGGCGGAATCGGGCGCGGGCGATGCCCACTACTTCAATTCGGTGCGCGATGTGCGGCGGCTGCCGGATGGCGGCATCGTCGTGGCGAACCGCGGCTCGGTCGAGATTAGGAAGTTCTCGGCCGACGGCGAGTTCGTCGGGTCGGCGGGAGGCAGCGGCGAGGGGCCGGGCGAGTTCACGAACCTTCAGCAGATCGAGCTCGCCGGCGATTCCCTGCTCGGCTTGGACTGGGACGGCCGCATGGCAATCTTCGGGCGCGACCTCGGGCTGGTCCACACGATGTGGCCCGACCCCGGAGTCAGCAAGGTTCGGTATCTGAGCGACGGGATCATGGTCGTCGAGATACTGGTGCCAGAACTCGGAACCGTAGGATTGGCGCGGTGGCCCTCGGTATTGGTGCTTTTCGACCTGGAAGGCGTAGCGGTGGACACCATCGGCTGGACACCCGGCTTCGAGGAGTACGCCAACGACATCCTCAGCATGGCTCCGCTGTTCGGGAAGTCCTCCGTGCTCGATTCCCATGGCGACAGAATCTTCGTCGGATCTTCGGATCACATGCAGATCGAGGAACTGAACACGAGCGGCGACACCGTTCGCATCCTTCGGATTCCCGACTACCCCTTGGCCCTGACCGCAGAACAGGTGCGAGCCGAGCGGGATGCCCGCCTTGACATTCCTCTGCCACCGGGAGTGTCGTCTCTGCCTCCGCATTACGTCGAAGCGGTGGAGGACCTGCCGTCGCAGGAGACCCGTCCGGCCTACGCCGGGATGCTGGTGGACGCCACCGGCGCGACCTGGCTCCAGCGCTTCCGAGGCTTGAGCGAGCGCGACGGACCGGAGTTGTGGCTGGTGCTCGGCCCCGAAGGAGACTGGCTCGGAAGCGTCGAGATTCCCGAGGACTTCTGGGTCACGGACATTGGCGTGGACGAGATCCTCGGCATCTGGACGGACGAACTGGACGTGCAGCACCCGCCGGTGCGGCACTTGGCCCGCGGTTAGCGCAGGGGCAGTCTTGTTCCGTGGCCGGACGGTAGCAGACAATGACAGACGAAGAGGCAGATCCAAGCGATGTTCATAAACAGACGGCTACTGGCCCCGCTCCTATTTGCGACCACCCCTGCGGCCGCCCAAGAGGTCGTCGAGCTACCTGGCGAAGACCGCTGGCTGAACGCGGACTTCGCCGAGGTCTTCGGTCTCGGGTCGCTGGCCGCGGCGGAGTGGCAGCACTTCGGAATGCTACAGGCCGCAGCCTTCGACGCCGCGGGCAACCTCTACCTGCTGGACGTGGACGCGCGGACCATCGTGGTGGTGAACTCGACAGGCGGTCTGGTGCGGACGATTGGCCAGTCCGGAAACGGTCCCGGCGAATTCGACTTTCCTCGGGACTTGGCGATCCTGCCGGACGGTCGCGTCGTAGTTACCGATATACCCCGGCACAAGACCTTTCAGATCTTCAACGGCGACGGCAGCTTCGACCGCGGCGTGCGAGTGGGAAACGACATTCTGGCTGTGGCGGGTCGAATCGATGCCGACCGGGGTGCGGGTAGTGGCGTGTTTGTGGCCGCTGGCGACTTGGTGCGATACCTGCCCATGCGGCCTGAGGAGCATGAGGATCCGCCGGGCAAGCGCTCGGTCCTCCGGCTCTCGCTGGAGGGTGATGAGTTGGCGCAGGAGGTCGTTGCACTCGGGTGGGCTCCGCCGTCTGACGTACCGGTGGAGTTCCGTCTTGGTGGTCGCACTATCAGTACGGGAGAGACGACGCCTCCCCCGCGCATCTTCGATCCCGGCTTGTTCGTGGGCGCGTTGCCTGGAGGCGGCGTCGCGTTCTCGGACTCGACGGCGTACAGGATCAAGGTCACGGCTCCAGCGGGCGGAATCGTGCGTGTTCTGGCGCGCCCCTTCGAGCCCGAGCCGGTCACGGACCGGATTCTCGAAGACGAGATCGAGCGCCAACTGGAGGAGGTGGCCAGGACCGCCGTGGCAAGTAGTCGTCGAAAAATAGTCACGGATGGGAGCGGCAATCCCATTCAGGGAATGATTCCGGACGACATGCTTCGGGAGGGTGCCGTGCGGTCGCAGCGAATGTTCCTCGAAGTGCGGCCCGCCGCCGAAGAGGTGCCGGTCGTCCGTGGCCTTCGCACCACGTGGGACGGCGAGATCTGGGTCCAACGACGCGGCGACGAGCCTGTCAGCGACGGCCCCATCGACGTGCTGACCCCCGATGGCCGCTACTTGGGCAGCTATCCGGCTGGGACCGCCATGCCCGACGCCTTCGGCCCGGACGGGCTCGTGGCATACATCGAGACCGGGGAGCTGGAGCAGTACACCGTGCGGGTCAGCCGGGTGCCGCCAGCCGGAACCCGTCAGAGGTGACCAATCCATGACAGGTGCCAAGCATCCCATGTGGCTGATCGGAGCAGCGGCGCTCGCCGTTGCGTCCCCCGCGTCCGCCGATGCTCAGAGCGGAACCATCACATTCACCCGCGCCACAACCGTCGATGTCGATGCGCCGCCGCAGATGGCAGAGGTTCGGGACAGGTTTTCGGAAGCGATGAAGAAGTCGTTCCTGCTCCATTTCGACCCGTCGTCGTCCCTCATGGTTCCTGCCCCGGAACGGGAGGGGCAAGAGGCCCCGCCCGCAGTGTTCGCAATGACACGCGGCAACCTCGACGCGCTTGTCGACATGTTCGAGCACGAGGCGGCGAGCCCCGAGAACGTTCTAACGCACGCATACTCCGGGTCCGGCGGTGAGGTTGCCGTCAGGGTGTTCGAGGTGTTCCAGACCGTGTTCCGCATGGATCGCGCGCCGCTCGACATCGATTGGCAGATCGCCGACGATCAACGCATGCACCTGGGCCATCGAGTGACGAGAGCGACGGCACGGCTGAACGGCGGCGAGGTCGTCGCTTGGTTTGCTCCCGGTATCCCCGTGCCGGGTGGTCCGGCCCTCTTCGGCGGTCTGCCCGGAATGATTCTGGTGCTTTCCCTGAATGGAGGAAACACCACCTTTGCCGCGACGGTCGTCTCGCTGGACGGCGTGGACGGTGACATCGCCCCTCCGGAGGAAGCCGGACGGCTGATGACACCGGAGGAATACGGGTCATTCGTGAGCGATGAGATCCGGGACATGAGGCGCTCTTTCCGCAGGATGCGCAACCAAGGGCGTAATCTACAGCAATGCGCTCTTGGAACGAGCAATGGCCGTATACGGTTGTCCTGCTTTGACCCTCGGGGTGGTTCTGAAGCCTGCGTAGAGCGTTCCGTCGAAACGGCCCGGAGTGCTCGGAACCGGGCACGGGGCGGAGGCCCTCGGATCGGCGCAGAGACCCAGCCCGCCCACGCGGCTCGCGCGGCTCCGGCCGTACGGCCGCGAGCCTTCCGGGGACGGGCCATGTCGGGCGGCCTTCTTGGTGGCGCGCGGAAGTGTCGGTGGGGGGTCTGGGGGCATCCCCCCAGCCAGAGTTTTTGTGAAACAAAATAACATCTGGCTCCTCCGCAAACCGCAGAAACCAACGCCGCCGTGGCGGCTGCCCCGTAGGCCCGATCCCGGGCACTCTCCCGAAGGCCGTTTCATCGACCGAGCCAAGATGGCCTGACGGAAGACTAGCGGAAAACCCCCGGCCCCGCGAGTTTTCGTTCGCGCAGATCGTGCAGTCCATCTATCGAGAGGAATCGAATGATGGCACGCACGAAACGAAGTCGGCGCTCGTACGGCGCCGGCGAATGGGGCCGGAACCGGGTCAGGATCTTCCCGGACCCGAAGACCGGCAACTTCCAGATCGAGTGGCGAGAGAACGGGCGCAGGCTCACCCGGTCCCTCAAGCACCGTGACTGGCGGCGCGCGAAGCGGCAGGCGGACGAATTCGCCGCCGGGTTCGCCGGACCCGAGATCGGGGGCGGGGCGGAGGCCAAGCCCGAACCGCTCACCCTGGGGCGGCTCTTTGACATCTACGGTCAGGAGGTGACGCCCGCCAAGGGCGCTCACACGCGGCAGCACGACCGAACGTCGATGCAGATGTTCCTCGACCTCTTCGGACGGAACCGAGAACCGGCGACGCTGTCTCAGAGGGACTGGGACCGCTTCATCCGGGGGCGCCGTGCCGGGAGGATCGGACCGAGCGGCAAGCCCGTGTCGGATCGAACGGTCGAGTACGACCTGAAGTTCCTGATCGCGGTGATGAACTGGGCAGCGAAGTCCCGCGACGAGCGGGGCCGGTTGCTGCTCGACCGGAATCCGCTCAGGGGGCTCAGAACACCGAGGGAGAAGAATCCGACCCGGGTGGTGCTCGCCGATGAGGAGTACCGGGCGCTTCTGGAGGTGTCACGCCGGGTTGACTGGCGGTTCCACGTCGCCTTCGTGCTCGCGCACGAAACCGGCCACCGGATCGGTGCCATTCGGCAGCTTCGGTGGCACGACATCGACTTCGAGGGCGGAGCCATCGTCTGGCGAG
>VYAQ01000260.1 GCA_009844885.1 Gemmatimonadota bacterium
CACCACGATGCGGTCCTGCAACAGCCGGTTGTACACCTCGCTGTGACGGTTGGCGGCGGTGGTCGGAGTCTCGAAACCGACCTCGTCGGGTTCGGGACGGAGCCGGGGTGGCGGTGAATGCGACGTCATGGCCACGAGGCTACCGGTGCTGCCCGATGATCCTCCCGACCAACGTTCACAATAGATTTTTCTTATTTATAGTTCTTTTTCAAGATTGTTTGTCATACCTCCTGTCTAGTTTGGCAGGCATGGAATCAGGGATTGAATCGGCTGAGGCCGCCGGCACCGGGTGTGTGGTGTGTGCTGGGGATGGTGAGGTGTCTGCTCTCAGCGACGACGAGTTGGCGAAGCGGACGACGGCGCTGGGGCGGCAGCGGTGCCGGCTGGATGCGATGCTGGCCGAGACGGCGGCGGAGATGCATCGCCGTTCTGGGGGTCGGGCGGTGTCTGCGGTGATGCGCGAGAGGCTGCATGTGTCTGCCCGCCAGGCCACTGCGGATACGGCGCTGGCCGCTCCTCTGTCTGAGTTCCCGTCGACGCTCGACGCTTGGCGGGCCGGGGAGGTCACTGCGGGCCATGCCCGGGTGATCGCTCGGGTGGCTGGTGATCGACCGGCACGCCAGCTTGGGCCAGCGCATCGTGCTGGCGGCCCGCGACGGCGGCTGCGTGCACTGCGCCGCACCCGCCGAGGGCGGCGAACCCCATCACATCGAGTGGTTCAGCCGGGGCGGAGCCACCGACATCGACAACCTCGCCCTGCTGTGCGAGCGCTGCCACCACCTCGTCCACGACGACGGCCGGCAACTGCACCGCGACGAGCGGCGACACCGCCTACGCCCCCCGCATCACTCGCAGACCCCACCGCACGAAACCGCTCCCGCCACCGCACAGCGCAACCCAATCCTGCAAACCTGATCCCTCTCCGGCGCGGGCTACCCTGAGCGGGCTCGCGGACGTGGCGGAATCTGGCAGACGCGCTGGGTTTAGGTCCCAGTACCCACCAGGGTGTGGGGGTTCGAATCCCCCCGTCCGCACTGGGGGCTGATCCATACCAAGGAAGAGCGCGGTCATGTTGGGCATGTTGGGGTGCCGCGTAGGCAATCGCCCGAATGGGCGGCCCGCGGATGTCGTTGAGTCGCTGCGGCGTTCAGAGCCGAGAGTGGGCGCGGGCTGTAAGCGGAGCTGTGGGCGAATCGGCCGGGTTGGCCTGGTACTGCGGTGCGGATGCCGGTGTGTGCCCGCTCGGCTCATCGTCGATCAGTGGACGAAGGTCAAGAAGGCCTCACCGCGTTGTGAGGTGATCGGACCCGGCGCTGCTGGATTCATGGGACGCTCCCTGGCAGAAGTTCCTAGACCGGCCCGACGCACCAAGTATCGCAAAGGCCCTTGCGCTCGCTGGTGAGGGCCACGGCATCGAGATCATTGACGAGGACGAGTTCTTCTGCCTGATCGCTGGCGAGCTAGCGGCATGACTCGCTCAGGGACCGCACGAAGGCGCCGTGGGCTGTGCTGTGAATAGGCAGCGTCCTAGGCCGCGCGCGTCACCGGACTGAATCCCAACGACGCCAAAGGGCTCGCAAGATTGAGCCGGTCTAGCCCGCGGCATCTGGCATGTGGTCGTGGACCTGCAGGGCCTTGCCAACGCGACCAGCGCTTCTGTCCGGGTCATCAACGGCAAGTCCCCGCGGCCCTGCCGCCGATACCTGATCCGATCCCGGCTCCCCGGCCCACCCTCGCGGACCTCGTCGACAACGCATCCGCCGCGGACGCGGGGACCCAGCGAGACTGGGACGTCTTCATCTCACACGCCACCGAGGACAAGAAAGCCATCCGTGCAAGCCGGCGGTTCAGTTCGCCTCGGGGTCCTGTTGTATGTCTTGGCACACGGAGACTGCGAGCCGATCAGCCATGCGTTGCCAGTTCGAAGTGAAGAACTGCCGAGTGCCGGGTTCGGGGTTGGGGTTCGGTTCGCAGTTGTAGAGCGCCGCGAAGATGGCTTCTGTGAGGTGCTCGGGAGGCTCGGCAGAATCGACTAGGCACCCCGAGAATCCTCCGTCACCCCAGAAGTCGGTGAAGTCGTCGTTCTCGTAGTAGCCGTAGCCTCCCAACAGCGGGGCCTTGGAGGGGTCCGCTGCGAGCACCATGGCGTCCACCAACAGTTCCTCGCCCAACCGATCGGTGCCGGCTCGGGGGCTGTGGCAGCCCGCGTAGTGCTCATAGAACATCGCCTGCACCAGCGGCCACGGGACACGGCCGGGCTCGCTGAAGCCGGTGGGCGGTACCAGGTTGTTCCAGACGTGGCCGAGCTCGTGCAGCACCGTGTCCTCGCTCAACACAGCATCGAGCGTCAACCACAATCGAGCACCGCTCAGACACCCCGCTGCGCCCGCACAGGGCTCGGGAAGCTGCTCAAAGAACGTCACGTCGGAGGCGTCCCAAGCTGTCTGCAGCCACGGCCAAGAATGGCTGTACCGGTCGATCACGCCAGCAACGACAGCCTCGGCGTCAGAGATCACCTTGGGATGAAGCGTCGTCGGCGGTGGCGGGGCCTCAGCCGTTGGCGTCGGCGCAGCTTGGGCACGCTCAAGCTCGCGCTGGAGTTCTTCCAGCACTTGTTGCTCGGATTCGGCTGCCGCCTCGCGCGGAACCTCCTCTTGCACTGCACGTAGACCTGCGAGCGCGTCAGCCTCCAACTCGGCGAGCTGATGCACGCTGCTGCGCAGCTGCGCGGCACGGGCCTCCAGTTCGTTGATCTCCAATGTCAGCTCCTCGGTGCGGGGATGCGTAGGTGCCGCGTTCTGTGACCGATCCAGCCATTCGACAGTTCCCAACGCCCCCAACACTCCCGCACAGGTGCACACCACAACCAGAGCCAGCACCCCAACCGGGCCAATGCCCCGACGCGGGGGCTCCCCGGGGAACCGATCCGGCCAAACCTCAGGCTCCATGATCCCCAACCCCCGCCAGTAACTCTGCTTCGGTTGCGCCTCTCAATTCACCGAAAGCCTAAGGACACGCACCACGTTGAACTACCCCCTGCTTGCCCTAGTCGAAGGCCGACATCCAGTCCGCTCCAACAACGCCGGCCCAATCGTCCCGCACCCTCTCTGACCTCGGCAAACACGGCACCGGCCCTTTCTGAGCGGAGCAACCATCTGCGTTGTGCCGCCCCAGTGAACGGGGAACCACTACCCCCACGAACGGGGAATCTCAGGAACGGGCAAGAAAGCGCCTTGGTATTCCAACGGTTTCTGAGGTATGGATTTGCCCACCGACCGGCTTGCCGACCTGACATCGACAGCCGCTGCTAGAGACGGGGGTCGACCGGCTCGCTCTCGAGTGCGAGCACGCCGAAGACGCACTCGTGCACCCGGGCTAGGTGCTCGTTGGCGACGAATCGGTCGAGGGCCTCGATCCCGAGCGCGAATTCACGTCGGGCCAATGACGACTTGCGACCGATTGACCGCTGCCGCAGCCGTTCAAGATTCGCCGGTTCGAGATACTCGGGACCGTAGATGATGCGCAGGTATTCGCGGTCCCTGCACTTGACACCGGGCTGGACGAACCCGCCATCGCCGGTCGGGGTCGGCTCGGCCGGCTTGACGACCACGCCTTCGGACCCGCCTTCGGTCAGCGCCTGCCACCAGTCGGCGGCCTGCTGCACCGAGGCGTCGTCGCTCAGGGAGACGAACCGCCGGTCGGTGCGGCGGAGTACCCCCGGTTCGTGGTCGACCAGCGCATCGATCTCTTCGAGATGCCAGCGGTGGGGCCGGCGGGCGAGTACTTCGCCCTCGGCCGCGAGGATCTGGAACGGGGCGATCTCGACGCCGTCCGCGCCTTCGATGTCCCAGCAGTAGCGGCGATACGAATCGACGTACGCCGCGACATGCCCGGCTCGGCTTGCGGTGCGGGCCGCGAGAGCCTCGACATCGACGCCGCGTCTCGCCGCATCAGCCAGCAGTCCACGGGCGGAATCGAGCGCGGCCGCGCCCGCCGCGCCGACTGCGGCATACAGACGCTGGATCAACGCCGCTGCCTTGGCCGACCATGGCAGCACTTCCGCATCGAGTATGAACCAGTCCGTGCCGAGACGACCCCACAGCCCGGTGGCGTCGGCCGCGGTCCGCACACGGTCGAGCAGAGCGCCGGTCACGGCCGCCTCGGAGAAGAAGGGTCTGCCGGTGCGGGTGACGATGACTCCGGCCTCGGGATTGGCGATGCCGAACCTCGACTGGGCCGCGTCGGCGTCCCGGGCGACGACCAGCACCGCCCGCGAGCCCATGTGCTTCTCCTGGGCCACGACTTCGTCGACGCCTCGCTTGCGGAAGTACGAGAACACCTCTTCGGGATGCTCGAGGTAGCCGGCCCGACCCGAGGCGGCCGCCGGCGCCATGGTCGGGGGCAGGTACGGGAGCCATCTCGGGTCGGCGGCGAAGCGGCTCATGACTTCGAGGGCGGCGCTCGACCGCTCGGCTTCGATCAGCACCCGCCCAGCCAGCTTCGTTTCGATGTGGTGCTTGCCCAGCGCCGCGCCCACATCGAGCAGCCGTGACGGTCCCGACGACGCGTCTGCTGCCGAGCGGGCAGGCCGGATCGGCTCGTAGTGCTCGGCGACTGCGGGCACCGACACCAGGTCGCGCTCCGGCCAGCGCAGGGCCGTCAGCTCGCCTCCGAAGACCGCCCCGGTGTCGACGCAGATGGTGTTGTTGACCCAAACCGCCTCGGGCACGGGCGTGTGGCCGTACACGACCGCGGCCTCGCCGCGATACTCCTCGGCCCACGGGTACCGCACCGGCAACCCGAACTCGTCGGTCTCGCCGTCGGTGTCGCCGTACAGCGCGAGGTCCCGCACGCGGCCCGAGGAACGCCCGTGATAGCGCTCGGGGAGGCCGGCGTGGGCGACCACCAGCCGGCCGCCGTCGAGCACGTAGTGGCTGATGAGGCCGCCAATGAACTCTGCCACTCGTTCGGAGAACTCGGGGGCCCGCCGCTGCAGCTGTTCGAGCGACTCGGCCAGCCCGTGAGTCACCCGGACGTCGCGTCCCGCCATGGCCCGACCCAGCTTGACCTCGTGGTTGCCCGCGACGCACAGCGCACTGCCGGCCGCCACCATGGACATGGCGATGTCGAGCACTTCGCAAACACCGGGCCCGCGGTCGACCAGGTCGCCGAGAAACACCGCTCGGCGACCCTCCGGGTGCGCGATGGGGTCGGCCGCGGTGTCGTAGCCCAACCGGTCGAGAAGGCTCAGCAGTTCGGCATGGCAGCCGTGGACATCGCCGATGATGTCGAACGGGCCGGTGTCGTCGCGGCGATCGCTCCAGATCTTGGTGCGAGCCACCTCGACGCGGTCGAGTTCTTCGAGCGAGCCGAGCGTGTAGACCCTCGTGAAGCGTTCCTTGCGCAGCCGCTTGACGCCGCGGCGCAGGGTGTCGTGCTGACGCTTGATGGCATGCACCGGTGTGCGCCGATCCGAGCGCTGCTCGTTGTGGGCCAGGCACGCGGCGACGGGGAGATCGAAGACGATGGCGGTGGCGAGCACGTCCCATCGGCGCGCCAGCTCGAGGAGGGCCTTGCGGTCCTCGGGCTTCGTGTTGGTGGCATCGACCACGGTGAGGCGGCCGATCTCAAGACGCTTGTCAACGATGGTGTGGAGCAGCTCGAAGGCCGCCGCGGTGACGGACTGGTCTGTCTCGTCATCGCCGACCAGGGCTCGGCATCGATCGCTCGACACGACTTCCGTAGGAGCGAAGTGCCGGAGAGCGAACGTCGACTTGCCCGAGCCGGATGCGCCGCAGAGCGCGACGAGCCCGATCTCAGGTATCTCGATGCGGTCGAGCCTGCGCCTCACCGCAGCCACCTCATCGGCTGAACACCGCCATCTGTGTCGGAGGCCCGCAGACCGGATCGACCGGGCCGACGGTGCTGATCTCGACGCCGTAACCGAATCGCGCCCCGATGCCGCGAGCCCATGCCTCGAACTCGCCGCGGGTCCATTCGAAGCGATGATCCTCGTGGCGCAAGCCCCTGCCGTCGAGCTGTTCGAAGTTCTGGTTGTACTCGCGATTCGGAGTGGTCAGCACCACGGTCGGCGCGGAGATGTGCCCGAACACCACCTCGGCGAACACGTCGAGGCGCTCGGCGTCGAGGTGCTCGACAGCCTCGATGACCGTCGCTACGTCGAAGCCCTGCAACCGGGAGTCGGTGTAGGTCAAGGCGCCCTGAAGCAGCTGGATGCGTTCGCGGCGGCGCTCGGACATCTCCTCGAGCTTCAGGCGCCGTTCGGCCCTCTTGAGCGCCCCCACCGACACGTCGACCCCCACGGCGCGGGTCACTGTGGGCTCGACGATCAGCCGCTCGAGAAGCCGGCCCTCGCCGCACCCGAGATCGAGGACCCTTCCCGCCCCGGCGCTCCGCACGACCTCGAGCACGGCGTCCAGCCTCTGCTCCCCCAGGCGAAGGGGCGACTCGGTCGCTTGCTCGGCTGCGTCGCGTTGTGTGTCCAAGAGGTCGGAGTCCTCGCCGGTGTCGGCGAGACGGGCCAGCGCCTCCCGGGTGTATTCGGGAATGCGCAGGTAACGGCGAGTGATCAGGTCGGCCTCGGGATGAGACCCGAGCCAGCCGCCGCCCCGCGACAGCAGCTTGTCCACCTCGTCGGGGCCGATCCAGTAGTGCTTGGCGTCGTCGAGCACCGGGAGCAGCACGTAGAGGTGCTCCAAGGCGGAGCGCACCGTCTGCCGGCCAGCCAGTCGAGCCGCCACATAGTGGCTGTCTCCCCAGGCCGGAAACTCGGGGTCGAGCGCTATGGACGAGCAGACCACCTCGTAGCACAGCGGCTCGAACAGGTGCCGCAGCAGTTCCTGCCCGCCCCGCACCGGCACGACCGGCAAGCCGATCTCAAGATCAAGTGGCTGTACAACCAGTTCGGGTCGGGCCTCGCATGTGCCGTTCAAGGCTGTGCGGAACAGGCGTCCCAGGGCGACGCTCAACATCGACGACGCCGCATAGGGCCGATCGTTCAAGTAGGGCTCCAGGCCCTGAGCCCGGCGCGGCTTGCGGTGGCGTGTCCGGCTGAAGGCATCGACCTCCACGTACGTCGTCGCCGTGCAACGCTGGGCAGTGGCCACCGGGTAGAAGACATGGGCGCGCCCGAACGCCACGTCGACGGAACGCACACGATCGGGGTGCTTGTGCAGCAAGTACCCCAGGTCGGTGGCGACCGGGGTCGTCGAGGTGAGCGAGACGAGCATGGATTGGACATTCAACCCGGCTGCGTTAGGTTTCCGGCCCCGCGACACCAAGAATGGGTCAATGCCGACCGCAATCGTCACCGGAGGAGCTAGAGGACTGGGCCGGGTCTACTGCGTGGCCTTGGCCGGTGACGGATTCGACGTCGTCGTGGCCGACGTGCTCGACACCACCGGGGCCGTCGACGAGATCACCGCCGGTGGCGGCCGAGCCGTCGGCTGCCGCACCGATATCAGCTCTAGGGCAGACACCGAGGCAATGGCCGCAGCCGCAGCCGAGGCCTTCGGCACGATCGACGTGCTGATCAACAACGCCGCGTACTACTCCCAGATCACCCGCAGCCCGTTCAACGAAGTCTCGCTACAGGATTGGGACCGGGCCTTCGAGGTCAACGTGCGGGGCGCCTGGCTCACGTGCTGCGCGGTCTACCCCTACATGAAGAAGCAGGGGTCGGGGAAGATCATCAACATCTCCTCCACCACCTGCTTCAAGGGCACGGTCGGCTTCCCCCACTACGTAGTGAGCAAGACCGCCCTCATCGGATTGACACGGTGCCTGGCCGAGGAACTCGGTCCCGACGGGATAACGGTCAACACGGTCACCCCCGACCTGATACCCAATCCGATGCTGCGTCCCTCCGACGCCGCCAGCGACCAGTTCGTGGTGACCGGACGCTCCATCAAGCGCACCCAGGTCCCGGAGGACATGGTCGGCACCATCCTGTACCTCGCGGGCCGCGGCTCGGACTTCGTGACCGGCCAGAACATCGTCGTCAACGGGGGCGCCTTCTACCAGTAGTCCCAAGCCCGCCCGGTTGGACCGGGCGCGGTCGGAATCAGACGATCAGCGGGAAGCGGGGGTCGGAGTGCTCGCCCCGGCCCGAGGCGGCCCGGATGAAGGCCATGTTGTCGCCCAGGTCGGCGGGACGGCCGCCCACCGTCCTGCGGGCCAGGAGCTCGTCGATGATCGAGGCGGTCACTGCGGTGCCGGCCGGGGTGGAGATGGGATCGCGGCCCAGCCCGTCCGTGAGGTCCATACCGTGCACGACCGCCTCGACAGTGCGGGTCGGCACCCACTCGTCCAGACGCATCAGGGCGAAGAACCCCGAGCCGATGAGGTCAGGCGGATTGTTTGTGGCTCCCTCGATGGTGGCGCTGAAGGTGTCGGCCACCTTCTGGGCCAGCGATTCGTTGGTGTGCTCGGCGGCCAGCCCCACCGCGTAGTCGTAGACCACCGGGGCCACCTCGTTGCGGTTGGCGATGAAGAAGCTGACCCGGTCCCGGCCGGTCTGGCCGTCCTCGGCGCTGTCGATCAGCGCGGCGGTGAGCCCGATAGAGATGTCGATGTGGGCCACCAGTTCCTTGACGGTCCACGGCGGCGCCGATTCGTCGTAGGGCTGGAGCCTGGTGGTCCGCTCCCAGTCGTCGCTCGACAGGCCGGCGAGGCAGGCGCTGATGGCGTCGAGCTCCCCGCCCAGTACGGATATTGAATCGGTGTAGGCGCTCATGGTCTCCGCCTTTCGATGAGTGCTCCTACGGCGCGGTCGTAGGCCCGGTTCAAGACTACTGAGACGCCCGGCGGTGCAAGAAGCCGGATCGGGGCCTGCGGCTAACCCCTCAGCAGCTCCAGCAGGGCTCGCAACGCTCGGGCGCGGTGGCTCATGGCGTTCTTGGCGGCCGGGCCCATCTCCGAGAAGG
>VYAQ01000224.1 GCA_009844885.1 Gemmatimonadota bacterium
GGGCACTGGTTCCGCCTTGGGGTGGATCAACCTGACTACTTGCGACTCCTCCGGTTCTTCGACTCGTTCGCTCGGGCCGCCCTTCACGCTTCGGTGACCCGAAGGGCGGCGTACTACGGATTCCATCGGCAGATGGTTTCAATCCGGTTGGCGAAGCGGTTCGGACAATGCAACCTCCGAGGTACGCCGAAGACGGGCTCACGGTCAGGTCGGAGGACCGGAGCGGCCCTTTGGATCCCCGCGTGGGGGCGATCACGGTGCGGTCTTTCGCG
This sequence comes from Gemmatimonadota bacterium, assembly GCA_009844885.1. Taxonomy (GTDB): domain Bacteria; phylum Gemmatimonadota; class Gemmatimonadetes; order Longimicrobiales; family Gaopeijiaceae; genus Bin94. The sequence goes on from VYAQ01000224.1 coordinate 273, forward strand.
CGCTTCATGCCCGGAACTGTGAAGACGGGTCCACGGGCCGTCAACTGGTAGGAGATACCCTACCTTCCAATGCGTTCCAAGGCGTTCCAGGGAGGGATCGGGGCTATCGGACGCCGCCGCCATTGGCTGGTCGAAACGCCCGCGCAGGGATTTCTCTTGCGCCGCGCTGGGCGCGATCCGACAACCGCGCGGGTTGGCCAACCGGGCCACAGTCTCGTGTGGCTATCGGCCGGGCGAACCGCCTTCGGACGATGAGCCCGAGGAATCGCGCGTGACGATACGAACCCGGCCACTCAGATCCAGATCCCGAAGGGCTTGGATCAGGTCGGTCTCCAGACTCGAAAGCCTCTCGGATTCGACGGTCGCCGAAAGATCGATGCCGACCGTGAGGTCGTCCAAGGGCCGCAGCTTGGGCAGAATCCTGATGCCAAGCCGATTCCAGACTTCGGCGGGGATCGTGCCGGTTACTTGGAGGATCGCCCGCGATTTCTCGACGGCGGCTGAGTATGGCGGATCCGGTTCGGGTTCAGCCACCGCGCCGCTGGGCGTGAGCGTTTCGCGAGGGGGCGGATCCTGCTCAGGCGGGGTTCTTAGGGCCTCGGACTTTGCCTTGGTCAGAAGGAACACATCCGAATCGAACGCTATCTCCTCCTGCCGGATCGGCTCCCCGTACCATAGCCGCCCGTAGCCACCATCGGGCCGGGCACCCGACGCCAAGCCGAAGTCGCCCGCGGCCACGAGCGCGGCGATCTGCCGCCGAAGGACCCTCTCCGGATCGCTCAGCCGTGTCAGCGACCCGTCGAGGAAGCTCTGGCGCAGACTCCGGAGCGGCCACGCCCCGGAATCCGCGAAAGCGGGCGGCCAATTCCGGTCGACGTAGCCTGCCCCCACCGACTCGTTGAGAAGCGCCTCAGCCTTCATGGCGCTAGTGATGCGGCCGCAGAGGGTCTGGCTGCCGCTGGAATGGCCCGCGCCCAAGTCGATGACCCTGAGGCCGTTTTCCTCTTTGTTATCTGACATGGCAGCAAAACGGTAGCTCGCCCAAACCTCGTCCTTGGCGGCCTCCTCCGAGTCCCTGACCATGGCGCTCACGCCAGCGCGATCCGAGTGGTCGAAGTCGGCGCCCAACACGCCCTGCGCCACCTCGGTGGCGACTCGCTGCCACGCCAGCCAAATCTCCACCTTCTCAATCAGTGCCCGTCCGGGCTTTCTGACGCACCAAACGAGCGATGCGGGATAGAGGCGATCCGAATTGCCGCGCCTTCTGGTCCACTCTGCGATTTGTCCGGCCGCCGTCCCGGCGTCCGTCCACTCCGTCTCCGGATCGCACACCACAAGCGAGAGGTGCGGCGTGTCGGGAATGTCCATTGCTGTGCCGGGGAAGGAGACGAGGGGCAACGTGGCTCGTCGCGCGAATTCCGCCTCGACGAGCTTTCGGACGGCCGGTCTGATTTCCGTCTCCTCGTCGAGCGAGGCGCGCCGGTCGCTCACCACCTTCCTCAGAGTGGCTTGGTAATGGATGCGGTATCCGTCGGTCCCGACACTGCGAACGAAGAACCCGGCCGCCTCCAACGCGGCCGCCGCGTTGTCCACGGTCGTCGTGTCGATCTCGGGCTCGCCGAGCGCGAACCGCAATTCCGGCAGATGTGCGACCTTGTCCACCTGACCACCGGAGGATTCGAAGAGGATGGCCGTGCCCGTGCGGCGATGGATGTCGCGCAGGGCACCCCTTGCGTCCGCGTCCAAAGCGCGCGCGTGGGCCTGTTGCCCGGCCAAGTCGGCCTCGATGGCCGCGTCGAGGCGCGGCTCGCCCAACTGACCCAGTACCACCGCGCGGAACTCCGGCACATGCACCGGTGCGGATCCCAACGTGATCAGCGGCTCCGTGCGCGCCTTGCGAAAGTGCTCGCGCGCGGCCCAAGACACCCATTGGGCAAGCATCGCAAGCGCGCCCCGGGTCTGCTGAAACTGCGGCAGCGCCCGCCACTTCCGCTGAAACACGGAAAGCGTCGCCGGGTGGAACGGATAGCAGGCCTCGAATCGTGTTCGCAGGAACTCCCGCGCCTTCGCCTCGGTGGTCGCAGTGTCCACCGCCAGCCACTCACGCGGGAGCCGCGCGGTGCGATCAAAACACCAATTGGCGTAGGTGTTGGCCACCTTCCTGCGTATCCGAACCCCGCCGAGATCGTCGAAGAGCCGACGGCGGACGACCTCGCTGATCTCCGCCTCGTCGTTCGCGATCAGCTTGCGCGCGACCCGGTCGACGATCTTTTCGATCTTGGCCTGCCATTCCCGGTCCCAGTCCGTCATTTCGACTTGGCTGCGCGGCAGGCTGATGACTGCGGCCGCGCGGGTGGTCCCGGTAACGGCAACCGTGAGGTTGTGGATGAAGGCGTGAAAGCTATCGGCCATGCTGCGGTGGCGGTTTAGAAAGTTGAGCACCTCGTCGAACAGGAGCAGCACGGGAGCCTCGGCGGCGGCGAAGACCTTGCTCAGCGTAGCGGTCCCGGGGGGCGTGGTCCGTGCAGCGGTCCCCAGCGCCACGACACCCGGCTCGCCCGCCACTTGGCGAGCCAAGTCGATCCATGGCGTCTCCCGGCCCTCGGTCGGATCCCAGGCGTTTCCAACGAACACGCCGACCCGGGCCAAAGGCACGGCTCCGAGCCCCTCCGCATCGAGGAGGTCCTCCACGCCGGGGAATCCGGCGGCCGCCTCGCCCGTGGCGGCGAGGTGATACAGGGAGGTCAGGGTGTGGGTCTTCCCACCGCCGAACTGGGTCATAAGCGTGAGGACCGGAGCGGTGTTCTCCGTCTTGCCCGCGAGTCGGCGTAGCGCCATGCCGGTGTGCTCCCTGAGCGCCCGCGTGAAGCAGGTGCGCGCAAAGAACTGCGCCGGGTCGGTGTAGTCGGGCGGCGCGGTGCCGGCGACCACCTGTTCGAGCGCGATGGCGAACTCGTCGGGACTGAATGAGCGGCCTTCCCGCACCTCCCGGCGCAACGTCGCGACTCTGTACCAAGGATCCATTTTCGACTGCCCTTAAGGCTCGCGCGTGTCCGTGCTACCAATCACGGGCGGATAGCTTCGGCACTGCGGTTCGGTGGGGAATGGGTTGGGGCGGCGGCGCTTCCGACCACCTGTCACTAAGCTCGAAGGCCCGTCTCCGGGGTGTCAACGCGGGACGGCCAGAATCATTGCGTCCAAAAGGCGCTTCTCGCGGCTCCAGCGCGGATAGAGGGCAGAGAGCGCGTTTGCCAGCCGCAAGAAGGCCGGTCCCCGATCTTGCTCGGCCGCGATCAGTTTCCTGAGCGCGTTCGCGTGGCCGCTTGCCTGGAGGAGCATGCCCGCATGGATGCGGTCGAGCGTGGTCGCGTCTGGTCCCTGCAACGCGTCCTCGGGATCGAGAATCGACCTCGCTCCGGGCTGACGCCGCGCGCGCGGCGTCGGCGTCGTCTCCCAATCGGGGAAGAGGGCCGGTTGCACATCCGCCAGCGGATCCCGCTCTATCCATTCGGCTGCCGCGGCCGCGCCGTCCCGGCCAAACAGTTCATCGGCACGCTCCGATACAGGCAGTAGGCGCACGACGCCTTTCTTCTGGTCGATCACCCTGCCGGTCCATCCGTCGAGCCCGATGCCCATAGGCTGTGAGAACCGGCGCACCACGTCGTATGGAAGGCTGAGCCCGCGGGCAGCCGTCTTGGCGGCGGCTGGCTCCTCGTTGGCGTCCTTGGCCGATGCCCCGTCCACAACTTCCGTGCTCTGGTACGTCCAGAGAAACAGGGCGGTGAGCCGGGCATCTTCCTCGAGCGTGCCCGCGTCGGCCGCTCCAAGAACCTGTTCCAGCGCGGCACGCCCCACAACCTGCCAGACTCTCTCGAGGTATTCGGGCAACCCGACCTTCCGCCCCTCGGCCGTCTCAACGGCACGATAGCGGCTGAACACTTCGAGCGCCGGCCCGACGCACGCGAACACCAGATCGGCACCGCGTATGCCCTCTTCCTGAAGCCGCTTCATCCACCCAGCCACACGTACGGGAAGCTCGTGAAGGACCGAAGCCCAATCGCCAACTGGGGCATCGTGCGGGCGAGGGCGACAGATCAGATGAACGCTCGTGGCCAGCGCGGCGGAGTCCCGCGCGCGCAGACGAGCCCCCCTCTCGGTGGCGATGGGCCACGATCCAGTGACCGTCCATCCGCCGCGAATCATTCCGGAAAGCAGCGCCTCCCAACCCTCGGTTGTCTTGTGCGCGAAAACCACGGAGCCCACGCCATCCTCGCGCAGCACACGCCTACCCTCCGCGAAGGCTTTGGCCATTCCGTCTTCGTAGAACTGATGATCCTTGTATCCATATCGGACGGGATCCCAACGAGCCATCTCGCAAAGCTCCTGCTCCTTGGGAGTGAGGCCACCGTGTGTGCCGCCCAGCATGGGATGGCCGGGCAGGATTCGCTTCAGCCACACGAAGAAGAAATCAGACAAATCTGCATACGGCACAGCGAAGTAGTACGGTGGATCCGTGAACCAGACAGCGCACGTCTCATCCGGGAGGGAATGACTCGCCGCGTCGACTTTCTCTGCTTGCCCTTGCCCCCTCACGGCTGCCAATGAGAGTGACGCTTCCTCAGCTTTGTGGGTTACGTCAGCAAGGCCACCGGCATAGGGTACCAACGGGTACATCTCGGGGTAATCCCACGACATGGGTAGGGCCTGCATTCCGAACGCCCCCGCCACCGTCTCGCTCCCTCGGTGCCACTTGGCGAGGACGTTGCTATGGCGCAGTAGCTTGCCCATTGCCACGGCCAGCAGTCTGGCGACGACCTCGCGCTCCGAGTCCGCCACCGACATCAGGAGGGTCACCAGCATAGCCTTCTGGCGAGCCGTGAAAAGATCACCCCATGTGTTGATGCCGTATAGCGGAACGTTGAAAGTCCCGCTCATCAGCGGCAACGGCTCATCCGGGATCGGACAAAGTTCCTGCTTGCCTCCGGACTCCCACTCGTCCAGCAAGCGGCGGACCCGAACCTGCGCCTTGCGGACAGCCGCGTAGGCGGACGGCTAACGGCCAAAATCACGGCAGGAGATCACGTAAGTCTAACTGGGACTGCACGATCTGCCACTCCTGCCGCTTGGCTGGACCTTGCTGGATCGTGCCGCGAAAGCGGGAAAACCGGACCCGTATGGCGGGACTTCCAGACTACCCGTGGCTCATCTCTCTCGGCATCCCGGCCAACTATCGGGAAACGGATGTCTGCGGTCAACACCCGGCTGGCGAACACCATTCACCTCACTGGTTCGCGCCATCCAAGAACCGCCGGAGAAGGGCAGCCAAGCGCTCAGCGTCGGTTGTCTCGCATTCCCAAATCACAAGGGTGGTCCAGCCCATGCGTTCCAGTGCGTCGCGGTGCTGTTGGTCGCGCATGACGTTGCCCTCGAACTTCTTGCGCCAGTACTCTCGTCGCTCTGGCGACTTCGGCATTCGAGTGCGCGGACAATCTTCATGTCGATGCCAGAAGCAACCGTGGACGAAAACCACCTTGCGACGAGGCCGAAAAACCAGATCGGGGCGCCCCGGCAAGTCCTTGGCGTGAAGGCGGTAGCGGTAACCCATGCCGTGCGTGAGGCGACGAACCCGCATCTCTGGCCGAGTGTCCGTGGAGCGGATTAGGGCCATCCTCGCGCTGCGCTCGCTTGCCGTGAGAGTGTCGAGACTGCTTACCGAGTCCGTCACACCGACAGCCCATCCATGATGGCCGTGCCGAGTTGAGCGGCGAGAACTGGTGGAACGGCGTTTCCTACCTGCGTGAACTGACGAGCGGACGACCCGCGAAATACGAAGTCATCGGGGAACGACTGAAGCCGGGCGCATTCTCGCACACTCAGCGTTCGGGGCACTTCTGGGTGCAGATGGGAACGACCGCCGCCTCGCGTTCCGCCCGCGATAACCGTCTTGGACGGGATCGTCGGGTCCAGCCTATCCACGCGACCAAGCTGCTCGCGCTTGCCGTACCGTACCTTCATGTACCTCAGCACGGATGTCGCCATGTGTTTCCGGGTTTCTGCGTTCTGCAGCCCGTCAACGCCGTTGATCCTTAGTACGCTGCCCGCGCCGACGTGCGGAGCGCGCGGCATCGGAGCGCGAGGCCGTCCGCGCCCTCGGTGGCCTACCAGAAAAAGCCTCGTCCGGTGCTGGGGCACACCATAATCGGCCGCGTTGAGCATCCAAGGTTCCTGCACGGAAAAGCCGCTGTTGCGCAGATGTCTGATCGCCTGAGCAAGCTGAACGCCATCGTCCACGTCTCGCAGCCCTGGCACGTTCTCGACCAGAAACGCCTTGGGCTGGAACGCCACCACCAATCTGATGAACGCGTACAGCAAGTTGCCGTTCTCGGGATGCGCGAAGCCGACCCGCTTGAAGTTATCGCCGGACTTGGCGAACCGTTGGTTCGCTGCTATCGAGAACGGTTGGCAGGGTGGTCCGCCCACGAACATCCCGTCGAAGGGGGACTCTATCGACTTGCCCAGGAGTTCTGATACTTCGTCGAATCGGGATACATCGCCCGTGTGCATGGGCGGTCCCAGCACGGTCCACTCCGGGCGGTTGTGGCGAAGCGTGTCGCAAAACACCCGGTTGATCTCGAACGCTGCGACGTGCTCCCAGCCCGCAGCCTCTAGCCCGATGTCCATGCCACCGCAGCCCGTGAAGAAGCTGACGTAGCGCATCCCCGTGGCGTCTTGCCGCAACTGATCCAGTTGCAGCGGCGGCGGCCCCGTCCATTCCTTGGTCTGCGAGCGCTCGTAGCGCAGATCTTCGTAGGTCCAGCCTGCGGCGCGGAGAACGCTGTCGAAACGCTCCCCTGTCTGAATGGACTTGGAGATCAACTTGCGTTGCTCGGTCAGCATCCGGGTTGGCGTCGCCGCTTCAAGCAGCGGTAGCTGCGGGCTAGACATGAGGGACAAATCCTGGATACTCAGCCTTCGCGCTGTCGTAGGCGGCCTGCGCGTCGGCCATGTCGAGAAAATCGGGACGGCCATGGTCTTGCAACCATTGGTCGTAGTAGCGGTGGACCGCGCGGTGGCAACTAGGACATACCGGCACCAGATCTTCGAGCCTCGTGCCGTGTGCCGTCACACGCGTTCCCGACGAGAGCGGTAGCAGGTGGTGCAGATCGAGAACCCCCTTCGTCCATGGGTACGATCGCGCCGTGTCCATCACGCACACGTCGCAAACCGTGGTGTTCCGCGCGCTGAAGAACTCACGACGCAGCCTCGCGTTCCGCTCTATCGTCACATGCGCCCGCGTCAGCTTGCTACCCTCGCGGAATCCGGTGTCCGCGATAGCCAGAGTGATTCTCTGCCCGAAATCCGACGCCGGGCGAGCATCACCAGAGTCAAACAAGCGCGCGAGCCGTTGTATCTCGGCGTCCCGCGTCCGTGCCCGCGCACCGTCAACAGGCATCAGTTGCTCGAACAGATTGGCGGCATCGCTTGCCGTCAGAGCGACGCTGAGGGTCTGGCCCTCATAGTGTAGGTAGGAAAGCTGTGCGATCACGCGGAGGCTCTCGCGCTCCTGCCGATAGTCCCGTCCCGCTACGAAGCTGGGGTGAGCGGAAGCGGCGAGCGCAACGCCCGCGAACTCGTCCTCACGCTCGTCTCCGACGAATCCGCTTGACCCGTACGCGCCCACGATCTCAGCCAACGTCGCGCTCGGCGAGTCCACACCCATCCGGGTCTTGATGAGAAGGTACTTGAGCGCGAACAGTAAGGGGTACCGAAATGGGGCGTCGGGTCGCCAGTCTTGTAGGGCCGGTGACGGCTCAGTAAACGCGCAGGCGAGGAAGTGCAGGTACTCGTCACAGGTGACCTCGCCGGGGCGCGCCAACGCGAGAGCGACGGGGGTTGGCTCGGCGCGCCCCTGCGCCTCCCGCACCAGTAGGGCAATCTTAAGGATTCGCGAGTAGTTCCGCCACGCGCTGTGCGTTGCCGGCGCGCTGAAGGGAAGTCCCGTGACCGCCAAGAGGTCATCTTTCTCAGCGTCCCTGAAATCATTCTCGATGACGTACTTGGCGATCTTGCGCAGTTCGTCGAACTGGAAATACGCCAAGCGTCCTTGATCCCAGTGCCACATGGGCGCCGTGCCCCGTCGGAGGTCCTCGCTTTCACCAGCAGTCTCCTTAACGGTAGCCGTCTCGCAGCCGCTCCAGCAACCCACCATGACTCGCTTGGTGGCGTACGGATGGCACCGTGTCGTTGACGCTCTCGGTGTCGATCAGTGGGGTTTGGTGTGGCCCGGTGAAGCCCACCGAATGGTGTTGGAGCACGTTTCATCGCGATGCCGACATCGAAGTCATCGCTCGAACCCGCCCCCGCCACGCTCGGGGCCTCGGGGCGGCTGGGACGGTCGCGGTACGACAACGCGGGTGATGGTCCGGTCGCGCTCCCGCTCCCGTGTCCGTTCGCGCTCCCTCTCCCTTATGGTCGCGCGCACCGACCATGCGCGCCGCTCCGCCTCCACCAGCCTGTTTCGGT
>VYAQ01000099.1:0-6133 GCA_009844885.1 Gemmatimonadota bacterium
TTCGGGGACGGCGGCCACGCCGGAACCGTCTTCGGCGCAACCAACCAGGGGGAGGGTGAACAGGACGGCCAGCGCGGCCAGGGTCAGGGTCTCGGTCCAAGTCTTCATGATTCCGCCTTTCGGTAGCGAGTCGCGTGTGGGGTGCCTCATCCCCGGATAATACACCCGCCAACGGGCTTTGGACCAGTCCGGGGGGCCTTCCCCTCTGTCTCGATGGCCCGCACGGCAAGGGCCGGGCCGTTGTGAGAAAGCACCCGGAAAGGGGCGAAACCCCCGCTTGTTCACCGGGGAGCGCGGGCAGACTAGCCGCCCGGCTCGCACCGGCTCTTGTATTCGGCGGGCGGCCCGGCGAATCGCCGGAAAGCGCCCCCTTCCGAAACAGGCTTTCTCACGCTGGGCAACGTAGGGACCGTCCGTCCGGCGCGCAAGGGGGGCGGAAAAGGGAGTGAAAAGGGACGCGGGGGCGGTTCGGGTGCGAGAGTCGCGGGCCAAGGTCACGCCCACCCGATGAGCGCAGCGCACCCGCTCCCGCCGCTCCCGAATTTTCTACGTCCGCAGCCGTCCCGCCGTCCAGGTACGCCAGCAAACTTCCACGCCGCGTCCGGGCATTTGCCGCCGGGCTGGCACACGACCATTTGCCGCAGCCGTGTCGCGCCGACGCCACGGAATGGCCCCAGGGGGGATTCTCCCCGCCCGGTGCACCCGGAATCTCCCGTCAAGAATCACGGGTTTTCCCTCTGTGAAGCGCCGGTTCGCGATGCTCATCTTGTTGGACGCTGCGCCGGTGTTGCATCCCGAGAACCGCTTTCGGGCGGCGCCCTCACTTCATCAGGGAGGAGACTCTCATGAACAAGCGGCTCAGTCGTTTCGTCCTCGCCGCCACCGCCATGGTTCCGGTTCTGATGCCCGTCAAGGTGAACACCGGTGACGTGGATTCCGTCTCGGCACGTTCCTCCCGCCAGACCGAGGATCACGCGGCGGAGCCCCGGTGGAGGTGCGGCGGCTGGGACGGCCGCCCGTGCAACGCCGACGACGAGATCGGGTCACCCCGCGCGGCTCGTGACGGGGTGATCGGGGAGGAGGTCGCCCGGTGGCTGGATCATTGGGGGACCAAGGGGCGGAGTCCGGTGCGCGGTCTGAAGCGAATGGGCAGGTACGAAGACTACATTGACGCCGAATTGGCGGCGCGGGGCCTGCCGTCCGCGCTCCGCTACCTCCCCCTCATTGAGGCCAACTATTACCACTTGGCCGTCTCGCCGGCGGGGGCAGCGGGACTCTGGCAACTGATGCCCGAGACCGCCCGGTGGCTCGGGCTCGAGGTCAACTCGCTGGTGGACCAGCGCTTCGACGTGCAAGCGGCCACCGGGGCCGCGCTGGACTACCTCGCTGCTCTCCATGACCGGTTCCGGTGCTGGTTCCTCGCCCTCGCCGCCTACAACGCAGGTCCGACGCGGATCGAGCAGGCGATCCGGCGGCACGGCGGGGCCCGGCCGCGCAACGACGCTCTCTTCGCGCATATCCGCGACCGGCTGCCCAAGGAGACCCGGGACTTCATTCCCAAGTTTCTCGCGAGCGTTCGCCTGGCTGGCGAGCTGTCGAATTCACCGGAACACGCGGCACTCGAAAAGGAGCCTCCCGAGCGCTTCGATGCGGTCCGGGTCGAGGGAGCGGCGTCGGCGGATGTCCTCGCCGCGGCCGCGGGCATCACTGAAGACGAAATCAGGATCCTGAATCCACACCTCCGCATCGGCTTGGCCCCGGCGGGCAGGTCGACGCGGTTGCGCCTGCCCGCCGGGGCGGGCGAGGCGTTTCTGGCCCGGTTCGCCACGATTCCGGCCGCAGAGCGCTCCACGCTTCGTGAACACACCGTCGCCCCGGGCGAGACCTTGGTGCGCATTGCACGGCGGTACGGTGTTGCGCTGGACGCATTGCGCACGGTCAACCCGGACGTGCAGCCCCGGCGCATGCAGATCGGGACCCTTCTGGTGATTCCACGCGGCGGCGAAGAGACCGAGGCTGGCGGCGGTTCCCGAAATGCAACCAACCATCCTCCAACCGGCTCGTAGGCACCCCGTTCGCTCGGCGATTCAACGAGAACGACGGAAAGGAAGGAATTTCCATGAACAGCAAGGCCTCTGGTTTCGGCGCAATCAATACGAACAGCCCATTGCACCGGCTCGCCCACGTTGTATGGCGGTTTGAACGAAGGGGCACCCGGATGGCGCGGGCTCTTCGCGCTGCTCTTTATGCGAACCGCGAAGACGACCCGCTGGAACGGCTGAGGCGGGCCGGGTTGATCTGAACAGGGCTTGGCATCATATCCATCCGCTGAGCGGCCGCGTCGACACATCCGCGCAGTCCATCGCCCAACAGCAAGCAAACTGACAGGCGTCAGTCTCGTCATCGGTCCAAGTCCCTTCCGGTTACGACTTCGGGTGCGCAGACTCCAGGAAGCGCCATGCGGACGAGTTCATCAGGAAGACCGCCGATCCTGCACGGTTCGGCCATCCCGCAGATGACGCTGAGTCCGATCGTCTTCTGGGTGGGCAGTTCACTTTCCGGTGTGACGTAGAAGAGCCAGCTCGACGGGTCACGCTGGTCGGCCGACGGGTTTCGCTCCGGATGCCATGCGAAGACATAGACGTGGGCGTGACGGCCCGGGTCGTCGTGCCACTCGCCGGATCGGTCCCAGTAGCCGGTGCGCGGTGCGATGTCGAACCGGGCCGGCCCGGTTCTCCCCCAACTCTGCCGGGCCGCCGACTGCTTGAGTTCCATCCGGCAGCCGGACTGGGCGTGCTGGAAGTCCCACGAGGCCCATGACGAGTTCCGAGACCACCCAGCTGGCCGCAGTGCTGTCGCCACGACGGCCTCGATGTAATCGGCCCGGCGGATGTTCGACATGACCGGATCGTCATACTGTCGTAGCAGTTCCTGGCTTATGTCGATGGCGGAGGGCTTCAATGGAGGATTCCCGTTTGCGTGGCGAAACATCGTGGGACCCGGACACGGAGCCGGGCCATTGTCAACGAGCCGAAGTTCCGTGTCTGGAGCGGACCGACCCAAGGTGATCTCCGCGCCTCCGCAGGAACACCCAACGCAAGTAGCGGAAGCGCCAGCCGGCCATGCCCTACCCCTCTTCTTCGGCTGACAGGAGACCGGCCTCGAGGGCGAAGCGCACGATCTCGCGCCGGTTCTTGAGGCCGAGCTTCTTCTTGGCGCGGGCGAGGTAGCCCTCCACGGTCTTGGGGCTGAGAAACACCTCGCGCGCCATTTCGCTGGCCGTGAAGCCCTGGGCGTACAGCTTGACGACCGTGCGTTCGCGCGGCGACAGCACCTCGGCTCCCGGATCGCTGCTCGCCTGCGCCGAGCGCTTCCGCCGAAGCAGCGCGGCGGCCCGGCGCGGCAAATAGCTGTGACCCCGCAACAAGGCCTCGATGGCGCCGAGCAGCTCCGTGTCCGCGACGCTCTTGTTCAGGAATCCATCGGCGCCGGCGTCCAGCGCCGGCAAGAGGAACTCGTCCTCGTCGTGGATCGTGAGCACCAGCACCTTGGTCTCGATACCGAGCGCCGCGATGCGCCGCGTCGCCTGCACACCGTCGATTCCCGGCATGGCAAGGTCCATGATTACGACATCGGGTTCCAGCGTGCGCGCCTTCTCGATGCCCTCCTCGCCCGACGAGGCTTCGCCGACGACCTCGACGCGGCCAGACGCCTCCAGCAGCGCCCGCAGACCCGCGCGCACGACCTTGTGATCATCGACCAGGAGCACCCGGAACATGGGCTCAGTGCTCCGGCCGCGACCGCGTGAAGGGCAGCGTGGCCCGCACCGTGGTGCCCTCCCCGGGAGCCGTCCACACCGTGACCTCACCGCCGATGAGTGCGGCCCGGTCGCGCATCCCGGCCAGCCCCACGCGCCCATCGATCGGTTCGGCGCCGGGATCGGGCAACTCGAACCCGCACCCCTCGTCGCGGATCTCGGCAACGATCTCCTCGCCGCACCGCGTGACCGCGACCGTCGCTTCGTCCACCTGAGCGTGCCGCGCCGCATTGGTGACCGCCTCCTGGACGATCCTGTAGAGGCCGAGGGCAACATCGCCGTCCAGCTCGCCGCCCAGCCGCTCGAGGCGCGCATGCACCGTGAACCCGTACACGTCCGCCGCGTCGCGGAACACGGTGCGCAACGCGGACAACAGGCCCCGGCGTTCGAGTTCCGGCGGCAGCAGCCCCGTGATGATCCGTTTCACACGCCGCATCGCGTCCTGGATCTCGGCCGAAATCATCGCCAATGCCTCCGCACGCTTGTCCGGATCCATCTCGTCGGCCAGCAGCTTGGCGCGGATCTTGAGCGACACCAGGTATTGGAGCAGGTCGTCGTGCAACTCGCGCGAGAGATGCTTCCGCTCCAGCTCCGCCGCACCCACCATCATGCGGCTCAGGCGCTGCATCCGCTTCCACCCCGAGATGTCCCGGACCGTACAGATCACCCATCCGTTGCCCCCGGCGAGTCCCAAGGGACTGAGACTGATCTCCACCGGAAGGGTGGTTCCGTCCTTGCGCACGGCCGACAGCTCGAGCCCCTGGCCCATCGGGCGCGGACGAGGCGCCTCGCCGTAGCGCCGCCGGTGCCGCAAGTGCTCTTCGCGGCTCTCCCGCGGAACCAGCCGGTCGACCGCCAACCCCTTCATCTCCTCGGCCGGCCAGCCGAACATCTTGACGGCCTGCGGGTTCAGATCCTGAATCACACCGCCGGCATCGACGATCAACGTCGCGTCGGGCGAAGCCTCGAAGACGGCGCGGTATTCCCGGTCGGTCAGCACGCCGGACCACTCCCGGCATCCCGAAGACTCCCGCTCAACGGCACGACCCCATCGTTTCGACCATCCGGCGACCTGCACCGCTTCAAGGCGCGAATATGCAGACGCGAGTTCGCGCTTGAGAATCAAGAGCCCAGCGACAGTCTCTGACCCGGGCGGCACGCAGAGCGGTCAACCGCTCGAGAGAAAAGCGAGTGTCGATGCTTCCGGCGAATCTGCGCTTCGCTTCCCGGTCGTCGAATCGCAGCAAGACGGAATGCCCGCCGGGAATGCTCGCCGGAGACACGATCTCATAAATCGTCTCGGTGTCGAACACCTCTGGTTCGGCCTCGACGATGCTTCCGGGGCTGGACTCCGTGCACGCGGCCAGGGTGAACATGGCGACCAGCGACGCCAAGGTCAGGGGATCCGTCCAAGTCTTCATGGCCATTCCGCCTCTCGGGGCAAACGGGAATCGTTTGGAAGAACCTTCCAGAATACAGTACACCGCCCAGGGCCTCCTGACCAGTCTAGCAGGGCGTCCCCTGACCTGTGCCGGCCCCCGCAGCGGCTCACAATGGCCGCCCACGGCCTCTCGCCGTGCAGGGAAACTCCCCCCGGCAACATCGCGGGATACCCCTCGCAAGATTCCAGGGTTCTCCCTCTCAAATGCCCCCTGGCACTCTGCGTAGTATGGAAGCGTGGCCGGGAATCGCGGCCGGCCCGAGAGCAACCTACAGATCCGCGATGGCCAACAGAGGAGGCACTCCCGATGAAGACGGCACTCACCCGACTCGCCACCGTGAGCGCGATCGCGCTCGTTCTCCTGGGCTCCGCATGTATCGGTTCGTCGCTGACCGATCCCGGCGGCGGCCAGGCCACCATCTCCACCGTTTCCAGCGATCCGGTCGACGAGGTGGCCAAGCGGTAGAGCGCAACTCGAATCAAACACACGGGGTCCGGCAAAGGCCCCCCGGGCAACACGCTTGGGGGGCCTTGCCGTGGCCCTCGGGGCCGCGCGTTACGCTGCTGGGCGCGAGGCCAACGCAGCGGCCCTTTCGCGTTCGTTCAGGCCGGCCGGAGTGTTCATCTCGGGTACTCGTCGGTGCATGCAAGTACGTCGCATCACCGCGGATCTCGGGGCGCAGCCCAGATGATTGCGGCCATCTTCATATGGATGCGGTAACCGGCCACCCGGCCGTATCCGCCACATGACCCAGCACCCCAATCTTGATCTCAGATGGGCTCACACAATAGAGAAGCGGGGGGCCCCCAAAAGAATATAGGCCTCACCCCAAAAACCCTACCGAAACGCCCCGCCCCAGACTAAAGCGGTACAC
>VYAQ01000099.1:6143-8741 GCA_009844885.1 Gemmatimonadota bacterium
CCGCCCCCCCGGCCTTACCCCCAACATCACCCACCACCCAAATCTTTATCTCTTTGGGGCACACAAAATTGACAGGGGGGCTCCCCCTTTCCTAAAGTGGGCCGCCCGCCTTCTCCGCTACCGACCGGACCCGGCCGATCCTATCGCTGTCGACTGATTCCCGCCTCCACTTCATGCCCCGGACCTGTCAGCTCGATCGGTGGCGGACCGTTCCTGAAGATCCCGACGATCTCCCCGGTACTGCGATCACGCACCACGGTTACCGGTGGGGCATCATCCATCTGCAGGATACCGGTCACTCCGTCCGGTCCAGTCACCATGATCTCGGAAGGCACCACACCGTCTTCGACGGGAATCGTCACCATGAACGTCTCGCCGGCATGCGCCATTTGCGTCGTTGAAAACGATCCCGAGTACACAATCAACCCATCTTCCGTCATTGCATCGATGCGGTACGGGCCGCGGCCTTCTCGCAGATACTTCACATCCCCAGCCATGATCGGCGACCCGATCATGATGCGTCCGTCGACGACCTGCCCGGAAATCACTACTGCTGGCCCTCTGGTCATCATCGGAACCATGTCAGGCGCCACCGACAGCGAGTCACGGTAGGCCATCACCTTCTCATAGTTGTAGTCGCTCAGCCAACCGCCTCTGCCAGAACTCTCAGTACAGTAGCCCATCAAATCAGGAGTTTTCGAATCAACATTCCAATTCGAACGTGGATAGAAGTCATATCCCCATTGACCGATCGTGCCATCATCGTACGGAAATCCCGGATCCACATCTACAGTTACCCGGCACGGCGCGTGCATAAGATTCAGCGTGTGTCCTACTTCATGAGCCAAATATGTCGATGTGGCCCTACCAAACGATACCGACGAACTGGATCCATGGATTGGCACTGCACCAGAACTGCTACAGCGCGTCCAACCATTGGCATCTACACAATAGCCACTGAGCCTAGGTGTTTCCGCAACACCCCTTACATACAACCCGCTGACCGCATACCAATATCCGGTTTCGCCAGCGTCATGCTTCGCCCAGACCAGATCCATCACCAACAGCCATTCATTACTATCGGAACCAGTCAATCTGTGGTCGGTCCAGATTCCGGAACGCGGGGCCACGTCCAATTCACGCAGAGGAAAACCCCACTTCAATACTGCCGTTGCTTTGTCGGTGTCGGCCGCAAATGCATCGGCAACATCACGCGTTGCCTTGCTTTCTCCCGTCTGATAGATCGGCACAATTGTCAGTTCCATCGCCGGGACATCCGTAACGATTGGCCTATACTCGATCCAATCCCTATTCGTGATTGGAGTAGACTTGTTGCCGAGCTTCAGATAGACCGTCATTCCTGGCGTTACGTAGTCTGCAGGAATCGTCATGTCATACGACGTTCCGGCTTTTCCATCGAGATTGTCGATATGAAGCACCTCATCCTTCGGTGCCTCGATATATTCTGTGAGCATTGGGGGCGACCATCCGCTTCCAACTACCCTTACCGTCAGCTCTGGCGCTTCATAGACGCCGTTTTTGTTCGCGGTTACCCATACCCGAAGACGAGCAGGCCGGCCTTCGACGAGGTAAACTTGCTTCACTGGATCCTGCACAATCCGCTGGATTGCCTGGTTCATGGTCGGCCAGATCTTGATAATCGCCTTTTGCCGGTCAGCGCAACGCTTTACATCTACTGTCGCAATGTCTGAAAGCCATCTATCGAACGCGGCCGTTTGCGGAGCACACACACTCGTTCCAGAAAGATCAAACAGATTCAACGACTGCTGAAGATATCGTTCGGTCAACCGGCCATCCAGATCCCCATTATCCGACAGATTGAGTTCTTCCAGCTCACTAAGCCACGTGAATGCTTCATCAATCTCACCAGAAAGACCAGCACCAGAAAGATCGATGCCTGTGACTCGTCCGTTCGTCACGGTGACTCCATCTCGATCTCCCGGGTCGTCGGACAGATCCCAGATCGTCGACCATTGCTTCCCACCGAACTCCTCAAACAGCCAATTTAATGTCAACTTGTCAAAGTGAGTACCAACACACCTCTTCGACTCAGTAGTCGCTGATCGCATCGCGTCATATTGCGATGAGGCAGGGATACACACACCAGTACCTCTCAATTGAACATCAATCCACTGACGATTCACGTAATCCAGTGGCACAAAACCTTCAACTTTCGGATTATCCATGATTCGCAACGTGTGCAGCTTTGCTGAACTGGCTGGCAATGGTCCATGCAAATCATTGGAACTGACATACAAATATTCGAGGCTCGTTGGCAGCTCGCTGATTGGACCTGTGAAATCATTCCAAGCGCCTCCGAAGTGTTTCAGCTTGGGGAGCTTCGAGATATTCGGCATTGGGCCAGTGAGATCATTCTGAGAAACAGACCACCACGTCAGCTTCCTCAGATCCGTCAATCTGCTTGGAATGCTGCCCGACATTCGATTCCTACTTATGTCAAGACTTTCCAAGCTGGTCATCCTGGCCCACTGCTGAGGGATCGGATGAGCGATTGCATTTTCTGTTACCGGGCGCGCAAAATTGCACACATGTGGGCATCCAAAATGGCACGGTGCG
>VYAQ01000212.1 GCA_009844885.1 Gemmatimonadota bacterium
GATCGCCCATGGCGAAGCCCTCTTCACGGCCATCGGCTGCGCGGCCTGCCACACCCCCCACGTGACCACCGGCCCGTCCCCGCTCGCCCCTCTCGACCGCGTCCGCGCGCCCCTCTACTCGGACCTGCTCCTTCACGACCTCGGCCCCGCCCTTGCCAGCACGTGCGCTCCCGGCGCCACCGAGACCGAGTACCGCACAGCCCCGCTGCTCGGCCTGGGGGCGCGGCGAACCTACCTGCACGACCTGCGCGCCTTCTCGTTGGAACGCGCCATCGAACTGCACGGCGGCGAGGCCCGATCGGCCCGCGATGCTTTTGCCGCGCTACCCGTCGCCGACCGCCAGGCGCTGCTGCGCTTCCTGCGCTCGCTGTAGACGGTCGCGCTGGCCGGCCCCGGCCTACGGCTCCTCCCGCTCCGACCGGAAGAGCCGGTCCGTGAGAATCGCCACCAGCGGCACCGCCACGGTCAGCGTCACCACCCCCATGCTCTCCATGAAGCCCGTTTCGTCGCGCTGTCCCGCGATCCCCAGCGTGTAGCCGGGAATGAGGACCACTGCCGCGCCGACCAGCGCCGCGCCGAGGGTCCCCTGCGACCGCTCGGTCTTGCCACCGAGACGGGCACCCAGCGCGGATCCCAGCGCCGGCAGCGCCACCGCCGCGGCGGAAACCGCAATCGTGGTCGTGGCCGAGCAATCGGTAAAGAGTACGTCCTCGTCCCTGCCCCGGAAGCCGATGCATCGGCTCGCCAACCCGACCCCGGCAGCAAGCCCCGCCGCGTTCCCGAGGGCGGAGCCCAGGAAGACCGTGCCGGTGCGGTGCGGCGCCGGCTCGAGCGACCAGTCGTACCGCTGCGGACCCAGGACGTACACGTCTCTCTGCCGATCGGGATCGCGCCCGGGCCGCCGCGTCTCGATGACGAGAGCCCCCCACAGCGACCCCGATCCGAATCGCGCGCCAGCCTCGGACGGTTGCACCAACTCGATGTTCTCGATCGTCTCGATCGGGAGCGTGGCGTAGAGCGTCGCCGGGTTGCGCACCAGCACGCCATCCAGGTAGACCTCGGGGGAATTGCAGCCCGGATCGCTGCTGCCGAGGCCGCGTATGAAGTTCCCCGCGCGCGCGCCGCGGAACTCGAGGCAGGTCGGCTGTCCCACCACCCCGCTCCGACTGATCCGTACTCCCGGAACCTGCGCGGTCAGGAGTTCCACCAGGCTCATCGCGGTGTCTTCATACCTCTGGATCTCCTCGCGGGAGATCCGGTTGAGCTGGCGGCCCGCCCCCCTCCGCTCCCGGGCCTCGCGACTCGTGGCCTCGACAACCAGGGGCGTCAGCCTGATGCCCTCCTGGGTGATCCGGATCGTCAACCGCTCAGAGGCCTCGCCCACCTCCACCTCCTGCCAGTGCGCTCCGTACGCGACATGGCGGACCGTGAGTACCCAGTTGCCCCGCGGCACGTCGGGAAAGGCAAACGACCCGCGAGCGTCCGTAACCCGCGTCCCCACACCGTCGATCCACACCTCGACGTCGGCCACCGGGTTGCTCGTCGCGTCATCCAGGATCCGGCCCGACACCGACGCGCCCGGCTGCGCCGTGACGGCCGTCGGAACCACCCAAAGAAAGGCAATCGCACCGGCCACCAAGGTGCTCGGCCAACTGCACGCGGCCCATTCTCGCCAAGCCCGCTCCATACGATCCTCCCGCTTCCGACACGCACCTCTTGACAGGCAATGTATGCAATGTTAGCGTGCGCGGCCCGCGGGTGCTGCTATGCTGTCACCCACAGTGCGGGATGATCGCCGCGTGCACATCGCACCTTCGGTGTATACATCCCGGTATCCACCCTTCGTTCATAGGAGGACGCCATGGAACGAGCAACGTGTAAGGGACGGCGTGGCGCCGCGGGAGTTGTGGCTCTTGCGGTGCTGGCGCTCGCTTTGCCCTCCACTCTTCTGGCCCAGACGGGCTCGATCCGAGGGGAGGTGGTCGACGCAATCACCCTCAGGGCGATCGGAGGCGCCCAGGTCGAAATTGTCGACACGCGCCGGGGTGGCCTCACCAACACCTCCGGCCAGTACCTCCTCCTCAACGTGCCCGTGGGCGACCACGAGGTGCGGGTGCAGTTCATCGGCTTCGGGACCGTGACGCAGAGCGTGACGGTGACCAGCGGCGAGACCGCCACCCTCGACTTCTCGCTCTCGCAGTCGGCGCTGCAGCTGGACCAGATCGTGGTCACGGGCACGGCGCAGGAGACTCAGGCGAGGTCGGTGGGCAACACGGTCTCCACCATCGACGCTGCGGAAATCGTGGAAATCGCGCCGATCAGCACCGTACAGCAACTGCTGACCGCTCGTACCCCCGGCTTGACGCTCATGAAGAACTCCGGCCAGGCCGGATCGAGCTCCAAGCTTCGCATCCGGGGAGCCGGATCCCTCGCGGCGGGGCTGCAGCCCGTTGTCTACGTCGATGGGATTCGCATGAAATCCGGTACGCAGGGAGGGCAGGACGTCGGCTGGGGCGGTGCGCAGGGAACAGACGCCCTGGACTTCCTGAACCCGCAGGACATCGAGTCGGTCGAGACAATCAAGGGTCCTGCCGCATCCACCCTGTACGGAGCCGATGCGGCCGGCGGCGTCATTCAGATCATCACCAAGAAGGGCCGCGCCGGATCCGGACTGGTGTGGAATGCCTCCTTCGAGACCGGCTTCAGCGAGTGGGCGCTCGACACCCCGACGAACTACTGGCGGTGCACCGCGTCCAATATCTCCAACCCCAACGTCTACCCGGGATGCCAGGGGGTCGCGGAGAACACGGTGTTGATGGACGACCCCGTGAAGCGTCATCCGATAGCACTTCGTCAGAATGAGGGTGGGCCTGACAACTACGCCGACCTCAGCACCTTCAATCTTTCGGCGCGCGGGGGCGGCGAAGCCTTCAACTACTACCTCTCGTTCGAGAAGGGCAGCGAAGAGGGCGTCTACTACAACAACTTCTCCAACCGGACCTCCGGGCGCGCGAACTTCGGCTTCACGCCAACGGAGAGGTTCTCGACGACGGTCAACGTCGGGTATGCGCGTACGCACGTGCAGATGCCGTTCGCCAACAACTCGTCGAACTCGATTCTGCGGAACGGATTCAGGGGAAGACCCGGATCGTCCGCCCCGTGGGAGGAAGGCTTCCGAGGCTTCGGACCCAACCTCTCCAACGAGTATGACAACCAGACCGAGGCCGAGCGCACGACGATCGGCATGACCGTCAACTACCAGCCATGGGACTGGTTCACAAACCGGCTGACTCTGGGGATGGACAAGCAGGATCGAAACAACTCCGAGATCAACATGATCGATACCACCGGCCTGCAACCATGGGGGGCCACCTCCTCCGGTGGCCGCGTGCAGCGCTTCCTGCCCGTCGATCACTCGTGGACGGCCGACTACGCCGGCACCATCGGGACCGACATCACCGATGACCTCGTCTCGTCGCTGTCCTTCGGGGCACAGCTGGTGAGGGAACAGTTCTCGTCCCACTTCGTCGATGGACAGGGCTTTGTGGCCAACAACCTGAACCTCATCGGAACCGCCGCGGTTACCTCGGCGTCGGAGGGGTTCGTGGAGCAGACCTCGCTGGGAGTCTATGTGCAGGAACAGGCGGCCTGGCGAGATCGTCTGTATGGCACGGTAGCCGTCCGGGTCGATGACAACTCGGCATTCGGCAACGACTTCTCGCTCGTTGTCTATCCGAAGGCCTCGGTATCGTACATCATCTCGGACGAGGACTTCTTCGAGCTGCCCTACGTCGACGAGCTGAAGCTTCGAACCGCCTGGGGCCAGGCAGGGAAAGCGCCGGCTCCCTTCACGGCGGACCGAGCCTACGCGCCGGATGTCACGGTGGTGGGCGATGTGGCGGTGAATCAGCTTTCGACCGCCTCGTACGGCAATCCCGACCTCAAGGCCGAGACCGGTTCGGAACTCGAGATCGGCTTCGACGCGTCGTTGCTGGACGGTCGCGCGGCTCTCGAGGTCACGTACTACAACCAGCGCACCACCGATGCGCTGATCTCGGTTCCCGATCCGCCCTCGAGCGGCTTCAGCGGCAGCCACTTCGTGAACATCGGCGAGATCGCGAACAGCGGTTTCGAGCTGTTGCTGACCGGGTCCCCGATCTACACGCGCAATCTCCAGTGGGACGCGAGCGTGTCGCTCTACACCAACTCGAACGAACTCGTCTCCTTCGGTGGCGCCCTGGAGGACATCTCTTTCGGCGCGTTCGCTCAGGTGCACAAGCACATCGAGGGGTACCCGCTGGGCGGCTACTGGTCCGTCGATGTCGTAAGGGATGCGAGCGGCAACCCCGTTCTCACTCCCAGCGGTGGCGTGACCGTCGACTACGACAACGAGGAGTTCGTGGGACCGCAGCTGCCCACGCGGGAGATTGCGTTCTCCAACACCTTCACGCTGCTCGGGAACCTCAGGATCTTTGCCCAGTTCGACTACAAGGGCGGCCACCACCAGTGGTGCGCGATCTGTTCCATCCGGAACCGGATCGACCGCAACTCCTGGGAGGTGAACAACCCCGACGCCGATCCTGTGGAGGTCCTGGTGTGGCGCAGCCGCCAGACCAAGACGCACCTGTTCCCGGCGGACTTCCTGAAGTTCCGGGAGATCGCCCTGAGCTACACCCTGCCGGCCAATCTGAGCAACGCCTTCCGCGCGGACCGCGCCACGGTGACGCTGTCGGGCCGAAACATCTGGATGTGGACCAAGTACGGGGGCACTTCCGATCCCGAAGTCACGTTCTACAGTACGCGCGAGTTCAGCGAACTCGACTACGCATCCACACCGATGACCCGCCGGGTGGCGGCATCGATCGCCCTTCAGTTCTGAGAGGAGGAAGCAAATGACTCGATTCAGCAAGACGCTGCGGCTCGCTGCCGCATTGGCCGTCCTGGGTCCGGTCGCGGCATGCGACACCCTCGACGAACTCCTGGTGGCAAACAACCCCGAACGCATCTCGGAGGATGCACTGAACGACGCACTGCTCGTGGACGTCCTCGCCAACAGCGTCATCGGCGAGTTCTCGGCGATGTACGACGACCCGTTCATCTGGCGGGGCAGCATGTTCACCGACGAGCAGATCACCGGAATCAACTGGGAATCCACCGCACGGCTGAGCCAGAGACTGGTTCGGTTCGACGAGGGCGACCCGGACAACATGTTCTCGCAGATCAGTGCCGCCCGGGTGATGGCGGACAGCGCTGCGGGACGGTTCCGCACCCTGATCGACAACGCGGGCGCGGACGAGCGCATGGCCATCGCGCTGATCTACGCCGGCTATTCCCACATCATTCTGGGCGACGCCATGTGCGAGGCCGTCTTTAATGTGGGCGAGACCATCGCGTCGCAGGCGCAGATCTACGAGCGCGGCCTGTCCCGATTCGAGGAGGGCATGCAGGTGGCAGGAGCCGCCGGGCGCCAGGACCTCGTGAACCTCGCCCGTACCGGCCTTGCGCGCACGCACCTCAACCTGGGCAACCACAGCCAGGTGATGCAGTACGCCGGCGAGGTTCCAGCGGACTTCGTCCATTGGGTCGAATACGAGCAGACATCCGACGGCGGAACCGACCTCGTGCTCTGGGGGAGGATCAACGGCGGCAACCACTCGCTCGGCGTGCACCCGAACTTCCTGAACGGTGATTTCGGAACCCAGGACATCGTGTCCGGCCAGACAGACCCGCGGGTGCAGCACACCACCAGCTGGTCGCTGGGCCACAACCGCCTGACGCGGCTGTACAAGCCCTATCAGTCACTGCCGTTCAGCGGATACAACGGCGAAGCCATCGCCGATGGCGGTCAGCCGCCATTCTACCAGAGGGGCACCGACATCAAGATGGCCTCGGGGCTCGAGGCGATGCACCACTACTACGAAGCGGCGGGTCCCGGCGGAATGGGTCCGGCCGGGTCGACGCTCGACTTCGTGAACGCTCGGCGCGCGGCCGGCAAGCAGGCGCCGGTCGACCTGTCTGGCTCCGACCTGATGGCCGAGCTTCGCGATCAGCGCGGACGCGACATGTACATGGGCGGCTTCCGCCTGGGGGACCTGCGCCGCTGGAAGAACCAGGGCGCAGGCGACTTCTTCCCGAGCGGGACCCACCCGACCACCGAGTGGGGCAGCTACGGGGATGCGACATGCTTCCCGCTCCCGCTCGAGGAGTACGAAGGCAACCCCAACCTCACCAAGCCGGGTTGATCAAACGGCGTGATGGTGCATGAGCGTGCATGAGCGCTTGAAGACGGGGGGTGCGGCGGTCCGAAAGGCCGCCGTGCCCCCTCGGGCGTTGCGCGCCACGGCCGCCGCTTTGGCGGTCATGTCCATATCGGCCGCCTGCAATCTGCTCGATGACGACCAGGAGTACCCGGGCGTCGCTCGCGTGGAAATCACCGGCACCGCGCCCGGACCGCTCGAACTGGTCGTCTCCGACGACTTCCAGAGGGTAGCCGACTTCGATCAGGGTGCGCGGTACACCGTGCTGGTCCGCGCCGACACGTCTCAGGTGGAGCTCGATTTCGTCAAGGAATACGACATCGAGCTCTCACGGCGCTTCTACGTGCGCCTCACCAACCACGCCGTCGAGGTGGCGTCCATACGACTCACGGTCGCCTTCGATGGTGAGGTCGGGTACTCACAGGGGGCAAACCTGTCCGAGAGTGGCGCGCTGGAATTCAGCGAGATCTTCTTCGGCACCTGACGCACGGGCCGGGAGGGAGAGCGTGAGATTCCGCCCGGCGAGATTGCGCCCGCGCTGGCCCACGCCCCACCCCACCCTGGTCGCCGCCGCACTCGTCACCCTCGTGTCGTGCGGTGGGGACGCAACCGCCCCCGTGGAAGCGACTCCAGACCCCGAGCCTCCCCCCATCCCCGCCGAGGCCACCACGTGGATCGAGGCAAACGCTCACCCGTTCGAGGGCTCCCACCTCTCCCTACCCCACTCCGACCTCGGCTTTCTGCGGGGCATCGTCGGCAACGCGCGGATCGTGTCGCTGGGCGAGAACACGCACGGCACCCGCGACTTCTTCGAGATGAAGGCGCGCATCCTCAGGTTTCTGGTTGAGGAGATGGGGTTCACGGCCTTCGCGATCGAAGCGACCTGGCCCGAGGCGCGTCGCCTCGATCATTACATCCGGACCGGCGAGGGCGATGCGGCGGAGCTGCTGTCCGGCCTCTACTTCTGGACGTGGAACACCGAATCCGTGCTCGAAATGATCGAGTGGATGCGCGCCCACAACGAGGCCGGCGGCGACGTGGGCTTCCACGGCTTCGACATGCAGTACCCGGGCATGGCGCTGCACAACGTCCGGGAGTACTTCGCGGCGGTCGATTCCGGCCAGGCCGGCGCGGTCGCCACTCGGCTCGACTGCCTCGGCCGCTTCGCCAACGACCCCTCGGGCCGATTCCCGAGTCCGCGCTACGGGGATCAGACGGACACCTACCACGCGAACTGCAGCGCCTCGCTCGACGCCGTGCACCAAGTGCTCGTGGATGGGCGGGAGACCTATGAGGCGACATCCGGCGAGGAAGCGTTCGCTGTGGCGCTCCAGAGCATGCGCGTCGCCATTCAGTACCACCTGATGATCACGGGCGGACAGGGCCGCGACGAGTCGATGGCGGAGAACACGGTGTGGATCCAGCGCCAACTCGGCCCCGGCGCCCGCATGGTCCTCTGGGCGCACAACTTCCACGTTTCGGCGCAGCCGGGGGCCCAGGGGTCGTTTCTGCGGCGGGCCTATGGGGACGCGATGGTGATCGTCGGCTTCAGCCACGAGGCGGGGACCTTCACTGCCGTGCTTCAGCGCGGCGCCAGCTACCTGGGTCTGACCGAACACACCCTGGCGGCGCCGCTCCCGCTCTCGTACGAGCATTACCTGTCCACCCCGGCTGCACCCCGGTACGTCGTCGACCTGCGCAACCGCAATACGAGTTCGGCGGGCGCATCGTGGCTGGCCGGACCTCGCAGCTTCCGCGCGATTGGCTGCTGCTACGATCCCGGCGCTTCGTACCGCTACTGGTCACAGTCGCCGTTGCCGGAGTGGTACGACGTGCTCATCCACTACGAGTCCACGCGGCCGACCGTGGTATTGCCCTCGCGCTACCCAACCTCGTTCTGAGGCGGCGGACGGGCGGCGGCGCTATCCGCGCAACGAACGCCGGAGCCGCACGAAGCGCCGCGCCCGCCGGATGGCCAGGGACAGCCCCGTCCACACCATCAGCGCGGCCGCCAGCGACAAGAGCCCGGCGAGCAGCTGGCCACCCAGCCCCCAGTACTCCCCCGTGTGCGCGTGACGCAGGAACTCCTGCGCGCGCCGTCCCGGTGTGTCATCGGCGAAGGACTCCCAGTCGCGCACAGCGCCGGTGGCCGCGTCGACGGTGAGCACGCCGGACCTGTGGGGCTGACCCTCGCGGCCCCACTGCACCTCCACCCGGACCTCGCGATCCGCCGGGCGCGGCACGTTCAGGATCAGCGTCCGCCAGCCGGGCGCCCACGCCTCGGCGGCCGCAAGCGCGGCCCCCAGGTCGGCACCGGGTGCGCTGCCCTGGTCCGGCTGGCGCGCGTCCAACTCGGCCCCCTCCGCGTCCGCCGCAACCGCACCAGCCCCCTCCGCCGCAACCGCATCCTCACCACCAACCC
>VYAQ01000389.1 GCA_009844885.1 Gemmatimonadota bacterium
GCGGGTCCTGGCCCAAGAGGACGCCCCGGCTGTTGTCCAATGCCTTTTGCCGGGCCTCGGCGAGCGTCACCTCGGGATACGGTCCAAGTCCGATCGAGGTCAGCCGCCCCTCGATCCTGACGCGCTGACGCCACGTCTTGGTGATCCGGCCATCCCGTGTCCGGTGGACGCGAAGGCTCAGCCCGCGGCCGCCGCGTCCGTCGCCGTAGACGCCGGGCCGGTTGACCGTCCGCACGAACGCGGCGGAGAGTGTCCTCGGTCGCTTCATGGTGGGGTCCCTTCCTTGTGGTGTATCACTTATTGCAGCACTACACCGGGAAGAATACACGGGATGGCGATGGATCGCAAGGGACGGTAGAGCGCCGTGGATACCACAGAACACGTTGTCCAATAACGTGTTATGGCCTACATGGTAAACCTTGGTGGACTACACTGGAAGATGTGCGCCGAGTTCGGGAGGAATCGTGCCCACCAGATTGTTTTCCCAGAGTCTCAGGCCTCTCACCTTGTCCTGGTTGGCGCTGACGCCGTACCACTCCGACAAGTCCCTGTCCGTCAGCCAGTTCGTGTTGTTGTTCCAGAAGTCGCCCCCCGTGGCCTCGTAGAGGACCTCGAGGATCTCCCGGTCGGTGAGCGGCAGCGCGACTTCCACGGTTGCCTCGGCGGTCACGGAATTGTAGGTGGCCGTAACCCTGGTCTTGCCGAGACCAGCCGCCGTGACCCTTGCCACCCCGCTGCCCGTCCCGCCGACCGTCGCGATCGCCGCATCGGCGCTGGCCCACTTTACCTGCGGTGAGGCCACGGTGTTCCCGTCCGAGTCGGTCACCCTGGCTGTGAGGGTGCCGGTCGCCCCGGTGCTGTCGAGCGTCAGCCAATGGGGCTCGATGACGACTACCGCACCTTGCTGTCCCGGCCCAGCCGCTGCGGAGGGATCGACGTCGTACGGGGCGGTTGGGTCATCGGCGCAGGCCTTCAGAAGGACGGCGCCGAGCAACGCGGCGCAGGGACCGGCAAGCGCGAATCCGGATCGTGCGGGCCGGGCACGCCACCGCGATATGTCACGGGGACACCGCGTGGACACAGATACGCGCCTTCTCGATTGCATGTCTGTATCTCCTCGCACAGCCCGGTTTGGCGTCTCGGGCGTTGCTTCACCCCGGAGTCTGCATCCGTATTATCACGAATAATGTAAGATTGTGACGATTTCGCGATATGAAGACTTCGGAGCATGAGATTACCGTGGTTCACAAAGAGGCTGCAAGGGCGACTGAGAGCGTCGTCCGGTCGCGTTCCCGGTCCAAACTTTTGCGCGACGAATCTCGTCCTTCAGGACATGGGATCAGCAGCACCGGCAGGGCGCACGGATCCCGGAACAGACACAGCGAAAGGACGGACAGCATGACGGGATGGACGAAGCGGGCAGCGACGGCGGTCGCTCTGGCGGGGGCAGCGGCAATACCGGCAGGACTTGCGGCCCAGAGCCGCTGCGAGTTCCGCGACGAGACCGACCTCAGCGGGCCGGCCGTGGGCACCCTGGATATCGACGCCGGCGCCGGAAGGCTGAACATCACGGGAAACAGCGACGTCGGCGGGATCCGCGTGATGGCGGTGCTCTGTGCGTCGGATCGCGACAGGCTCGAGGGCCTGGGCGTATCTCTCGACGGCGACAGGCTCCAGACCGAGTATCCGGGCCGCATCGGCGGATGGGGCAACAACTATGCCCGCATCGATCTGACGGTCGAAGTGCCGACCGGTACGGGAATCCGGGTAGAGGATAGCTCGGGCAGCCTGGAGATCGTCGGAGTGGGGGATGTGGAGGTGCGCGACGGATCGGGGAGCATGTCGCTCCGGGAGGTCGGGTCGGTGAACGTCGTGGACGGTTCCGGCGGCCTCAGGATTGCCGACGTGACCGGCGACGTCGACCTGGAGGATGGCTCGGGCAGTATGGAGATCCGCGGCGTGAGCGGGGACGTGACGATATCGGACGGCTCCGGAAGCATCAGGGTGGAAAGCGTCGGCGGCACGGTGCGCATCGACGAGGTCGGATCGGGCGGCGTGTCCGTGCGAGACGTGGATGGGGACCTGGTGGTGACCGATGGGCGTCGGGAGCGCATCCGTTACTCCGACATTCGCGGAACGCTCGACCTGCCGGCCGCGCGCCGGCGGGGACGCGGCAGCTAAGCTGGTCTCGCTGGGGCTTCGGCGGACGCTGCAACGCGGGGCCGCAGCTACGCGGGGCGCAACGACGGGTGCGGGTTCGGGAGCAGCCGGGGTGTTGCTACGTTTGTAGGCGTGATCGAATCCGCACGACACAGAAGACGGTGGATGCCCCGGTGATACAACGCGTCAGATGGCCTCGACCTCGGCGGGCGGCGTTCGTGCTGGGCGCGGCCGCTACCGCGCTGTCGAGCGCTCTGGCCCTTCCCGCTCCCGCAGAGGGCCAGATTGCGCAGGTCCTGGAGGCCGTGAACAGCGGTGGCAGCTGGATCCGGCTGCCGGTCGAGGGCGGGCATGCTTCGTACCGCAGTCCGGCATTTCCGCTCGTAGGGATGGCCTTGGACGGTTGCGTGAAGATCTGGGAGCGCCATTCGGGCTCGTGGACGATCAGCGCCAGGGACGCCATGGGCGACGCGCGGCTCGACGTGACGGCCGCTCCGGGCGAACCCGTGAGGTTTGATTACAAGGCCGGCTTTCAGGCCCAATTGGAAGTGGACGTCGAATGGAGCGAACCGAGAGACACGACGCTCCTGGTCTGGGTCGGGGTCTCGACGCCGATGAACCAGGACGCCGACCGCGACATATGCCAGCCTCCGCCCGGCTGAAGGTGGGCGGCCCTCTTGGCGTAGGTGCGCGTCCTGCGGTGGGCGGGTCCCTTACCACAGGTGCCCGTCTTGCCATGGGCGCCAGCGCCCGCCCGCAACGCCGCCCGGCCGCCCTGGCCGCCCTCGTCCTCATCGGGTGCGCCGTGCAGGCCCCGCGCTCGGCCGCCGCCCAGGATCTGGCCCTCGCCAACGCCGTCGTCCTCAACCCGGCCGAGGAATCGGTGGACCGCGGCGTCCTGCTCATCGAGGGCGGCTTCGTAACCGGCCTCGCAGCCGCGCCACCCCCCGACTTTGCCGGCGAGGTGCTCGACCTCGAGGGCCGGTTTGTCATGCCGGCGCCGGCCGACGTGCACACGCACTCCTTCGGCAACATGTCGCCAAGGGGAATGCCGCAAATGCTTGGGCCGCAGGGCACCGCCAACACCGCACTCTTCACGGGCGTCGCCTTCGTCCTCGACCTTTTCAGCCCGGAGCAGATGATCTTCGAATACCGCAACCGGCGCCGCGACGAAGGTGGACAGGGCGCGGAGCTGTTCGCGGCAGGCCCATGCCTGACGGCGACCAACGGTCACTGCTCGGAGTACGGCGTCCCGACCCGAATCGTCGACACACCCGGAGAAGCGCGCCAGGAGGTCGCCGACCTGGCCGCGTCCGCGCCCGATGTCGTCAAGATCGTCTATGACCACCAGACCTACGGCGGCCGCAGCATGCCCACGGTCGACCTGCCCACCCTGACCGCGGTCCTGGAGACGGCGCGCGAACATGGCCTCAAGACGGTGGTGCACGTGGGGACATGGGACGACCTGCGCGAGGCCGCGCTGGCGGGCGCGGACGCCGTGACGCACACGCCCGGCCCGGATCCCCCGCCCGCCGACCTTGCCGAGCTGCTGGCCGAGCAGGGTACCTACCACATCCCCACCCTCGCGGTCCAGGGTGACTTCGCACGCATGGCGGAAGATCCCGGCCTCCTCGACGATCCGCTCCTCGCCGAAACCGCGCCGGCCGCCCTGCGCGACGCCTACAGGGTCGGAGACGGTTGGGATCCCCGGATCGAGGGATTCCTGACGTGGCAGCGCACCCTGATGGACACGAGTCTGGAAGCGGTCCGGACGCTGGCCGACGCGGGCGTGCCCATGCTGACCGGCACCGACGGCGGCAACATGGGCGTCTTCCAGGGATACTCGGTGCACCGCGAGCTCGAGCTACTCGTCGAGGCGGGCCTGTCCGAATGGTCGGCCCTGCGGAGTGCCACGACCCACGCCGCCCGCTTTCTCGAGCGGTCCTGGGGTGTGGCGCCCGGCGACGAGGCGACCCTGCTGATCCTCGAGGCCTCGCCGATCGAGTCGATCACCAACACAAAGCGGGTGCACGCCGTGATCCAGGCAGGTATTGTGGTGGACAGGGCGTTACTACTGAACTGAGCCGGAGGTCACACGCATGTCACCCACCAGACGACAGTTTCTCGGAGGGGCGGCGGCCGCCACGGGCGCGCTCGCGTTCTGGCGGTGTACCGTCCCGGAGGCGCCGGCGCTTCGCATCCTCATCCTCGGGGGCACGGGTTTCCTGGGGCCGCACATGGTCCGGTACGCCCAGATGCGCGGCCATACCGTGACGCTCTTCAACCGCGGACGCACCAACACGCACCTGTTCCCCGAGGTGGAGAAGCTCGTCGGGGACCGGGACGGTCAGTTGGGCGCGCTGGAGGGCGGGACCTGGGACGTGGTTCTGGACAACTCGGGGTACGTCCCCCGTCACGTCCGCGATTCGGCTCAGCTGCTGAAGGACGCGTCCGACTTCTACCTGTTCACCTCCACGGCGGGCGTCTACGCGAGCTGGTACGGTGCGGACGGGGGAATGAAGGCGGCCCCGGGCGAGCCCGATTGGCCCGAAGGGGGGACGACCGAGGACGATCCGACCGTCGTGCTCCCGGATCCGGAATCGGAGGACGTGGGCCAGTGGTACGGCCATCTCAAGGTCCTCTGCGAGGACGCGGTGCGGGAGGCGTACGGCGACGACCGCTGCGTCATCACGCGGCCGGGCCTGATCGTGGGGCCCGAGGACACCACCGACCGCTTCACCTACTATCCCGTGCGGCTGGATCGCGGCGGCGAGGTCATCGCCTTCGGCGCCCCGGACGACCCGGTCCAGTACATCGACGCGCGCGACCTCGCGGCCTGGTCCATCCGGCTGTGCGAAGACCGGGTCAGCGGTACCTACAACGCGGTCGCCCCCCTTGGCGGCATGCGCATGGGCGACTTCCTGGAGGGGATGCATTCGGCTATCGGGGCGTCGGTGGACTTCACCTGGGTGCCGGGCGCGTTCCTGGCCGAACAGGGGGTCCCCGAGTTCTCGCTGCCGCCGTGGACGAACCAGGACGGCCCCTTCGCCGGCGCCACAAGCTTCCGGGCCGACCGGGCGTTCGCGGCCGGGCTCACCTCGCGGCCGCTGGCCGAGACGACGGTCGACACGCTCGAGTGGTGGAAGTCGCTGCCGGCGGAACGCCGAGAGGGAATGGTAGCGGGCCTGAGGGGCGGCGACCTGGAATTCGGCCCCGCCTCAATGGACGCGCAGATGGCGCGGGAAGCGGAGATCCTCGCGGCCTGGAGGGCGTCGCAAGGGTAACGCGTCGAGGCACGCGCCCGCCGGCACGGTGCCCGCCGCGACGAGGCTTGCTGGCGGTGCGTGCGCCCGTCGCCGTGCCGGACTAACCGCTGATCAACTCGTAGACCACCATGCTTTCGACGTCCATCTCGTCCTTCACCACGCCGAGAACGCGTCCGCCGGCCACGTCCAGTACGCGCAGGCCCGCTGGTGCTTCCACCCTGCCCAACCATTCCCCCGAGGCAGAGATCACTGCATAGGAGGGGTATCCGTTGCGCTGGCTGGCGACCGCGTATTCGGGTAGCCACACACGGCCCTCGTCATCCCCGAGCAGGCTGCCGAACAAGGGCAGCGCCTCGTCCGGTTCGACCCGGTATCGGGCCAGCGCCCGCTGGATCATCTCCTCGATCGCCTCGTCGGTCTGGAGGTGCGGGTTGACCGGCGGCAGCGTCACGCGCAGGTATGCCTCGAAGGTCCTCCAGTGTTTCTCGGTTGGGTAGACCCATTCGGGCTGCCACCGAACGATCTGGGTGACTGTCCCGTCCGACTCCCGCCAGATCAGTTCCGGCGTGTCGGTACGGCCATGCACGAATCGTCCTCCGGCCGCACCTACCCGGCCCAGGTGCGGGAAGGGGTTGTCCGCTTCGTCGTCGGGCGGCACGAACGGCACCCAGTCGTAGGACCCGACCGTGTCGGCAACCAGCGCATCGAGATCCAGCCGCACCAGGTAGCCGGGAAGCCAGTCGTCGGGAAAGCCGCGCCGATAGGATGCCGACGACATGAGCAGCCGTCCGGACGCGTCGATCCCGCGCGAGCCCAGGCCCAGCGCGAGCTCCCTGTTCTCCCCGAGACTGACGGTCCTGGCAACGGCGCCACCCACGAACAGCGTGAATCGCGCGTTCCAGTTGTCGTCGACCAGCAGGCTGTTCATCCCGACCGCGAACATCCGGGCCACAAACCCCACCTCCGACGGACCCTCCCCCGATCCGGCGAGCAACTCGTGGCTGCCGCCGTCCGGGCCGAGAACCACGATTTCCGTGTTGGCGGCATCGAAGACTGCCGCGGCCCCGTCGGGGAACAGGACGCCATGGCGGATGGTCCCGAACAGGTAGTCTCCCGGGCCGGATCCGTGCCTGTAGACCGGTTCGGCCGAAAGGGCGAACGGCGCTTCGTGTTGCGGAGTTCCCGCATACTCGACAAGCCGCACCCCCGCGCTGTCCCGGACGACGGCCCCGACCGCCGCCCCCGTTTCGCCGCCGCAGGCAGCCATCGTCAACGCTCCGGCCACGATCGCAGCCGTTGCGCCCGCATCACCCGCGGCCATCGGCAACCGTTCCGAACAACGCTTCATCCATTAACATTGTCTGCGGAAAACATGAGGGACCACGCGGTCCCCAGCGCACAGCCAACCACCAACCCCGAGACAAGGGCGGCATGAACCGCGACATCGAAGTCATTCAAGCGAAGATCCAGGAGGGCAGCGGTTTCGTGGACCGCCTGCTCGACGAAGTGGGCCGTGTAATTGTCGGACAGAAGGCAATGGTCGAACGGTTGCTCGTCGGTCTGCTCTCCGACGGTCACGTGCTCATGGAGGGCGTGCCGGGCCTGGCCAAGACGCTCACGGTGCGGACGCTGGCCGACGCGATCGAGACGTCGTTTCAGCGCATCCAGTTCACCCCGGATCTGCTCCCTGCGGACCTGATCGGCACCCTGATCTACGACCCGCAGAAGACCGAGTTCAGGACCAAGAAGGGGCCGATCTTCGCGAACGTGATCCTGGCCGACGAGATCAACCGCTCGCCCGCGAAGGTCCAGTCGGCGCTGCTGGAAGCCATGCAGGAGCACACGGTGACGATCGGCGAGAATACCTTCCCGCTGCCGTCCCCCTTCCTCGTGCTCGCGACGCAGAACCCGATCGACCAGGAGGGAACCTACCCGCTCCCCGAAGCGCAGGTGGACCGCTTCATGCTCAAGCTTTCGGTCGGGTATCCGGAACGCGACGAGGAGCTGGAAATCATGCGCCGGATGGGCACGGGGCCCATGCCCGAAGCCCGTCCCGTCGTGACGCCGGAGGACATTCTGCAGGCGCGCCGGGCGGCAGAGACGATTTATATGGACAGCCAGGTCGAGCGCTATATCGTCGAGCTTGTCTTCGCAACAAGAGAACCCACGCAGTGTGGCCTGCAGGAGCTGGACCCGCTCATCGCCTTCGGGGCATCGCCCAGGGCCACGATCTGCCTCGCGAAGACGTCGCGCGCGCACGCGTTTCTGCGGCATCGGGGCTACGTCACGCCCGAGGATGTGCGCTCGGTGGCGATGGACGTGCTGCGCCACCGCATCATCCTGACGTATGAGGCGGAGGCCGAGGAGGTGACCACCGAGGACGTGGTGACGCGGGTGCTGGACACGATCGAGGTGCCGTAGCAGTCGGTATCGGATGTATACTAAAGATGACAATATGTAAAGTACAGTTTACATTCTGCACGCCTGAACGCGGTGGGCGGTCGCGGTCATGATTCCCCGCGAGATCCTGAAGCAGGTGAGGCTGCTCGAAATCACGACGCGCGGCCTCGTGAACGACGTGTTCTCGGGCGAGTACCACTCCGTCTTCAAGGGGCGGGGGATGAGCTTCGCCGAGGTGAGGGAATACCGCTACGGCGACGACATCCGCGGGATCGACTGGAACGTGACGGCGCGGACGGGATCGCCGCACGTCAAGGTCTTCGAAGAGGAGCGCGAACTGACCCTGATGCTGGTCGTGGACGTGAGCGCTTCGGCGCACTTCGGGACCAGGGCGCGGATGAAGTCGGAGCTGGCCGCCGAGCTGTGCGGGGTGCTGGCCTTCAGCGCGATCAAGAACAACGACAAGGTCGGGCTGATCCTGTTCTCGGACCGGATCGAGCACTTCGTGCCGCCGCGGAAGGGGCGCCGGCACGCGTTGCGGGTGTTGCGCGAGCTGCTGTATCGCCCCGCAGAGGGCACGGGGACGGACATCGCGGGCGCGCTGGAGTACCTCGCGCGGGTGACGAGGCGGCGAGCGGTCGCGTTTCTCGTGTCGGACTTTCTGGCGGAGGGGTACGAGCGGGCGCTGTCGGTGGCGGCGCGGCGGCACGACCTGGTCGCGGTGAGGGTGGGCGATGCGCGTGAGGCTGCGATTCCGGCGATGGGGTTCGTCGAGTTCGAGGATCCGGAGACGGGCCGGCG
>VYAQ01000190.1 GCA_009844885.1 Gemmatimonadota bacterium
CAGCCGGGTGCCGATGTCATCTCAGTAAACCCCCGGAATGATCCGCCACTTTACCCGCGCCCGATACTCCGCCCACTTCTCCGCGCCGTACTTCTCGGCGCAGTACCGTTCGTCGAAACGTTGGCGGAAGACGAAGAACGTGACGACGAACACGGTGTAGGTCCAGGCCCAGGGATTGGCGAAGTAGCCGAAGACCAGGCCGATCGAGAGGCCGAGGAACCCCTCGCCCATGTAGTTGAGGTGGCGGGCGACACCCCACAGGCCACTGCACAGGATCTTGCGGTCGCCCGCCTCGATGTACTCCGGTTCGATGAGCCCCAGGAACCTGCGGTCGGGCCATCGCTTGAACGTGTACTTCTGCAGGTTGGCGCCGCGCGATATTCCCCACCCGAAGAGGAACAGCGCGGACGCGCCGACGAGCCAGACATTCGTCCACGCCGGCGTGAATCCGGGATCCGGGTATACAGCCATGCCCCACAGCGGCAGGATGAACAGCCATCCGTAGACCACGAGGCCGCCCCAGATCATCTTGAAGCCGACGCCCTCGTGGATCAGATCGTAGGTATAGAGCTGGACGCGTTCGAAGATGAAGTAGTCCAGCACGTAGAACGTGAAGAACGCAGCATAAAGGAACACGCCCGGATTGGAGTCCGCGCCGAAGAGCTGGTAGTGGTACGCGGCCCCGGAGAGGGCGTTGAGCGACAACATCGTCCCGCCCACAACATACAGGTACATCTTCACGTCGAAGCGCTCGTTGAAGAACGAGAGTTCCGGCGCCCGGCCATGCCACAGTGCGAGGAACCAGTGCTTTCTCGCGCCTCGCGGCTGGCTGAACACCGCCACGAGGGCAAGGATGATGCACAGGTCCGTTCCTCCGACGACCGCATGGATTGAGGAACGGTAGAACCAGTCGCGCGGCATTCCGGTGACCTCGAATGCCCACACGATCACCACAACTGCAAACACCAGGAGGCCGTTCAGCCGGTAGTTGCGGGGCTTGCCGGTCCGGGGATCGACGACGTAGCCCGGGACCCGACGTGCGGGTAGCACGATCTGCAGGACGAAGAACACGGCGAAGATCGCGAGCGGGGTCAGATAGCCCGCGATCGCTTCCGTGCCGGACAGCTCCAGCAGGTGGCCGATACCAAGCCATTCAACCATGATGGAGTCACCCTGCGCCCGCCGGCGGCCGGGGTCAAGAGCAACGACGACGATTGGATGGTTGTATGGATGGAAGGTGTGTGGCGGTGGGGCGCGGTTGGAGCTTCGTCGCCGCCGTTCTCCTCGCGCTGACGGTTGGCCTGGGCCCGCTGGCCTCGCAGCAGGAACGGACCTTCCGGCCGCTCCGGTCGCTGGGGGCGGGCAGCGAACTGACGGCTTCGGTCAGTCTGGGCGACTTGAACGGCGATGGTACCCTCGATGTTGTCGTCGCGAACGGTCGTCACTGGCCCGGCCAGAACCGCGTGTACCTTAACGATGGACGCGCCGGCTTCACCCTGGCGCGTCGGCTGGGCGAGGAAGAGGCCGGCAGCTACGCCGTCCCGCTTGCCGATTTCGATGGCGACGGAGACCTGGATGTTGCCGTGGGCAACGACCGCACGCGCAACCTCATCTTCGTGAACGACGGGACAGGGCGGTTTGCGGCCGGCACCACCTTCGGCACCCCGAGTTCCACCCGAAGCCTCACCTTGGCCGATCTGGACGGCGACGGGCACACCGACGTCCTGGTCGTGAACCGGGGCCGCCAGAACTTCATATTCCACGGTGACGGCTCGGGGGCGTTCGGCGAGGGCGTGCCGTTCGGCGCGGGGGACGACTCCACGATCGACGTCGCCGCTGCGGATCTCGACGGTGACGGAGACCTCGACCTCGTGCTCGCCAACCGAGACGGCGGGGCCAACACGATCCACTGGAACGACGCGGGCAGCTTCGAGCGGGTGAGCGGGTACGGCACCGGCAGCGATGAGACGCGCGGCGTGGCCGTGGGCGACGTGGACGGCGACGGCCGGCCGGACATCGTCACCGCGAACATCGGCGAGGCGAACGCGGTGTACTTCGGTGACGGGGCGGGAGGGTTCGAGCGGAACCTGTCGTTCGGGTCCGGTGACGACCACAGCTACGCGGTCCGGCTCGCAGACGTGGATCTCGATGGGGACCTGGACATCGTCGTGGCGAACGTGGGGGCGCAGAACGCGGTGTATTTCAACCGGGGCGTCGGGGCGCCGGGGGCCGGCGAGGGTCACGGATTCGTCGAGCTTCGCTTCGGGTGCGGGGACTGCGCCACCTACAGCGTCGAGGCAGGTGACCTGAACGTGGACGGATACCCGGAGATCGTCACCGCGAACTCGGGGGCGCCGAATGGGATCTTTGCGAATGTGAGCGCAGGACGCGATCCGCCGCGCGAATGAACTCGTGTCGGCGCTGACGGGCTCACCGGCTACTCGCGGACCAGTCGATACATCCGCACCGTCTGCACGCCCAGTTCGTCCGTGTGGAACCCGAGGACGAAGTCCGCGCCGATGTCGGTGATCTCGAAGTCGCTCGGAGTGGCCAGATAGCCCACGAGCCGGCCCTCGGCGTCGAAGACATCCCACTCCGGCGGGCCCGCATCCTCAAGCAGATGGTGGCGGTACCGATTCACCCACAGGTTGCCGGCCTTGTCGGCGAGGAGGGCGCCGTGGACCGGGTGGTGGCTCGCGTACTCGGTCGCCAGGATCCGTTCCACCGCCGGCCCCGACGCGCCCTGAAGGCTCCGTTCGACCGCGGCCTGGGCTTCATCGATCTCCGGCTGCGTCACGGCCCTGGGCTCCCGATCCAGGCGCACGATCCGCCGCACGGCCCCGGTCCGGTCATGTGCCACCACCTCGAAGCGCCCGGATTGTCCCACCCAGGCGAGGCTGCCGCCCGCCGCGAATTCCGCGCGGGACGCGAAGCCCAGGGCAAGGCCGTTACTGCCCAGCGGGCTGCCCGGGTACTCGCCCAGGGTCCCCAGGATCTCGCCGTGGGGGTCGACGGCATAGAGGAAGTGGGTCGATTGGTCGCGCGTGTCCCGGGACGGCGACCGGGTGAGAGCCGAGATGAGTAGCGTGCCGTCTGCCAGCCAGCCGATCACGTTGGGGGCGGATGCGCCGGGAAGCCGGGGAATCGGGAACGATCGGCCGAACACGCCAGCCGAATTGAACAGGGAGACCCGCCCGCCGAGCGGGTCGATTGCCGCGATCGTGTCACCGGCCAACTCGGCAATCGACCAGAGCGTCGTGAACTCGCCGGGGCCCTCACCGGGTCGCCCGAAGGTGAAGACGTGGTCGCCGGCATCGTCGAAGACGCGGATCTCCTGTGCATGCCTGTCCGCCACGGCGATGTGCCCGTTCGACAGCCGGATGGCATGCGCGATGGCGCCGAAGAGGTCCGAACCCGGGCCATCTCCTTCGCCTCGTCCGATCTCCAGGACGGGGGGAGATGGCAGGGTCCATTGCTCGCCGGAAGCGTCGGCGGGATTCTCGGCGATCAGGACGCCGGCGCTGTCGCGAACGACCGCGGTCTGCGAGGAGCTATCGCCGGGGGCGCAGCCGGAGAGGAGGATCGATGCGGTTGCGAACGGCAGAACTCGGCGCGTCATGCTTGCCTCCGGCTGATGTGGTTGGGCCGTTAGCGCGTCACGCCCGACCGTCTACCCAACCGGCCGAAACCGCACCCTCGCCACCCGCTGGACGTCCAGCGAGTCGGTTGTGATGCCGTAGAGCAGCGACTCGCTCGCCCAGGGGACATCGCCGGGCGCGACCCGGCGCGGCCAGCGATAGCGCGCGACCAACGTGTCTCCCTCATAGACATCGGCCTCCCGCGACTGGTTGCCTGCGGCCGCGATCCTTTCGATCCACAGCCGACCGGACCGATCGAAGTAGATGGCACCGAGCGGCGGTTTGCGGTCCGGGATCGGGAAGGGGTGCTGCTCGAGATCGAGCCGCTGCAGGTCGCGATCAATCCAGTCCTGCGCCCAGTCCTGCTCTGCAGGGCTGAGCTCGGCTCCAGCGAGAGGCGGTCCCTCGATCCGGGACGCCGTGCCGTCGGCGTGGTGGAGGTTGACCACGTAATCGGAGGTGACGGCTTCGGCCCAGGCGCCGCCGCGGCCGTGCGCGTGAATCCACCGCGGGCCCAGGGGCTGATAGACGAACATCGTGACCGCCATCTCTCCGAACGTGCGGTCCACCGTGGTCGACCCGGTGGCCTGCCGCTCGGGATCGGCCATTGGCACCTCTTCGGCGACACCGTCTGCACCGACATGGAAGCGCGTCATGACGCTTCCGCCCTCGGGCGTATTCATTGAACCGATGTCGACGAGCCGGCCCTCGGCGTCGAAGGTGACCGGAGCGACCATTCCCTGACTGAAATGGGCGATCCGGTGTCCGCGCACGTACTCCGCGCCGGCAACTTTCAGCTGGAACGCACTGTACCGCGTGCTCTCGCGCACCCACAGCGTGCCATCCGGGCCGAACGCCAGGCAGCAGGGATACGTCAGCTCGCCGGGGCCCTCTCCGGGGCCGCCGAAGCGGAACAGGAAGCGCCCCTCGGGATCGA
Source organism: Gemmatimonadota bacterium (assembly GCA_009844885.1). Taxonomy (GTDB): domain Bacteria; phylum Gemmatimonadota; class Gemmatimonadetes; order Longimicrobiales; family Gaopeijiaceae; genus Bin94. Next base: position 4,576 of record VYAQ01000190.1, read on the forward strand.
AGACGCGGATGTCGTGCGACTGCATGTCGGCCACGATCAACCGTCCAGGCGCGTCCTCGGCGATCCCCCCGATTCTGGTGAAGAGGTACGGATCGTCCCCGTCGACATCGCCGAACTCGAGGTCGACCGTGCCCTGGTAGGTGGGTACGGCGTCGATCGCGCCGGCTTCCGCGTCGCTGTCTTCGTCGGTGCAGGCGGTGGTTGCCAGGTGAGCAAGGGCCAGTGCGAGGGCGAGGCTGGCTGAAGTCGGGAATGGTGGAGCGTGTGGCATGGACGTTGGCTCCCGTTGGCGTCGGTGGCCGGTTGGAACCGGGAACGCCCACTCGACGACGTGATCTCGTCCCCGTTCGTCGTTAATACGTTGGGGCCAACGGCTTGGTTTACTCTCGTCCTCTTCCCGGGCCGCGCTTGTCGTCCGTGTACGTGAGCATGCCCCCCCTCAGCTCACCGGCCTCCCCCGCGGCCGCAACACGAACAGCCCCTCACTCCAGCTCGACACCACCACCACGCCGCTCTCGAAGAACGGGTAGTTGCTCCACGCACCGCCGAACGCGGGCAACCCCGCATCGTCCGGCACCGTGTCGAAAAAGCCGATCTCGATTGGATTCTCGACGTCGCTGATGTCGAGCACCCTCAGTCCACTCATCAGATTCGCCTGGTATAGACGATCGCCACGCACGTACTGGTTGTGGTCGATGGTTCCCGTCTCGGCGAAGTGTTCCTTGAGCAGCAGGGGATCGTCCAGGTCGGCCACGTCCCAGATGAGGGTGCGCGTGCGGTCGACGCCGCCCTGCGCCTCGTCGGCCTCGTCGCCCATGAAGAAATGCCGGTGGTCCTCGGTCAGCCAGCCCTGGTGCGCGTAGGCGACGTTGGGGTACTCGCCGCGGGCGATGGCGACCGGGTTTTCACGGTCGGTCACGTCGGCGATGCTGAGCGCGGTCTCGTTGGCGCCGAAGCAGATCTCGCGGCCCTGGTAGTCCTCGTCGGGGCCCCGGTAGATGACGCACTGGGCGTCGTGGGAGTAGCCGGTTCGCTGCCGTCCCGTGGTCGCGTCGGCGAAGCAGCCCAGGAAGACGGGCTCCGCGGGCGTGCGCACGTCGATCATGTGCAGGCCGCCGCCGCAGGTCTGGCCGCCCATGCTGCTGCCGACCGCGTACGCCATCCCGGTCTCCTCGTTGATGACGATGTTGTGGGCGCTGGCGATGCCGTCGTAGCGCGCGGTCTCGGCGAAGGTCACCGGCGGGCCGACGGCGTCCCGAAGCTGCGTGAGGTCGAAGATCTGCACGCCGTGCGCCCCGGCGCCGTCGGCGACGATGAAGGCGTGGTCGGCGTATACCTTGATGTCGCGCCAGAGGTTCTCGGTGGCGCCCTCGGTCAGCGGCAGTTCGCCGGCGTACCGCGGGTTGGCGGGGTCGCTGACGTCGACGAAAGCCGTGGCGTCCGAGCGCCCGACCAGCGCCCAGTCCCGGCCGGTTACGGGGTCGCTCCAGCCCCAGATGTCGTTGAGGATCGTGCCCGGATCGGCTCCCAGCGACGCCAGCGGCACGAACGCGACCAGGTCGACCTGCGAGCAGTCGAATGGCCCGGTGGCGCCGTCGGTGCAGGGGGCTTCCTCGCCGGTCACTGCAGTGAGTGTTCGAGTGGATTCTCGGAGGGTTGAGCTCTGGGCCCAGCCATCGTGCCCGCGCTCGAACACGACAGCCGCACCCAGCCGCATGTCAGCGTTCGAGGCGGCAACCACGGCCACGTCGTCACGCAGCGCCACGAATGAGCCAAAGAGGGCGCCGCGGGAGAATCCGGGGGCAGGGATGGTGTTCTCGCCTTCGAGGGCGATGGTGCCCGGCCCGCCCGCCTCCGCGACCCGGAAGACTTGTGTGCTGCCCGCCCCCTGGTTGACGGCGCTCGCTCCTACCCAGGCGCTGCGGCCGTCGAAGGCCACCGCCGAGCCGTAGCCTGCCGGGCCGGACTCGGGGAAGGAGAGACGGGCGGTCGCATCCCACTCGCCGTCGCTGCTGCGGGTGAAGAGGACGGCGGCGCCCGCTCCTTCGTCGGCGCCGGGCGCACCAATGAGCACGGAGGTGCCCGAGGCGGCGAGGCTCGTGCCGAAGGCGTCGCCGCCGAGGCCTTCGACCCCCATGGCGACATGCAACGAGGCCGCTGTGGGCGAGCCGATGTCGAACACATGGGCCGCGCCGATGTCGCCGGCCGTCCCGGGCGCGCCGACGAAGAGCAGGTCGCCGGACAGCGAGAGCGACGAGCCGAAAAGGTCGGCGTCGGAGGGGTTGAGCGCGGAGAGGACCGTGGCGATGCTACCGTCCGCGTCAAACCGCAGGACGGCTCCAGGGCCCACGTCCGATGGCGCCCCGAGGTAGACGGCGTCATTGGACAGTGCGACGGAGGCTCCCGCGCCCCGGATCTCCCGATCGGCCGGAGGCACGAGCTCGATCGCCTGCGTCCACGCGCCATCGCTGCCGCGCTCGAAGGTGTAGGCTCCCCCGACGCCATCGGCCCGCCCCGGCGACCCCACCAGCAACCGGTCGCCGTCGACCGCCAGCGCTGCCCCGAATTCGTCGCCGATCTCGACATCGTCGCCGTTGATGACGTAGGCAAAGCCCCACCCGTCATCGGTGCGCTCGAAAACGTAGATGCTGCCGGGCGAGGGATAGATCGCGCCCGCGATCCCGCCACCCGTGCGCCCCACGAAGATCTCGCCGTCGCCGATGGCGATCGCAGCCCCGAAGCCGGCGGCGGCCCAGATGGACTCGAGGTCGGCGGAGCGGGACTGGGCGGCCAGTGGTGCAGCCTGGCCAAGCGACGCGATGCCAGCCCGGGGTCCGCCACTCCAAGGGCCGAATCCACTCAGGACGAAGATTGCGCTGGCGACGATCGTCTTGGCTCGGAACTTCATGATGATTCTCCTGTGTCACTGTCGAGTGGGTCCCAAGATCCCGCGCTCGGATGTCGCGCGCAATCGTGGGACGGGCCTTCCCCATACCACCGACCCCGCGACCTCTCCCAGCAACCGTCCCTCCTCCATCCTCACCGACCCCTCCTTGACCTGCTCGGCGATCCTTGCCCTCAGGGCGGCGTCGAAATCGGTGGCCCGTCGACGCGACATTCGATCCCTGGAGAAGCCGTTCTGCGAGTGTCGTCGCTCGATGTACTCTTCTATCGTCGGCGTCCACGGAACCGGACCCGAGCACTCCTGACCGAGACGCTCGAAGAGGCCCGCCTTCTCGAGCGCCGCCACCGGGTCCCAGCGCTCATAGTCCCGGTTCAGCGAGTAGCGCGGGATGATGTCGTCCTCTCGCAATCCCACCTGCGCGCTGCGATCGACTACTGCGAGGACACCATTCTCGGTGAGCAGCTCGGCGAACTTCGGGATGACGACATTCAGGTCGAACCAGCTCAGGCTGTCGGCCGCCGTGATCAGCGAGTAGGGGCCGATCAGGTCAGCATCCTCGATTGGCGAGCAGAGCCAGCGGATGCGTGGGTCATCGCCCCCTGGAAGTGACCGGGCCATCTCGATCATTCTCTCGGAGAAGTCGACCGCGTCCACACGGTCACAATTCGGCGCGAGTGCGCGGGCGAGGTCGCCAAGCCCGGTGCCGGCGTCCAGCAGCGACCTTGGACGGTCCACGATCAGCTGCCGGAGGAGATCGAATGTGCCCGGCGGATGCGGGGGTCGGTGCCGATAGGCGGCCACCACGCTCCGGTCCTTGAACGTTTCGGCATACGCGACACTTCGGCAGGCGGGCCGGGTCAGCATGTCGCCGCTTCCCGCGTGACACCGGTGCCGGGCAACTTGCCGCCGGGCTTCTTGAACAACATCCTCATTCTCCCCCAGCGGTCTTGCTGGCTGACCATGCCGGCGCCCGCTCCGGTTGGCGAGGCGGGCTGATCGAAGGAAGGTATCATGACAGTTCCGGATGATACGACACGTCGCGATTTCCTCCTGCGCATGGCGGGACTTGGAGTGGCCTTGGCCACGCCCGGTGCGGCGCGCGGAAGCACGGCCGTTGTGGGAGAC
>VYAQ01000267.1 GCA_009844885.1 Gemmatimonadota bacterium
GGCGGGGGTCATGGGGACCGAGTTGATCCGGCTGCAGTGCTACGAGGGACTCGACGTCAACACGGCGCTGTACGAGTGGAACTACCAGAAGCAGCTGCTGCGGCTGCGGATCGCGGGCGAAGCAATAGCTGGATCGGACGGCGGGCGGGCCGCGGGCGAAGCAATAGCCGGATCGGACGGCGGGCGGGCGGCGTCTGGAGACGGCGGCCGGGCCTCCGCCGGCGACCTCGAGGACCTCATCTTCGGCCGGGCCTACTTGCTGGAGCGGCCGCTGCTCCGGGCGATCACGCGGGCGGACAAGGCGCCCGTCCTGCTCATCGACGAGATCGATCGCGCGGACGAGGGGTTCGAGGCCTTTCTACTGGAGGTGCTGTCCGACTTCCAGGTCACGATCCCGGAGCTGGGCACGATCCAGGCCGCGCACCGGCCGCTCGTGTTCCTGACCTCCAACCGCACGCGCGAGATCGGGGACGCGCTGCGGCGCCGGTGCCTCTACCTCTACATCGAGCATCCCACGTTCGAGAAGGAGGTCGAGATCGTGCGGGCCAAGGTGCCGGGGATCTCGGAGCGCATGTCAGAGGAGATCACCCGCTTTGTGCAGGCACTGCGGCAGCGGCAGCTCATGAAGCCGCCGGGGGTCGCCGAGACGCTGGATTGGGCGCGGGCGCTGATCACGCTGCATCGGGACGGACTGGACGCCGAAGTCGTCGATGAGACCCTCGGGTGTCTGGTGAAAGACCGGCATGACATGCGGGAGTTGTCGACCGGGGAGGTGGAGGCGCTGCTCAAGGTCGGCTGAGCCGGGGTCGCGGGAATCCGCCGGAGTTCGCCGGAATTCATGGGTGGGGAAGCAGGGGGACTGGCTTCGCGCTCCAATCATGACTAAGTTACTTGACCAAGTCGTCAAGGAGAGGTCATGCAGGTCAACGTTCACGAGGCGAAGACTCATCTCTCGAGGCTGATCAGGTTAGCACTCGAAGGGCAAGAGATCATCATCGCCAATCGCCGCCGGCCGGTCGTACGACTGGTTGCCATTCCTGGCAGTGCCAAGACGCCCAGGCTCGGAACGGTTCCGGGGCTGATCCAGCGCATGGACGAGGAATTCGACAAGCCGCTCCCGGATTTCGCGGAGTACCAGTGAGTGCGGCTACTCGCTGACACCCACACGCTGCTCTGGGCGGTTGGCGATCCCGACCGGCTGAGCAGGCGCGCGCGCGAGGCGCTGACGGATCCGGGGAACCGGTTGTCCTTCAGCACCGTGAGTCTTTGGGAAATCGCGATCAAGCTAAGCCTGAACCGGATCGAGCTGGACGCGGATTGGCGCGAACTGATCGAGTCCGGGCGACGGGACCTGCGTGCACAATGGCTCGGTCTCGAGCCGCGTCACTGCCACGAAGTGGTTGGCTTGCCCTGGAATCACCGCGATCCGTTTGATCGCATGCTTGTTGCCCAGGCCATGTGCGAGGGCATGACGCTGGTGACCCGGGACGGAGCCCTGTCAAGATACACTTCGAACGTCCTGTGGTAGTCGTCGGGGGGACAAATCCCTCTTGATCCCCTGTCCCGCGCTTCTGTAACTTCCACGCGTGACTGCTCCGATTCGACCTTCAACCTCCCGGCGCCCTCTCCGGCCCGCCGTCCCCCGGCCCCAACCATGAGCCACGGCACCACGCACCAGCACGACGTGATCATCATTGGCGGCGGCGGGGCGGGACTCCGCGCGTCGATCGCGATTGCGCAGGAAAATCCGTCGTTTTCGGTCGCCTGCGTGTCGAAGGTGTACCCGATGCGTAGCCACACGGTCACGGCCGAGGGAGGCGCGGCGGCGTCGATCAAGCCGAACGACACGCTGGAAGACCACATCTACGACACCATCAGCGGGGCCGACTGGCTCGCCGACCAGGACGCGGTGGAGTACTTCGTGAACCGGGCCCCGTCGGAGATGGTCCAGCTGGAGCACTGGGGCTGTCCATGGAGCCGGGAGCCCGACGGGTCCGTCGCGGTCCGCCCCTTCGGTGGGATGAAGATCGAGCGCACGTGGTTCGCGGCCGACAAGACCGGCTTCCACATGCTGCATTCGCTCTTCCAGACCACGCTCAAGTACGGCAACATCGTCCGCTTCGACGAGCACTTCGCGACCCGCCTGCTGATCGACGACGACGGGCGGTGCCGCGGGTGCGCCGCGATCGAGCTGCAGACGGGGCGGGTGAAGACGATTCTGGGGAAGTCGGTGATCATCTGCACCGGCGGCGCGGGGCGGGTCTTCCCGTTCACGACCAACGGGGCGATCAAGACCGGCGACGGCATGTCCATGGCCTACCGGGCCGGCGTGGCGCTGAAGGACATGGAGTTCATCCAGTACCATCCGACGGGCCTGCCGGGCACCGGCATCCTGATCACCGAGGCCTCCCGCGGAGAGGGCGGCATCCTGGTCAACAAGGACGGCTACCGGTACCTGCAGGACTACGACCTCGGCCAGCCGCTCGACGTCAGCGACCCCCGGCATCCGCTGAAGCGCGCGATGGAGCTGGGGCCGCGGGACAAGCTGAGCCAGTGTTTCATGAAGGAGAGATGGGCGGGCAGAACCATAGCGACACGGGACGGGCACGTGGTTCACCTCGACCTGCGGCACCTCGGCGAGGCCAAGATCGACAAGCGGATCCCGTTCGTGCGCGAGCTGGCGCGCAGCTATGCGGGGATCGACCCGGTGCATCAGCCGATTCCCGTGCGCCCGGTGGTGCACTATGTGATGGGCGGCATCGACGTCGACTCCAACTCGGCGACGACGATTCCGGGCCTGTACGCGGCGGGCGAGTGCGCGTGCGTGTCGATCAACGGCGCGAACCGGCTGGGGTCGAATTCGCTCACCGAGTTGCTCGTGTTCGGCGCCCAGGCGGGGAAGCACGCGGCCCGGTTCGCGATGGATCATCCGGACTACAACGTGTCGGCGCTGGAGACGCAGGCCGCCGACGAGGGCGCCCGGGTGCGGCGTGCCTTCTTCGATGCGCCGCGGAAGGGCGGGGAACGGATCGTGACCCTGCGGACGGAGCTGCACGAGGCGATGGAGAACGGCGCCGGCATCTACCGCGACGCTGAGTCCCTCGAGGCCGCGTGCGCGACCGTCGCCGACCTGCGCGAGCGCTACCGCAAGCTCAACATCGACGACCGCACGCACTCCTTCAACACGGAGCTGACGGCGGCGCTGGAGCTCGGGTCCCTGCTCGACTGCGCCGAGGCCATGGCGCATTCGGGCCTGCAGCGCACCGAGTCGCGCGGCTCGCACCAGCGGCTCGACCACACGGAGCGCAACGACGAGGAGTTCCTCGCGCACTCGCTCGCGTTCCACCAGGCCGACGGCGGTGTTCCGCAGATCGAATACAAGCCCGTGACGATCACCAAATGGCCGCCCGGCGCGCGTACCTACGGTGCCGGATCGGGACTGAAGCGGGAGTAGGACGATGGACGTCAAGGATACGGTGATGCTGGAGATCTTCCGGTACCACCCGGAGACCGACTCCGAGCCGCGCTTCCAGTCGTACGAAGTCCCCTACAACGAGGACTGGGTCGTCCTGGACGCGATCAACTGGATCAAGGACCACGTCGACGGTTCGCTGACCCACCGCTGGAGCTGCCGCATGGGCGTGTGCGGAAGCTGCGGGATGATGGTCAACGGCGAGCCGAAGCTGACCTGCGCCGCGTTCCTGAAGGACTACTACCCGTTCGGGATCAAGGTGGAGCCGCTGGTGAACTTCGCCGTGGAGCGGGACCTGGTGGTCGACATGGACGGGTTCATGGACAAGCTGCAGGAGGTGAAGCCGTACATCATCCGCGACGACGTGAACGACACGTCCGAAGGTGAATACCGGCAGTCGCCCGCGCAGCTGGCGCAGTACAAGCAGTACTCGATGTGCATCAACTGCATGCTGTGCTACGCCGCGTGTCCGGTGGCGGGCCACGAGGACGAGTTCCTGGGCCCGGCCGCGCTCGCGCTCGGCCACCGATACAACAAGGACTCGCGGGACCAGGGCCAGGCCGAGCGACTCGATGTGATGCTGGCCGGCGAGGCGATCTGGGGCTGCACCTTCGTGGGCGAGTGCACGGTGGTGTGTCCCAAGCACGTGGATCCGGCCGGCGCGATCCAGCAGGCCAAGGCGATGGCGGCGCAGGAGTACTTCAAGGGCTTCGTGATGCCCAAGGGTACGGGGGTATCGAAGGGAGCGGACGGATGATCGGAGCGCGCGCATGAGCGGCCAGTACCACCGGTCCCACAGGTGGGCGTGGTTCTTCGAGCGCCCGGGCTACCTGCTCTTCATGGTGCGCGAACTCACCTGCTTCTTCGTCGGGGGCTACCTGGTGGTGTTGCTGGTGACGCTGGGCAAGCTCGCGGGCGGCGGTGAGACGGCCCTCGTGGAGTGGCTCGCCTCCGTGAGCGGCCCGTGGTGGTTGACCGCGCACCTGGTGGCGCTGGTCGCGGCCGTGTGGCACACGGTGACGTGGTTCGGCGCCGTCCCGCAGGCGATGCCGATCTACCTGGGCGAGAACCGGCTGCCCGCGCCGATCGCGGCGATCGTCATGGGGTACGGGCCGTGGCTGACGGTGACCGCCGTGATCCTTTGGTGGGTACTGCGATGAGTGGGGGCGGCAAGGGCCGGGGGACTGGTGGCCGGGCCGCGACCGGCGGACGTGCCGGCGGACGCTCCGACGAAGCCTTGTGGTGGGCGCTGTTCTCCGCCGGAGGCGTGATGGCGGCGCTTTTCGTGCCCGCGTTCGTGATCGTCACCGGGTTCCTGTTGCCGGCGGGCGATGAGGCGGTGGCCGCCGAACGTACCGCGCAGTTCGCGGCCGCCGTGGGATGGTGGCCGGTCAAGCTGGCGCTGCTCGGCGTCCTCGCGCTGTCCCTGGTCCACTGCGGACACCGAATCCGTCACACGATGATGGACTTGGGGCTGCGGCGCTACTCCGGTCTGCTCAAGGTGCCGTGCTACGGCGGCGCGCTCGCGGGCACGATCTGGGCGGCGATGCTGCTCTGGGGGATCTAGGGGCCCGTCGATTGCGCGGACGCGTGTCCGTGGCCACCATCGACTCCATGCGAGATCGACGGAGGCGGATAGCGGTGACGGGGGCGCTCGCCCTTCCATGGTTGTTTGCTGCCTGCGAGGCGGAACAACCGACCGAGGTGCCGTCGCCCCCCTTTGACGAAGTCTTCGCGTTGGCGGAGGTCATTGTGCTTGGGGAGGCTCCGTCGGATTCCATCGCCGAGGTCGGCGCGTTCTTCGAGAGACGGGACGGCGGGTTCGTGATCGCGGATCGACTCCTTCCCCGGGTGCGGACTTACAGCGAGGACGGCTCGCTGGAGGCGGGGTTCGGCCGGTTTGGCGACGGGCCGTGGGAATTCCGCAGGCTTCGAAGCGTGACGGAGGCGGCGGACGGCAGGATCGTGGTGACGGGTGCGCAAAACGGCGCGCTGACCTACCTGAACCCGGACCTCACCCCGCACAGCATGGTGCTGCTTGACGATTACGTGCCGGGGACGGTGCGGCCGCTGGGACGCGACCTCCTGATCGGCGGCGTGGGACGGGACATGGACCTCTACGAGATTGCCGCGCAGGACGGTCTCTACCACCGTCTGGTCGACAGCACCGTGGTGTGGAGCAACTGGAACTCACCGGTAGCCAGCGTGCCGTATTGGCACGCCCTGGGCAGTTTGCATGCCGAGGTTGGGGGGGACTCCGTGTTCGTCATGGCGGGGCTGCTGTACCCCGCGACGGTGCTGAACGGCGTGGGCGACTCGGTGGGGACGATCGGAACGCCGCCAGCGGGCTTTCGCAGGGTACCGGAAATCGAACTCGGAGCCTTCGCATACACCGCCGACGAGGGACCGGCAGCACAGACCGGCAATCCCGTCAAGCGTCTGATTGAGAGCTTCGACCTCGTCACGAGCGTGGACGTCGTGGGCGGCGATTATCTGGTCTTCACCGTGGGCAGGCTGGACGCCAATCGCCCCTGGTATCCTTTCAGGGAACTCGACGTGGCCGTGGAGGCCTACAATCGCCACACGGGCGAAAAGCTGTTCGAGAACGTCCCGTTGCCGGACGGCTCGAAGGTTCTGGGCGGGGGCAGGTATCTCCATGTGTTGCTGAATCCCGACATCCCGCCCTGGCGAATCGCGAGGTACGAGGTGCTGGCTGGCCGGTGAGGCGGTCGGTTACGTGCGCAGCCGATTGTCCCTCTTCAGTTCATGTCATCTTGTTGACGTGAATACTTGATTTCAGATCCCTATCAAGTCATTTTGGGCACTCAATCGTTTCATTTCAACAACAATTACATGTCATGTTGCTCACAGACCGCGCAGTACTGTCGTACGTCGCCAATCACCCGGAGTGCAGCCGGTCCCAGGTTCGCCGGGACGTCGCACCCGATGCGAGCGCATCCACGGTGTGGAGGGCTCTCCGGCGACTGGTAGACGACGGGCTGCTGGAGGTTGTCGGCGAGGGTCGCGGGACCCGCTACCGCGTGGCCGGGGGTGAAGCGGTTCTCGCGCACCTCCGCACGCCCATCCACCGGCGGCCACGGGCCAGGTACCGTGCCGAGTTCGCGGGAAGCTACCGGCCGAACGAGTCGCGCTACCTGACCGACGCCGACCGGGCAGAGCTGATGAAGGCCGGCACTCCGGCTCTCGAGCCCTACCACGCCTCGATGGGTGCGACCTACGCGCGCCGCGTCCATGGCAAGCTCGCGGTCGACATTTCGTGGGCCTCGTCGCGTCTGGAGCGCAACAGCTACGACTACTTCGAGACCGACTCCCTGGTGCGGGCGCGCAGGATCGTGGATGGCAAGTCACTCGTAGACGCGGTCATGATCCTCAATCACAAGAGCGCGATCCGGCACGTGGTGGAGAACCTCGCCGAGACCGAGATCAGGTGGCCGGATCTGCGCGACATACACGCGCTCCTCTCCAACCGGCTGATTCGGGATCGAAGCCTTGTGGGCGCCCTGCGGCGTGCGCCGGTCACGATCGGCACATCCGTCTACATGCCCCTGGAGGATCGTACCGCGCTGCGGAAGGAGCTGGACATCCTCCTGTCCAAGGCGGCCCGTATCAGGGATCCCTTCGAGCAGTCCTTCTTCCTGCTCGTCCACATTCCGTACCTGCAACCCTTCGCCGATGTAAACAACCGCACATCGCGGATTGCGTCGAACATCCCCCTTCTGAAGGCCGACCTGGCCCCGATGTCCTTCTTCGCCATCAACGACCACGACTACATCCGTGGCTTGTTGGGCGTTTACGAGCTGAACGACGTCTCGCTGCTGCGGGAGGCGTTCGTCAAAGGGTACGTCGAGACGGCACGGCGCTACCGCAACTTGCGGCCAGTGGCCATCCATATTGAAAAAGTCGGCGTCATATACCGTCACTTCACGAACCGGGCCGTCCGTCGCTGCATCCTCAGGTGGCGGGGATTCGAGCCCAGGCGCGTGTGGCGGATGATCGAGGACGCCGCCATCCCGCTGGTGGATCAACAGCGGGTTCTCGATTTCGTCGAAAGCTCGTTCCGCACGCTCCACCCGGGGATCGCGGTGCTGTACGGTGTGGAGCCCGAGGCGCTGGAGGGGTTGGAGCTGGAGGCCGAAATGATCGACCGCTGATCAGCCCCTCGTATCCTCCGCGTTCGGAGTCGTTCGCACACCCGAAGGCGCGGAGGTATGATGTGTCCACCATGCAGACGACCGCACCGACCACTTGGGAAGACGTTCTGCGGATGCCGGACGACGGCAACCGCTACGAGTTCATCGGGGGGCGGCTGTACGTGACGGCGGCCTGTGCAACCCGCCACCAGCGCATCTCCAGCCGGTTGCTACATGCCCTGATGGGGATTCTGGAGCCCGTGTACGGAGAAGTGTTTTTCGCTCAGTTGTTGGTCGAATTCCCGGGCACTGGCGACCGGGTTCAGCCCGACCTGCTCTTCGTCTCCAACGAACGCCGGGGGATCATCGGTGAGACGCAGGTGACGGGCGCTCCCGATCTTGTCGTCGAGATCCTGTCCCCTTCCACAGCCCACCGCGACCGCGGGATCAAGTTGGATCTGTACGCGCGGCGCGGCGTGCGGGAGTACTGGATTGTCGACCCGGTCGAGGACGTGGTTGACGTCTGGCGATTCGAGCAGCAACCGGGCCACGAACGCTTTACGGGGGAGTTGCCCGTCTGTCTGGGAACGCCACAGGTGGGCACGATCGACCTCGACGAAGTCTTCTCGCGCCACCTGGATGTGTGGGACGATTCGTCCCGGGCGGGGGCGGAGTAGCCGGGCCGGCAGGCTTGGGCGGCCCAGGCAGCAGCCGGTGACAGACCTCGTCACCCACCTGGCCCGCTTCTCGGGCGCGCTGCGCGAGGCCGGCGTCGCCGTAACCCTCGGCGACGAGATCGACGCCGCGGACTCGCTCGTCCACGTCGACATTGGGGACCGCGCCGAGGTGCGGCTGGCGCTCCGGACCAGCCTCAAGGTCGAGCCGCGGGCGTGGTCGCTCTTCGATCACCTGTTCGAGGACTTCTGGTGCACGGAAGGCGGGCGGCGCCATGGGCGAGAGGGAAGGGGGCGGGGGC
>VYAQ01000202.1 GCA_009844885.1 Gemmatimonadota bacterium
CCACCCTTCCCCCGACTTGAACGAAGTAGAAGACCTCGTTCCCGAAGTCCTTTCTCGACTCGGTGTTCTCTTCGCGCCAGCGATACCCCGCCCAGCCGGACAGGTACAGCGAGCGCGGCCAGAACGAGTGACCCAGTTCGGCCATGACCTCCCAGTCCCGTTGCCCGTCGCCAAGCGGGATGATCTCCGCGTCGACATCGAACTCCCCGAGCGGGATCTTCGTGCCGCCGCGGATCGCAAACGGCAGCGAAGGGTTCAACCACGCAAGCGGCGCTACCCGCAGCCACACACGGGTGTCCCCGAAGCCGGTCGACTCCCGCTGGCCCGCGATGTCGTCGTACCGGAGACGGCTGAACGAGAACTGGGTCCAGAGGTCGACACCGCGAACGAGCCCGACCGCGCTGGTGAGAAACGAGGAGGTTGTGACCGCGTGGCCTTCCGCGAAGAAGGAGCGAAGCTCACCGCCCGTTCCGAAGTGTTCACGCGTGTCCTGGTGGTATATCGCCAATGCCAGCCACCCCCTGCCCGGAGCCTCGACCCACTGCGTCGATGCGTCCCGGGCGCCGCCCGCAAGGAGGGCGAGCGCCAGCAGCGTCGGAGCCACCCGCGCGGCGATCACTCCACTATCAGTTCCGTGTCCGGATGGAACCCGGCCCACGCGAGCCAGAACGCGACGTAGGCCTCGGGTATGATGGCGAGGCGTCCGCCCTCGAGAGGTCCCGATACCGCCTGACCGGCCACGCTCCAGGTCGAACCCGTCTCGTTGTCCACGATCGCGTCGTTCTCGATACGGAAGGTCAGCCGCTGCTCTCCGACCACCGGCCGCACCGCGACGGCCGCAAACCGGTTCGTGTCCCACAGCACCGCCGCCGGGGCCCCCGCATAGTCGAATTCGTGGACCCAGGCCTGGCCGCGGGCCTCCATCGCGTGGAATGGAAACGCGATTGCGCCGCTGCCAACGGTGGCCGGCAACCCCAGAACCCGCTCCTTCGGCAGACGCCGGGTGTCTTCGCGCGGAATCGGGAATCCGAGGTAGTTCGGGTTGTCCGGGTTCTCGTATGTGTTCCCGTAGGGGTTGACGCTGTAGCCGTCGGCGTCCAGGGGTTCCACGCCCACGACCGTAGAGCCCGTGAACAGGTCCAGCCACCCGCCCCAGGTCATCTCCACCACGGGATGGCGGGTCAGCGCCTGGCCCATCCGGGATCCGCACGCGGCGGCTCCGCGCATCTGTGGCCACAGCGAGTCGTCCGTATTGCGGTCGTACATGATCAGGTTGGCCTGAAACAGCAGTCCGGAAACCCCGAATTCAGCTCCGTCCACCGATGACCGGTCAAAGGCCAGCGCCGATCCCGTCAAGGGGCAATAGGTGACCGCGACCTGTTCTGAGCCGCGAGACAGGTTCACGATTTCGTGGCGGTACATGATATTGTGCGGTATGGCGAGCCACTCGCCGTCCAGAAAAACCCCGATCACCCGCGCGTCGCTACTCAGGTACGTGGTCGCCCTCTGGTCCTCGACCGGCACGAACACCGGGTCCGTGAGAGCCGGGATGCCGTCGCGGCCGACTCCTCCGTCGGCGAGGTAGAGCGGATTGAGATCACCGCACGCCAGATCTTCGGGGACGACGCCAATCCGCACGTCACCCTGGCAAGCCGCCACCGAGGTGACGAATGCAACGGTCGCGACCGTGCCGTAACCATATTGAATGCGCGACATCGCAACCTCCCTGGACCGGAGCCCATGCCAACAGGAACGGAAGAAGACCTTCGACGGACCCTGCGCCGCATCGATGGACGCAGCTACCCCGCGTACCGGGATCTCAGGGGCAACTGGCACCTTCCCCCATACACTCTCGCGGTTCGCCGGGTCCAAGGCGACCCCTTCGCGGCTCCCAGCAACCTCGCGGTCATCCTGGATCCCTCCACGGCGGACTTCGAGCCGGCTGCGTTTTTCTCGCCATCCAGGCGGGTTGGCCTTTCCTGCCTCCTGGCGCGCACGTTCGCGGCCGCGGCCAGACGCACGCGCGGCAAGCGGGCGGGCAGCGGCAAGAGCGGCGAAATCGGCATGGCCGATCCGGGGCAGGTGGTCCTCGCCAACACGGCCGTCATCGTCGGCGACGACGGCTCGATCGAGGCACGTTTCACGGTCGGGCTTCCCGCCGCGGGGCGTCGCGTCCTTGGCCGCACCGCGGAGCGTCTCCTGCTCGACACCGTGCCCGCGCTGGTCGAACGCTCCCTCGTCGCCCGCGCCCATACACCCGCCGAAATCACGCGCCACGTGGAGGCCAACGAGGACGCCGACTTCCTGCGCGGCCAGCTCGATGCGCGCGGCCTCGTTGCGTTTCTCGCCGACGGCTCCCTGCTACCGCGGCGAAGCGGCGTCGAGGACCGCCCCCTTCCCCGCGACCGCGCCGCGCGCTTCGAGTCCCCGCCCAGCCTGCGCGTCACCCTGGAGCGCCCCAACGGCCCTCCCGTCACCGGAATGGGGATACCGCGCGGCGTGACGCTGCTCGTGGGCGGCGGCTACCACGGCAAGTCCACCGTCCTGGACGCGGTCGCCCTGGGCGCCTACAACCACCAACCGGGCGACGGGCGCGAACTCGTCGTCACCGACCCCACCGCCATGAGGGTCCAGGCCGAGGACGGCCGTTCGGTCGCGGGCGTCGACATCTCGCCTTTCATCGGCAGACTGCCGGGCGGCCAGGACACCACCGCCTTCTCCACCCCGAACGCCTCCGGCTCGACCAGTCAGGCCGCGGCCACTATCGAGGCCCTGGAAGCCGGCTCGCGGCTCCTGCTGATCGACGAGGACACGGCCGCCACCAACTTCATGATCCGGGACCGGCGCATGCAGGCGCTGGTGAAGAACGAAGACGAGCCCATCACGCCGTTCATCGATCGCGTGCGGGCCCTTTATGAGAATACGGGCACCAGCACCGTTCTCGTCATCGGCGGTTCGGGAGACTACCTGGATGTGGCCGACCGCGTACTCGCCATGATCCGCTACCGGCCGCACGACGTGTCCACGGCTGCGCGGGACGTTGCCGCCGCGCATCCCACCGGCCGCCTGGCCTCCCGCGGCGGCGGCGCGTGGCCCGCGCGCCATCGTGTCCCGGATCCCCGCTCTGTGAATCCCCGCCGGGGACGCAGACAGCAGTACATCAAGGTCCGGGATCGTCGCACCGTGCAATTCGGCACCAGCCGCATCGACCTCGCCGGAGTGCGTCAGATCGTCTCCCGCTCCCAGACCCGGGCGATTGCGCTCGCACTCGGAAAAGCGCGAAAGTTCATGGGCGAAGGAATAGCTGTAGAGGACATCCTGGATTCGCTCGCCGAATCGCTCGATCGCCAAGGGCTCGACGCCCTGGACGCGAGCCGGCGCGGAGACCTCGCAGCGCCCCGCATACAGGACATCGCGGCCGCCTTGGCTCGACTGCGGACCCTTACCCTGATTGGAGAAGGAAAGTGAACCTTTCGAAGTGCCAACCTCACCGTCCAAGCACGCAGCTCCTCCCGTCACATTCCGCCAGCGCCGCCACGCGCGGACGCGTGTCCGTCCAGGCGCTCCTGCTGGCCCTGGCCGTCCTCGTCCCGGCAACCGCCTCCGCGCAGGAGCCGGAACTGGTCGCCAGCGTCGAGGGCATCACCGAGTACCGCCTCGACAACGGCCTCAGGGTCCTCCTGTTCCCGGACCAGAGCGCACCCCAGACGACCGTCAACATCACCTATTTCGTCGGCTCCCGTCACGAGGGCTACGGCGAGACGGGGATGGCCCACCTCCTTGAGCACATGGTCTTCAAGGGCACGCCCAACCACCCGGACATCCCCCAGGAGCTGAGCGAACGGGGTGCGCTGCCGAACGGCACGACCTGGCTCGACCGCACGAACTACTTCGAGACCTTCCCGGCAACGTCCGACAACCTCGAGTGGGCGCTCGACCTGGAGGCGGACCGAATGGTGAACTCGTTCATCGCCGCCGAGGATCTCGAGTCGGAGATGACGGTGGTGCGCAACGAATGGGAATCCGGCGAGAACAGTCCGTTCGGGGTGCTCTCCAAGCGCATGAACTCGATCGCGTACCTGTGGCACAACTACGGGAATTCGACCATCGGCGCGCGGGCCGACGTGGAAAACGTGCCGATCGAGCGCCTGCAGGCCTTCTACCGCAAGTACTACCAGCCCGACAATGCGCAACTCGTCGTCGCAGGGCAGTTCGACACAGACGAGGCGCTCGCGCTGGTGGTCGAGAAGTTCGGCGCCATCCCGCGTCCCGACCGGACGGGCGACTTGCGCATCTACCCCACATATACCGCCGAGCCCGTGCAGGACGGAGAGCGAATGGTGACGCTCCGCCGCACCGGTGACACGAAGCTGGTCTCGCACCTGTACCACGTCCCCGCCGGCTACCACGGGGACTTTGCGGCGGTCGACCTGCTGGCGTGGGTGCTCGGCAATCAGCCCTCGGGCCGACTCTACCAGGCGCTCGTCGAATCCGGACTCGCCGCTTCGGTCAGCGCCGGCGCCGGTCAGCGGCGTGAACCCGGAACCCTGACGACTCTTGCGGTGGTGCGCGACGAAGACTCGGAGCAGGACGTGGCATCGGCGATGGCCGACGCGATCCAGGAGGTGCTTACGCGCCCCGTCACGGGCGAAGAAGTGGAGCGTGCGCGGGCCGCGCGGTTGTCCTCCATCGACCGCCTCTTCAACGATTCCCGCGCCATCGCTCTCCAGATGAGCGAGTGGGGAGCCATGGGCGACTGGCGTCTCTTCTTCGTCCATCGGGATCGTCTGCGCGAAGTCTCCGCCGAGGACGTCCAGCGCGTCGCGGTCAGCTATCTCAAGCCGTCGAACCGCACCGTCGGCTTCTTCATCCCGGACGACGACCCCGACCGCGCGGAGATTCCCGTGGCGCCCGATGTGGCTTCCCTCGTGGAAGGCTACACGGGCGACGAGGCGGTGGCCGAGGGCGAGGCCTTCGATCCTTCGCCCGCCAACATCGACCGTCGCACCATGTCCAGCGAGTTCGCGAGCGGCATGGAAATCGCCCTGCTCCCCAAGGACACCCGCGGTGAGACCGTCGTGGCTTCGGTGTCCCTCAGGTTCGGGAACGAGGAGGCGCTCACGGGCCGCGGGTCCGCCGGGTCACTCGCCGGCTCGATGCTGATGCGCGGGACCGTGAACCGCACGCGCCAGGAAATCCAGGACGAGATGAACCGGCTTCAGGCGCAGGTGTCGGTCGGGGGCGGCGGCACGAACGCGTCGGGCCGCGTGCAGGCCACGCGCGAGAACTTCCCTGACGCCCTGCGGCTGCTCACGGAGATCCTGCGCGAACCCTCGTTCCCCGAGGACGAGTTCGAGACCCTGAAGGAGCAGCAGCTCGCGGCGCTGGAGAGCCAGAGGTCCGAGCCACAGTTCCAGGCAATAATTGCGATGCAGCGGCACATGAATCCCCGCGAGCCCGGTCATCCCCAGTACACGCCCACGGCGGAAGAATCGATCGCGCAGATCGAGGCGCTGACCCTGGACGATGTCAGGGACTTCTACGAGACGTTCTACGGCACCGGAGCCGCGACCATGTCCATCGTCGGCGACTTCGACGACGCCGAGGCCCTGCGGATCGTCGAGGAGAGGCTGGGCGACTGGGCGGCGCCGGTGACGTTCGCTCGCATCGACCAGGGATTCGAGGAGATCACCCCCGAGGACTTCCAGATCGAGACACCGGACAAGGCCAACGCGTTTTTCGTTGCCGCGCAGGTCCTCCCCATGACCGACGACCACGAGGACGTGGCCGCGCTCACCATGGCAAACTACCTGCTCGGCGGCGGGTTCCTGAATTCGCGGCTCGCGACACGGATCCGCCAGGAGGAAGGGCTGAGCTACGGCGTGGGTTCACAGCTGGCGTTCCACCCCATCGACGACGTCGGCCAGTTCATCGCCTTCGCAATCTATGCTCCCGAAAACAGGGACAAGGTCGAAGCCGCGTTCCGCGACGAAGTCCGCAAGATGCTGGAAGAGGGCTTCACCGCGGACGAGGTGGAAGCCGGCATCAACGGCTACCTCGAGAACGCGAATCTCATGCGCGCCCAGGATCAGATCCTGGCCAATGTTCTCAGCAACAACCTCTACTTCGACCGCACCATGGCGTGGCAGGCGGAGCAGGAGGAAGCAATTCGTTCGCTGACCGCCGAACAGATCAACGCCGCCGCGCGCCGCTGGATCGACCCGGAGAAGATGACCTTCGTGAAGGCGGGTGACTTCGCCAATGCCGCGAGAGTGATCCCGTGACCCTGGTCGCTGGCTGCTAGTGCAGGTGGCCGGCCTCTTCAAGCAACTCGCGAAGCCTGGCTTCCCTGTCCGGGAGCGCCGTCCGGGCAATGGCGCGCGCCAGTCTGATCCGCTCCTCCTTGTTCACCTTGTCCAGCACTGAAATCGGAGTTCCATAGCGCAGCAGAATGCGCTTGGCATCGATCGCTACCGAGTCTTCCACCACAATCCTCCTGACGGGACAACAACAGCCGGCACAGCGTACGAAGTATCGCCGTTTCAAGGACACGTGCCAACGGGTTCCTGTTGGTGCTTCTCGCTGTCCGGCGAGCGCCCGGACCCATTATCTTCCCGCCATGACATTCTCCGTCCTGTCACGCTCCGTCGAAGACTATCTGAAGGCGGTCTATTCCCTGAACGAACGCGGCAAGGCGGCCGGAACGAGCGAGTTGGCGCGGGCACTGGAGATTCAGCCCGCGTCCGTCAGCGGCATGATCCGGCGCCTGGCTGAAGACGGGCTTCTCGAGCACGAGCCGTACCGCGGCGTCCACCTCACCCCGCAAGGTCACCGCGAAGCGCTCAAGATCCTGAGGCGGCACCGGATCATCGAGACATTTCTGGTGCAGCGCCTCGGCTACCCCTGGGACGATGTCCACGACGAGGCTGAGCGTCTGGAGCACGCCGCATCCGAGACCCTGATCGACCGCATGGCGGACGCGCTCGGCAACCCGGCGACCGACCCGCACGGCGCGCCCATACCCACGCGGGACGGCGAAATCGATCCCACTCCAAGCCGCTCCCTCGACGAGGTCCTGCCGGGCACTCGCGTCCTGGTCCGGTCGGTGCCGGACAACAATCGCGAGCGCCTGCGCTACTGCAAGTCAGTCGGCCTGGTCCCGGGGGCGCAAGTTGCGGTAACGGACGCCATCGCCGACGGCGATTCCGTAGCCGTGGTTGTGGGTGCAGGGACCGAGCCCGTGTGGATCGAGGGGACGGTCGCGCGGCGCGTCACGGTCTCGGAGTCGTCACAGCCCTGACGGAATCGTGCTGACCCGTCTGGACGCAGTCCCGCGCACCAAGCTCGCCAGCGTCCCCACACCACTGATCGCCGTCCCGTCCCTCGCCGCGCACCTGGACACGGGGGCGCGCATCTTCGTCAAGGCCGACGACCGTACAGGGCTGGGACTGGGTGGCAACAAGGTCCGCAAGCTGGAGTACGAGCTGGCGCCCGAGCGGCTTGCCGGTGTGACGGAACTTGTCACGGCGGGAGGGCCGCACTCCAATCATTGCCGCGTCGTGGCGGCCGCGGCTGCCCAGCTCGGACTTCGGTGCACGCTGGTGATCAACGGCGAGGCCGAGGACCCTGCGCGCGGGAACGCCCACCTTCACCGGCTCCTGGGAGCGCGCATCGTGACCGTTCCGGAGCGTGACGACCGCGATCCGGCAATGGAGGAGGAGGCCCGTCGCGTCGGCGCGGCCGGAGGCAGGGCGCTGGTGGTCCCCGTGGGCGCATCGACCCCGCGCGGCGCGCTGGGCTACGTGCACGCGGCGGCGGAGATGCACCGGCAACTCGACTCGCGGACCCGAGTCTGGATCTTTGTGAGCACCTCTTCGGGGGGCACGCTCGGTGGCCTGATTCTCGGGTGCGCTCTACTGGACTGGCCCGTGCGCCTGGTGGGGGTGAGCGCGGACGAACCCGCCGCGCTGACGAAGGACAAGGCGGTCGGCCTGGCGCTGGACGCTGCCCGCCTGCTGGGCCATGAGGGACTGGCCGACAGCGTTCGCGCGCTGTCCGACAGCGTCGTGACGACGGACGCGTTCGTCGGGGAAGGATACGGTGCGGCAACGCCCGCCGGCGACGAGGCCGCGCGCGTCTTCGGTGCCCGCACGGGTCTGATTCTCGACCCGGTCTACACCGCCAAGGCCGCGGCCGCGATGATTGCCTGGCTCAGACGAGGGCGCATTCCCGCCTCCGACCGGGTCATATTCGTCCACACCGGGGGACATCCGGCCCTGTTTCGCTGACTCGCCCGGGAGCCCTGTCTACGACGGCTCCAGCCCCAACAGCCGCACCACGCGAACGGACTGCACGTCCATTTCGTCGGATTCGATGTACGCCATCAACCCGCCGGGCCCGAATCCGTCGGGGATCCGGAGCCCGTCGGCGGCCAGAGTACCCATGTAGTGCCCATCCGAGGTCAGGATGTCGGTCGGCCCGTCGCCGTCGCCCCCGGCTCCCGTGCGCGCAATCCAGATGCGATTCTGGCGATCGACCGCCATTTCGGCGATCACCGGAATCTCCTCCGCGAACACCATCGACTCGACCTGCGCGAGCATCATCTCCCTCATCTGCTGCTGAAAGCCTTCGTCCATGGCAATCGACCCCGCGGGTCCCACCATGCGCATGCGGGGACCTCCTTCCGACTCACTGAACGCCTCCCGGCGGCGCGTCCGTTCCGCTTCCATGACGGCGTCCGTCACGGCCTCGGGCGCGATGGGGCGCCCCACGCTTCCGGTCACCGTCCCGTCCGGGCCGATCAGCTTGACCTCGTACGCGGTGGAGTCCGCCACCACCACGCGCCCGTCGGAGAGCACGCCGACGTGAAGCCCCGGATCGAAGGCACGCATCCTGCTGAAACGCATTTCCACCGTGGTCCGTCCCTGCTCGTCGCTCCCCGCCACCTCGTCGTCCGCCTCGGTAGGCGGAAGGTTCCAGGCACGGTAGAGGACCGTCTTTGGGGATCCGTCGAGCGAGAACAGGTCGATGGGGCGCCGATGGTCCTCCTCCTCGCCGTCGCCCTCCGGCTCCTCGCCGGGTGCGCCCGTTCGGAACGTGGGACCGCCGGCCGACACCAGACGCCCGTCCGGCAGGGGAAGGAGCATCGACCCGGGCCCGCCGCGCGAGAGGTCGACCGGCACGCTGCGGACGAACTCGCCCCGCCCGTCGAAGATCTCGAAGGCGCCGGGCAGACTGAAGTCCCAGACCACGAGGCTGCCGTCATCGAGAGCCGCCGCCGCCGTGGGGCTGCTGAACTCCCCCGGGCCCTCGCCCTGCGATCCGACCGTGCGCACGTGGTTGCCGTCGGGACCGATCACTACCACGCGGCGAGCGCCCTCGTCGACGACGTGGAGGTTACCCTCGGAATCGAAGATGGTCGCGGCGATGGTGCCGAAGTTCTCCCAGTCCTCCCCGGCAAGGGCGCCAGCGGTAAAGACCTCCTCGGTCGGCGCGACGAGTGGGATATCGACGGCGGCGTCCCCGGTGTCGGGTCCCGATTCGGCACAGGCGAGGGGGGCCAGGCACAGTACCGCGAGGACCGGGAGGGTTCGTTGCGTCAGGGGCAGAAAGTCGTGCATCGAGCGTAAACCCTTCGTTGGAGGACAGTCCGGCACTCAGACAATTAGACGTTCGCGGCAACACGATCGTTGCACCGCGCCGGACGGCTTTCCACAACCGGCACCGGCGCATACCTTGATCTTCCCGAAAAAGGCCAACCGAACAGCCGTACGCCACACCGTAGGAGGAATCCATGGCCAAATCCACCCCACCAGGACTGCTGCTCCTCGCCCTCATCCCCCTCGCGCTGCCGGCGGGTCTGTCCGCCCAGAACGAACCCGACGGCACGCTCAAGCTCGAGACCTATCTCGACTGGGAATGGGTGGCCGACCCGCGGATCTCGCCGGACGGCAGCCAGATCATCTACACGCAGAGCTGGGTGGACAAGCAGAACGACCGCCGCAGTTCGTCGATCTACATCATGGACGCCGACGGGGAAAGGAGGCGCCGGCTGGTCGAGGACGGATCCTCTCCGAGGTGGTCGCCTTCCGGTGACCGGATCCTGTTTACCGCGGAGGGCGATCCCGAGGGGACACAGATCTTCGTGCGCTACATGGACGCGGAAGGGGCCATCACGCAGGTCACCCATCTCGAGAACGGCCCCGGCAACGTCGAGTGGTCCCCCGACGGCACGCAGATCGCCTTCACGATGTCCGTGGATTCGGATCATCCCTGGCCGATCAGCCTGCCCGGGCGGCCTGACGGCGCCAACTGGACCGAGGGGCCGAAGGTGGTCGACCGGCTCGTCTACCGGCGTGACCGGCGCGGTTACATCGACGAGGGTTACTCGCACCTCTTCGTTGTGCCGGCCGACGGCGGCACGGCCCGCCAGCTCACCGACGGCGACTGGAATCACAACGGGGTTGCGTGGACACCCGACGGCGCGGAAATCCTCTTTACCTCGCTCCGTGTCGAGGACGCCGAACACGAATGGCGCCAGTCCGACATCTACTCGGTCGCGGTGGCCAGCGGCGAGATCACCCGCCTGACGGACCGCTCGGGTCCCGACGGTTCACCCGTGCCCTCGCCGGACGGCAGCATGATCGTCTACACCGGCAACGACCTGACCACCGACACCTACATCACGCGCAAGATCCATGTCATGAACCGCGACGGTTCGAACTCGCGGATGATCAGCGACGGGTTCGACCGGCAGGCGTCCGGCATGATCTGGGCCGCAGACAACAGCGGCGTCTACATGACCGTGAGGAGCGAGGGAACCAGCAACCTCTACTTCGCATCCGTGGACGGAGGCGTCAGCCAGGTCACGGAAGGCAACCACATGCTGAGCGTCGCGTCGATCGGGGCGGGGATGGCCGTGGGGACGCTGTCCGACTATCACCGGACCGGTGACGTGATCGCCTTCGCCCTGAACAACCCGGACGAAGTCACCCAGTTGACCGACGTGAACTCGGACATCCTGGCGGGCGTGACGCTGGGCGACGTGGAGGAAGTGTGGTACAAGTCGGTCGAGGACTACGACATCCATGGGTGGATCATCAAGCCGCCCGACTTCGACCCGTCGAAGCAGTACCCGCTCATCCTCGCGATCCACGGTGGACCGCACGGCATGTACAACGTGGGCTTCAACTTCGGCTGGCAGAACCACGCCGCCAACGGGTACGTGGTGCTCTACACCAACCCCCGGGGCTCGTCAGGCTACGGCAGCGCCTTCGGCAACTCGATCAAGAACGCCTACCCCGGCAAGGATTTCGATGACCTGATGGCCGGCGTGGATCTGGTTATCGACCGGGGCTACATCGATGAGCAGAACATGTTCGTGTACGGCTGTTCCGGCGGTGGCGTGCTGACCTCGTGGGTCGTCGGCCACACGGACCGCTTCGCGGCGGCCTCGGCGAACTGTCCGGTTACGAACTGGCTGTCTTTCGTCGGCACCACCGACGGCGCCAGCTGGTACCGCAACTTCGAGCACTTCCCCTGGGACGATCCCTCCGAGCACCTGCGCCGTTCCCCGCTGATGTACGTGGGCAACGTCACGACCCCTACCATGCTCATGACCGGCGAGGGTGACCTGCGGACCCCGATGCCCCAGACCGAGGAATACTACCAGGCGCTGCGGGTCCTGAAGGTCCCGACCGCGATGGTTCGCTTCAAGAACGAGTGGCACGGTACCAGCTCGACGCCCTCAAACTTCCTGCGCACCCACATCTACCTGCGTGAGTGGTTCGAAAAGCATCGGAGGGGAGGGAGTGTAACGGACGAGTAGCCGCCACGCCGCCTATCGGGCGCCGTAGATCCCCACCTTGAGGGGTGGGTCGACCCACCAGTGGAAATGGAAGCGGTTCTCGCCTTCGACGATTACCGCCTCACGCCGTTCCCGGGTCTTGGGCCAGTCCTCGCGCCCGTTGTGGACGACGAGGACCTGCCCCGGTTGCAGGCGTTCGACCCACTGCGCCAGTGCGCGCTCAAGGTTGCGCAAGAGGTCTCTTTCCGCGTGCCGCTGCACCTCGGCGTCGGCGTCTGCTCCGATTTCGCCGGTCTCCAGCGCCTCGTAGCGCGCATCGAAGTCGGCCGCGGGGACCGAAAACGCACGGTCGCGCATGAAGCCGATCTCGTTGATCGCCGTCGGATTGAAATTGGTCTCGACGCTGTGGTAGGCGTTGCCGTATCTCCTCAGAATCATCGTTTCCGTCCTGGGGTGTCGTGGCTCAGAAGCGCGGCCAGTTCGTCGGGTTCCAGACGCTTGCCAGCCTGGCTGCCCATGCCGCGTCCCGACCGGGAGCGCTTGCGCACAGGCTCCCGCCGCTCCAACACCGCGCCGCCGGCAAAGTCGTAGTCGGGGTGGTGTACCTTGTCGAGCCGGCGTTCCAGCTGGTGTTCCAGCGTACGGAAGGCGCCGAGGTCCGCCGCCGTGACGAAGGTGACGGCCTCGCCGGTCGCGCCCGCCCTGCCCGTACGGCCGGTACGGTGCACATAGTCGCCGGGGTCCAGCGGGACATCGTAGTTCACGACGTGCGAGATCCCCTCGATATCGAGGCCGCGCTGTGCGATGTCGGTGGCGACCAGAACCCGGACCTCGCCTGCCGTGAAACGGTCGATCGCGCGGGTGCGATGGCGCATGTGCCGGTCCGAGTGGATCACGTCGGAAGAGATGCGCGCACTGTCGAGCCGCGACTTGAGGGTATCCGCGCCGATCTTCGTCCGGGTGAAGACGAGCACCTGTTCCCAGCCGGGCTGACCGAGCAGATGAATCAGAAGGCTCGGCTTCATGTCGGGGCGAACCGAATACGCGATCTCCGAAATGCCCTGTGCCAGCGTACCCGATGGGGTCACCTCGACCCAGGCGGGATCCCGGGTCATGCGCAGCGCCAGGTCGTGGACCGCGTTCGGCATCGTAGCCGAGAAAAGCAGGGTCTGCGGCCGCTTGCCCAGACCCCGCACCACCTCCTCGATCTGGGGACGGAATCCCATGTCGAGCATCCGGTCGGCCTCGTCCAGAATCAGGAACCGCACGCTCTTCAGCTTCGCCGTGCCGCGATTCTGCAGATCGATCAGCCGGCCGGGTGTGGCGACGATGACCTCGTCTCCGCGCTTGAAGGCATCCACCTGGGGCCCGTACGCGACCCCGCCGCACACCACGGTCGAGCGTATGCCCGTGCCCAGCGCCAGAGCGTCGGTGTCGTCGCGGACCTGCTGCGCCAGCTCCCGCGTGGGACACAGGACCAGCACCTGAAGTCCCCCTCCCTCGGCCAGCCGCTCCAGCGCGGGGAGCATGAACGCGCCGGTCTTGCCTGTGCCGGTGCGGGCGATGCCGACGACGTCCCGGCCGCTCATGACCAGGGGGATCGCCTGCCGCTGGATGGAGGTCGGCTGCGTCCACCCCTGAGCTTCTACCGCGGCCAGGCGCGTTTCAGAAAGGCCGAAGCCCGAGAATTCCGTTGGTTCGGTCAAATGCTGTTTCTTGGTGGAGGGATCCGCGCCATGCGCTCCGGTCCCCGACTGGAAAGAACCGCGCCGTGCGCTTCGGTCCCCGACCAATGTAATACCTTCAGGAATGTCCGACTCCAAGACCTCCGTCCTCTTCGTCTGCCTCGGGAACATCTGCCGCTCACCGCTGGCCGAGGGGATCTTCAGCCACCAGGCGGCGCTCCGCGGGCTGGCCGACCGATTCGAGGTCGATTCGGCCGGCACCGGGGCCTGGCACACGGGCGAGCCTCCCGACTCCCGTTCCATCGCCGTCGCGGCATCGCACGGTGTGCGCCTGACCGGGACCGCCCGCCAGGCTGTCATGGACGACTTCGGACGATTCGATGTGATCGTGGCCATGGACAGGAGCAATCAGCGCTCGCTGGAGCGGCTGCGGGACGGCGGGACGCGGTGGGACCGCGGGCGTCGGCGTTACGGCCGTGGCAGCGGCGCAGCGCCACATGGCGGCCGGAACCGGGCCCGCATTGTCATGATGCGCGACTACGACCCGAGCGGCAGCGATCCCGACGTGCCCGACCCCTACTACGGGGGGCCGGGTGGCTTCGAACAGGTCTACCGCATCCTGGAGCGGGCCTGTCGCGCGCTGCTCGAGGAACTGGCCAGGCCGGATCGCTGAGGGTGTGGCGCGAGTGGTCGAGGCCGTACTCGAAAGCGCCTGTCGCGCCGCGGGTCTGGACCGGTCGTCGGTGGAGTCCGTGCGGCCCATCGGCGGAGGATGCATCAACAATGCGCTGAAGATGTGTACAGCCGGAGGCAGTTTCTGCCTCAAGTGGAATGCCGGTGCCGGTAGAGACTTCTTCCGGATGGAGGC
Organism: Gemmatimonadota bacterium; assembly: GCA_009844885.1. Taxonomy (GTDB): domain Bacteria; phylum Gemmatimonadota; class Gemmatimonadetes; order Longimicrobiales; family Gaopeijiaceae; genus Bin94. Next base: position 14,360 of record VYAQ01000202.1, read on the forward strand.
GGAGGGGCTGTCCGCGCTGGCCGACTCGGGCGCCGTCGAGGTCCCGCGTGTCATCGCGGTCGGCGGCGACGGGGACGAAGCCCCCTGGCTGCTTCTGGAGTGGATCGAGGAGGCCAGGGCGACCGGAGACACGTGGGCGCAACTGGGGCATCGCCTGGCGAGACTGCACCGCACGCGCCAAGGCCGGTCGATTCCTGTCGGGCATGCACCCGGGTTCGGCTGGCACGGCGACAACGTCATCGGATCGCTGCCCCAGCCAAACCGATGGACGGACGATTGGGCGGAATTCTGGACCGAACTGCGCATCCTGCCGCTTGCACGGGAGCTGGGTGGCGACGGAACCCTGTCGCGGAGCCGACTCGCGCTGGTGGAACGGGCCGCGGCCCGGATGAGCGACCTGCTTGCCCCCGCGGCCACCGCCGACGGGCCCTCATTGCTGCACGGCGACCTCTGGTCGGGCAACGTCCTGTTCGGCCGGAGGCAGACGGTGCCGGACGCGGACCCCCTGCCGTTCCTGATCGACCCGGCTGTCTACGTCGGCCACCGCGAGGTGGACCTCGCCATGTGCCGGCTCTTCGGCGGCTTCCCCGCGCGATTCCGGAATGCCTACGAAGCCGTGTGGCCGCTGCTACCGGATCACGAGCGTCGCCTGCCGGCCTACCAGCTCTATCCGCTCCTCGTTCACGCGCGTCTTTTCGGAGGCGGGTACGCGGCGGCGGTCGCGAGGGCTGCCCAGGCTGTGCTCGGCTAGCGCCGCACTGCGAGCAGCAGGCCGTCTCCGACGGGCAGGATCGTGGCGTCGAACCGGGTGTCCGCCGAGACGACTCGGTTGAAGCGGTCCAGTTGCGCCGCCAGTTCGTCGGAATCGGGATCCAGCACCCGGCCAGCCCAAAACGCGTTGTCGGCCATGAGCAACCCACCGGGCCGGAGCAGCCCCGCGGCCATTTCCAGGTAGGTGGTGTAGCGCTCCTTGTCAGCGTCCAGGAAGACCACATCGAACGAACCGTCGGGTCCCAGCCCGGACATCACCGCAACCGCGTCCCCGACGCGTATGTCGACGCGGTCGCTCAGGCCCGCCGCCTCGACCGATTCGCGCGCGACCGCGGCGTGGTCGGCGTTGATCTCGATCGTGATCAGTTCGCCGTGCGAAGGGAGCGCCCGTGCGATCCAGACCGCCGAATACCCCGCCAGGGTGCCCACCTCCAGGACGCGGCGCGCGCCGGCCGCCCTGACCAGCACATGGACGGCGCGCGCGGTGGCGGGCGGAAGCTGGATCCGGGGCATCCCGGCCTCGTCCGCGCGGCGGCGTATCTCGCGCAGCACGGCATCCTCGCCAGAAAAGTGGCGCTGGACGTACAGATCGAGCGCGTCGTGATCCAGTTCCGAGGGGTCCGGCGCGCCCGACGGAACGCGGTCCTCCACCCCGTCGTGACCGTCGCGACCGCTCACGCCCGCGCCAGCACCCGCGCCATGCGCCGCACGCCCTCCTCGATCTCCTCGTCCGAAGACGCCGTGCTCATGCGTGCGTACCGCGCGTCCCCGAACGCCTCGCCCGGCACGATCGCCACGCCCGCCTCCTCCAGGACGCGCGTGCACACGTCACCGGCGCACGTCACCTCGTCGTCGAAGAGCCCGTCCACTCGGAAGTACAGGTAGAACGCGCCTCCGGGGCGGATATACGAACACCCGGGAAGGAGTTCGTCGAAGAGGCGCGCCACCAGGTCCCGGCGGCGGCGAAACGCGGCGACCATGCGGTCCCGGTCGCGCGCTCCCTCTTCACCCCGCGTCAGGCCCTTCAGCGCGGCGATCTGCGAAGGGGTCGCCGCGTTCAGCGACACATGGCTCTGCAGCGCCGACATCCTGGCCGCCAGCTCGCGGGTCGTGTACGAGAAGCCCACCCGCCACCCCGTCATGGCAAAGGCCTTCGACATGCCGTTCGTCACCACCAGGTCGCCCACCCGGTCCGGGTCGAGGTCGAGCGCGCCCGGCGCCTTGACCCCCTCGCCGTAGTAGATCTCCTGGTAGATCTCGTCGGAGATCAGGGTAATGCCGCGCGCACCCGCCCACTCCGCGATCGCGGCCAGCTCGGCCTTCGAGTAGACGGCCCCGGTCGGGTTCGAGGGCGACGACAGGATCAGCCCCCTCGCGTTGGCGGTGGCGGCCGCTTCCAGGTCGTCGGGCGTGAGCAGGAAGTCGCGTTTCTCGCTCCCCATCACCGGCACCGAGTCGGCTCTGGCCAGGGTGACCATCTCGGGGTAAGAGGTCCAGTACGGCGATCCGATGAGCACGTCGTCGCCCGGCCCGAACAGGCAGAAGCACGCATTGAAGAGCGACTGTTTCGCCCCCGCCGAAACCACCACGCGTGCCGGGTCGGCCGGATAGTCCGTCCCGGCGGTCATGTACTCGGCCGCGGCCGCGCGCAGCTCCGGAAGCCCCGCCGCCGGAGTGTACCGCGTGCGTCCCTGGCGAATACCCTCGATCCCCGCCCCCGCGACCGGCTCCGGCGTGTCGAAGTCGGGCTCCCCCGCGCTCAGGTTGATGATGTCCCGCCCCTCGGCCGCCAGCTTCTTCGCCAGGGTGCTCACGGCAACGGTGGCCGAGGGCCGCAGCTTCGCGATGTTTTCGGAGTAGGTCATGGGTTAGTCTTATGGTGATGAAGTCCCGCCCGCGCACGTCCGACAATCGGTACAGCCCGGTGCCTTGGCAACCCCGCACCCGCTGACCCCCGACCTGTCACATGGCCACCCCGACGCCCGTCTTTTTCTTCGACTTCACGGATCCCGGATCGTACCTCGCCAGCCATCTGCTGGACGAAACGGGCGTCGCCGACCGTTGCGAGTGGCACGCCTTCGAGCTGCGGCCTCCTCCCCGGTCACTGGTCGATCCGGCGGACCCCGATTGGCGATCCTACCATGCCCTGACCGCCGCCAGCGCGAGAGAGCGGGGCCTCCCGATGAACGCGCCGAGCTTCGTTCCCTGGACCCACAAGGCCCACGAACTCACGGAGTTCGCGCGGGGAGAGGACTGTTACCACGCGGTGCGCCGAGCCCTGTTCGAAGCCCACTTTGTCGCCCGAAGGGACATTGGGCGGATAGATTTGCTGGTCGAGATCGCGGCCGCGGCCGGACTGGACCGTTCCGGAGCCAAGGCGGCGCTCGATGTGGATCGCTTTGCCGCGACCGTGCGGCGGCACCGGGAACTTGCGAAGAACCGGAACGTGGCGGAGGTTCCGGCCGTCGTGCACGGAACGCGGCGCATCGAGGGATTGAAGTCGGCCGCGCGGGTGTCGGAGTGGACGCGCTGGGTCGGGGTCGAACTGTTTGCAGACAAAGAGGAGTGACGGCAAGGAAATGGCCGGATACGAGCGCAAGACGGCACTGCCGCCGGCGGACGTGCTGCAGAAGGCCGAGGAATGGCTGCCCGCCTACATCGGCCTGAAGCGGTCGAAGCACACATCCCATGGGGCCACGTACACCGGCGACGAGGGCACGGTCGTCCTGAGCGCGCACCGGCACGGCCCCTTCACCGAGGTGACGGCCCGCACCGACCGGTTGCGTACGTCGCGCATGGATTACGAGATCCAGCGCTTTCTGAACTGCTTGCCGTACGAATACGGCGACGCGGGCGGTCCCGGGTCGGGCGACCCGGACACGGTACAGTGACCGAGGCCGTCCCGCGCGCACCGGCAGCGGGGCAAGCGCCGGACCACCAGGCACCCATGGCCGACCCCGCCTCCTTCGACGAACTGCCGCTCGGCCCCGAGACCGTGGCTGCGCTCGCGGCCGAGGGGATCGAGACGCCGACGCCATTCCAGGCTGCGGCCATCCCCGTCATCGCCCGTGGCAACGATCTGCTCGGCCGGGCGGGTCCCGGGAGCGGCACGATGGTGGCCTACGCCGCCCCCCTGAGCGAACGCCTCGAAGCGGGTGCGGGCTCCCCCTCCTGCCTCGTTCTTTGCACGGGCCAGCGTCAGGCCACCGAACTCGCGCGCTCGCTCGCAGGCCTGTGCGAGGCGGCCGGCGCACGCGCGGCGGCACTCACCCACCGGTGGAATCTCCCCGAGCGGGCCGATTTCCTCGTGGTGCCCGCCGACCGCTTCCCGGCCGTGTACGATGGCACGGTTGCACTGAAACACCTTCGGGCTGTCGTGTTCCACGACGGCGACGGGGTCGTCGCCAGCGTCGCGGCCGATCACCTGGAGGCCTTTCTCGGGGGCCTGCCCGGCGACTGCCAGCGCATCGTGTGCGGCTTGCCGTTCGGCCCCGCGCTGCACTCGCTGGCAAAACGGTTTACGCGGCGCGCCGTCAGCGTACCTCCCGGTCCACGGCCCGGCACGACGGTCGGTCGCGACGCAGGCAGCACGAAACATCGCACTCGGGGGCGGAGACGCCACGCCGCGACCGGCGACCAAGCGCGCACGCTGCAAGTGGTGGTGACCGCCGGCGACCGCGCCGAGGCCGCGCTGGACCAGACGGCCGAATTGCTTCAGGATCCGGTGCGCCACGTCCTGGTTTTCACGACTTCGGCCGATCACGCGGCAGACCTGGGCGATTTCCTCGCCACCCACGGGTACCAGCCCGGACCGCCGGGCGACGAGTCCGTACCCGTGTGGATCTCGCCCGGCGAGGACGCAGCCGGGCGGGCAGCGCTGGACGCTGCAACCGATCCCGCCGCCATCGCGACCCTGTCGGCCCTGGTGCCCCCCGGCGCCGAAGTCGCGACGATCCGTCACGGCGCCGGCGGTCCGGCCCGAGTGCTGGCGGAGATTCGCGAGCTGACGCACCTGAAGGGCGTGGCCGCCGAAGCGGGCTTCACCCTCAAACGGTTGCGCCCGGCCCGCCCGCAACGCGTCTCCGCGACGCTGGACCAGCTGGCCGACGACCTTCATGGAGCGGCGCGGGCCCCGGAGATCGCGCCCTACTATCTGCTCGTGGAGTCGCTGCTGGACCGCTTTTCGGCCGCCGAAATGGCCGCCGCCGCCCTTCTGTTGCTCGACCGCAAGACGCCGAAGAAGGACGCTGCCGCCGTGGGCGCAGGCAGCGCGGCCGCGCCGGAGAGCTGGGTCAGGCTGTTCGTGTCGGCGGGCCAGCGCGACGAGGTCGGACCGCGCGAACTGCTCGGGGCCCTGACGAACCAATCCGGCGTTCCGGGCAACAGGGTCGGCAGGATCGATGTGCGCGAAAGCCATTCCCTGATCGAGGTGAGGGAAGGCGATGCGAAGAAGGTGATCTCGGCGCTCAACGGCACCACGCTGGCCGGGCGCAGCCTGCGCGTGGACTACGACCGGGCGAAGGACAGGCGGCCGGCCGGCGGAGGCCGCCCGCCTGGGAGGGATCGGCGCCCGGTCAGGCCGCCATTTCGTCCCGGCGGCGCCGGAACATCCGGTAAAGGAGGTAGCCGGCCGCGACGAAGAGACCGATCTTGAAGGCCAGGGCCATGAATCCGAACAACATCCCGAGCAGGGGAATCGCGGCCGCCACCAGCAGCTTCAACAACACGACACTTACGGCTCCCGTGACCGCGACCGCGCCCAAAGTCCTCACCATCTGCATTTATTGATCTCCTTTATTGCCGGGGCTATCCGGGCTGTGCGTCTCCCTACCCCCTGAAGCGGTAGGAAAGTTTCACGAAGACCCCCTCCGCCTCGGGACGGAAGTCACGGAAGCGGAACGCTGCCAGGTCCTCCATGAGCCGTGTGTATCCGATGAAAAAGACCGTCCCCGGGGTTGGCTCGTAGCTCAGCAGCGTCTCGACTGAGAAGTCGTTGGACTCCGACCCCCCCAGCGTACGGCACGATGTGCTCGAACAGTAGGAGACTTCGCTCCCGGCGGCCGGAGTCATCAGGATGCCCCTCTTCTGACTGCCGTACTCCACGATGGTTCTGAAGAAGAGGGCCCGGTTGAACTGATACTGGGCCCGGAATCTCGGAATCGTAGCGCTCGAGTAGAGCGAACCGTCGCGCTGTCGGTACAGGCTGGAATGGCGGACCCCGAGCTCCGAACTGAAACTCGTCGTAAGGAAGAGGTCCAGGCTGGCGTCGGCGGACCAGGAATCGGCGATGTCGACGGGCGTATCGGTGATGAAGTCGAAGAGCGGAGTCTCCGAGCGGGTCACCCGGATGTTGGATCGGATCTTGTCAAAGGGACTGACCCAGATGAAAACGGTCCCCGAGTTGAGGCCCTGGAAGAAGGACTGGTCGGGAACGAAGGGTGTCGACCGTCCGTCGGGCGACATCGCGAACAAGCCCTGATAGTCCGTCGCGTTGAACTGGAAGTAGGACCGGGAGTAGTTCCCGAAGATCGTGATGTTGTTGCGGAACGAGACGCTTCCACCCAACCGTACCCGCCGCTCCTCGGCCCATCCGCGCTGCCAGAAGGCATCGTGGTCCCAGAATCCCTCCGTCTCGATGCTTGGACCCCAGCGCTCGATCAGGTCGCCGGGCTGGCCGCGGAAGTTGTAGCTGATCGACGACCGCAGCTGCGTGGTGCCGGTGCGCCGGATGAAGCCGCTGCCCGCCAGGAAATCGTCGCTGACGTTCAACATGCTCGCGTCGAACTGCAGGTTGCGGCCCGACCGGCCGAACTGCCCGGAGACGAGGGAGCCGCCCAGCCTTTCCGGGGTTCCTTCCGCCGTGCGGCTGCCCGCCGCCAGCAGCGAAATGGTGTAGCGGTCCCGGAACTGGAACCTTCCGTCGATTCCCAACAGCCGGTTGTAGCGGTCACCCTCGTAGGTCCGGTCGGTATACACCATTCCGATGTTGGAAGTGGTGCCGAGATCCCGTCGGACACGCAGCATGTTGACGACGGGATTGGCCTGAGTTCCGGAACCGTCCGGGTTGGCGACATCGTCCACGGCGCTGAGCAGTCCGGCGTTGAAGCTGCCGATCTTGCCCTGCACCTTGGCACCGGCCACCGGATTTACGATCGACCGGGTGTACACCAGCTGTTGAGGCAGCCGGAAGATCTCTGTCCCTTCGAGGAAGAAGGGCCGCATCTCGCGGAGGTATAGAGCGAAGCGCTCATTGACGGCGATCTGTCCGGCGTCGGCTTCGACCTGTGAGAAGTCCGGGTTGTACGTTCCGTCCAGGGTCAGGTTGGAGGTGATTCCGTAGGTGACGTTCAGACCGAAATCGCCGTCGATTCCACCGCGCTGGAGTCCCCCGGAGTCGCCGTCGTAGACCCCCTGCCTGGAAAAGGTCTGCACCGGGTTGACCTCCAGAAACAAACCCCGATCCAGGCCGCGCAATCCGGTGAGCCGGCCGAACTGCTCCATCTTGTTGGCCACGTTGGCCGTGACCGGTGCCCACGACTCCGAGTAGCCGTTGCGCGCGATACGGCGCTCGACCTGCAGTCCCCAATCCTGGACCTCGTCCTCCCGGAACCTGATGCTCTTGAGCGGAACCCTCACCTCGACCGCGTAGCCCCAGTCGAAGACCTGCCCCTCCGAATCCCAGACGAAATCGGGATTCCAGTCGATGGGAGCTCCCCAGCGGCGCTCCCTCCTGCCGCCGCCGCCAACAACCCACAAGCCATCCTGCTGCACGCCCAGGGGATTGACCATGATCACGTAGCCCCGCCGCCGGTCGTTGAAGGTGTCCACGATGAAGCGCACATAGTCGTCGGAAAAGCCGTACGAATCGCGGTCGCCAAGCGTGGCCCGGACGCCACCTTCAACGTCGTCGTAGGCCTTGACGGCGAAGTAGATCGCGTCGTCCGTCAGCAGCACGCGCGCTTCCGTGCGCTGGGTTGCGGGCACGCCCTCAACCGGGTCGAACTGGGTAAAGCCCGTGAGAAGCGCGGCGCTCTCCCAGACGGCCTCATCGATCTCGCCGTCGATGTCGATCGGGGCGTCTGCCACCCAGGGGCTCGGTACGTCCAACTGCCCCGCGCTGCCGTCGTAGATGATTGCGTCGCGCGGGTCGCCCCCGCCACCATCGGCCGAGCCGGCCTGGCGCAGGGCTGCTTCCTGCCCGGCTGCGGCCGTTGCAAGGGTCATTGTCGTAAGTAGTGCTATCATCGAATGCGTAATCTTCCGTTGGGAACCGGTCGTCCCGGTGTCGGGGCGTGGAGGTGACGAGTGCGCAAACGCAGGGTCGCGCCGCCAGACTCATGAGACACTCCGGGCGACGATACCGTTGAACATGAAACCATTTCACGAGCGGGAAAAGCGGGCGCTGCTTCGGAGCGTTGCCGACGGGGTGGAGAATCCGGTGTGTCCCCGTTGCGGCGGGCGCTGTTCGGTGATCCGCACCCGGACGCGGGCGGACGTCTCCTACGTCCGCGACAGGGTCGTGATCCGGTGTTCCGGGTGCATGCGGACCCTGGCTCTGGAGGCCGGGTAGCTGGAAGCGTGTGGTGATTGACGGCCGGGGTCGGAGGTCGCCACAGTTGACGCCTCCGATTCTCGAAACACGGAGCCAGTCGCAATGGCGTGTCACGACCGTCGAGTCGTTCTCTCTGCAGCTATTCTCGTCCTCGCCATGCTTGCGTCCCGGAATGAGCCCCTGCGGGCCCAGGACGCGAACGGCGCGGATCCGGTCCCGGGCCCACTCATCCTCGAGCTGTCCTCGAGCACCCGGGCCATGGCCCTCGGCGGGGCGTTCTGGGCCGGGACGGGAGCGAACGCGGTCTTTCATCACCCGGGCCTGATCGCGGGCGAGGGGTTCGGCGGTTCCCGGACGATGATCGGCGGGGCCGCACACCTCGCGCTGAGCGGCAGCCGGGCCTGGTTGGGGGGCAGCATCGCGGCCGGCGTTTCCTTCCTTGAGTACGGGACCTCCGCCGAATCGCCGCTGGCGCTTCCCCGCGACGCGGCCGTCCTGATCGGGGGCGGCCACATGTCCGCATCCGAGTACGTGGCGGCGCTGGGGTTCGCCGATGAGCTGTTCAGCGTGGACATCGGGGTCGCGGCCAAGCTGGTCGGCCAGCGCCTGGGCGGGCTGGGCGGCAACACGGTGGCGGTCGATCTCGGCGCGGCCAGGTCGGTCGGGCGTGTGGTCACGGCCCTTACCGTGCAGAACCTGGGGCGGGGGCTGAAGCTGGGCCGTCACGAGGTGCCGTTGGCGCGGCGCGTGGTGGTCGGCGCCGGAACGGCCGGGCGGGCTCCGGTGGGGCCGCTCGACATTGGCGGCGCGGTCCAGATCGCGCGCGACGGCGACGGGGACATCGTGCCGGGCGGTGGACTGGAGGTCGCGTGGTGGCCCGTTCAGCGCCGGGTGTTCATCGTGCGGATCGGGGCGGTCCGGGTGGTGGAGGGAGACGGCTCACCGCTCACGTTCGGATTCGGGTTCGAAGGTGACCGCATCCGCATCGACTACGCGCATCGCGAGTACCGCCACGACGATCTCGGCGCGTCGTCGCACAGCATCGGGATCGCGTTCAGGTAGAAGGGCGCCGCCAGACCGGGATGTCGGGGATGCCCCGGCTGGTTTGCACCTCGATTCCCGGCGTACGCAGCAGCGGCGCCACCGCACCTGCCTTCGTAGGCTCACCGGGCAGCAGATGGCGCAGAATGCCGCGAATCCGGCCCGTCCGGGAATCCCGCAGGATGGTCACCGGACGATCGGTATCCCGGTCGATGGCGGTCGTGCCTCCCGGACCCGAAAGCCGAATGCGCGCAAGATTCGCGTCCCACCCGGACTCCGCCGGGATCATGAAGGCGAAGCTGGAGCTGCCGTCGGCATCGGCCACTTTCCGCATGTCGAAGCTCAGCGAGAACAGCTGCTCGCCCGCCGAGCTTCGCCCGCTGATCTCGTACGCTCCCCCGGATTCCGGCAGGGCAGCCGGCCCATCGACGACGAACGCCGGCTCGAGATACGGTTGGCCCGAGTCGCTGACGCCTCCCCAAAGCAGGACCGACCTGGTTGGCGGGCCAGCCGGGGCCGGACTCGGTCCCTCGTCCGCCAGTCGATACCGCACTGCGTTGGTGAAGTGATAGTCGCTGACCCAGTCATAGTTGCAATAGGACATGAGGTCGCCCGTGCCAGGTGGTACGAGGACTCCCCCGAAGCGGAAGTCGTACCCCCACGCCCCGATCGAACCACCGGAGTGCGGAAACGCGTTGTCCGGGTTACCCGCTCTGCAACCGGGCGGATGCTGCAGACCCATGTTGTGACCCAGTTCGTGAGCGATGACGAACTCCGACCGTGCCCCACGATCGACCACCGAGAAGGTCGAACGGCCATCCTGATACGCTCTCCCGTGGTGGTCCGCGACTCGTCCGGTCATCGTCCCCAGGTAGTGGCCGGTACCCGCCTCCATAACCCGAATCAGTTCCGTTTCCCCCAGTACTCGCTCGGAAACGCTGCTTGAGATCACCACCGGGTCGTGCAGCACAACCTCCATGTCACCCACAGGCAGAAGCGTTCGTGTCTTCCCCAGCAGCACGTGATTCAAAGGGTCGTCCGCCATTGCCTGCGTGATCGCGAGCACCGATGAGTCCGGCGCCACGTCCAGCAGGAATGGAATCAACGTCAGGCGGAAGACCGGCATGGCCCGAATGTCCACGTTCATGCGGCCATTCTCCGGGATTCGCTTCGTGACACCCAGCCCGGGGTCCAGCGTCCCCTCCGGATCGATCTCGATCACGACCTCCAGGCCCGGCTGCACGAGCATGCCATCGATCTCGGCATTGGCGCTCTTCGACAACAACGCCTCGGCAACGGTCGTTGGAATCGGTGTGTCGCTGCCTGGTATCTCCACTACATGCGCGGTGCCGTCCACGAGGTGGAAGGTGGCGCGCACGGGCGGAATGCCGGCGTCCGTGGCGCGGTTCGCCAAGGGAAACACACGCAGCAGGGCGGGGTCGCCGGCAACGAGCGGGACAGGGAAGCTGCGCGACTGCACGGCTTGCGTCAGGTAGGCCAGCCTCGCTTCCACGTCGCATCGTCGGATCCAGGCCTTGTCCAGGCGGTCCAGCCATTCCAGCAGATCGGGGTGGGGAGGGACGCACAGCCCGGTATCGGTCGCAGTGAATACCTGCAGCGCCCGAAGCTCGCCGAAGCTGTCCGGAATCGGCCCGGACAGGTTCGGGTTCTCGCTCAAGGCCAGTTCCTTCAGGAAGGTCACTTTGCCCATATCCGGCGGGATCTCGCCGGTCAGCGCGTTGTTCTGCAGGTAGAGCCCGACGACACGGTGATAGATGTCCACCTCGACGCCGTCCCAAAGCGCGAGGGGCTCGTCGCTGAGCCAGTTGGCGTCGCGCCTCCAGCCGGGCCCCCCGGTTGCCGCATGGAGCGCCCTCAAGGCCGCCGGATCCGGATTCACAACCGCAATCGCCGCAGTCCCCGATGTTCCTCCACCGGCGGCGGTGATCGTGGCTGTGCCCTCCAACTCTCCCTGGATGCGCACCGAGTCCGAAAGTGAGCTGAGGAACGATGGTGGCATGACCCGCGCCACTGACGCGTTGCTCGACGTCCACTTGAAATCAACACCCTCCACCACTTCGCCGTTCGCGTCTCTGCCGGTTGCGGCAAGCCACAGCACCTCGGTCGGCGCGACCGTGTCGGCTGATGGGGACACCGTGATGGATGCCAGGGATGGGAATACGGAAACGCTGAAGCTCTGCTGCGCCGACGCCCCGCCCGGGTCGCGTGCCGTGACCGAGACCGTCGCGGCTCCCTCCGCGACCCCGGAAAGGATGACCGAGTTGCCGGACACGGCCGCCACCGCCACGCCCGCGTCCGAAGTTTCCACCGCGTAGGTCAGTACGTCCCCGTCCGGGTCGCTGAAGTATTTCGAGACATCGAGTGTATCGGCTGCGCCGATGTGCACACTCTGGTCGGGGATGGTACCCACTGCGGCCGGCGCGTGGTTGACTGCCTCGGACGGCTCAACTGCGGCCTCTGCGCACGCGCCTGCCAAAGCCGCGCCGACAACCAGAAAGACCGTCTGTTTCAGCATCGCGGCCTGGTATCAAGGGAACCAGGGCACTCACCGCCGCGGCACGCGCGCCGCCCGGAATCCCTGGTGGAGCTGCGCCAACCCCACGTCATCTACCACCACTGTGCCTGCGTCGGTTCCGTCGAAGACCAGCGCCACCGCGCGGAGAGCAGCCGGGTTGAAGGCCGGGTTGCCGGCCACAAAGTCGCCCAGCGGGATGGAAAAGTGCTGCAGCACCAGCTCCCAGGGGTTGCCGAAGCGGTCGCCTTCCAGGTCGCTGCGCCGCAGGACGCGGATCGTGAGCGGTCTGCGCAACGGGCCGTAGTCGGTGAGGCTCACCCGCGCGGTGTCGCCGTCCGCGTCGATCGCCGCGATGGTCAGCTGCAGAGGCGGTTTCTCCTCGTCGCCGCCGCGGTCGCCGCGACGGTCCCGGTCGGCCTCGGCGGCAGCGCGGTCTCGGTCGCCCTCATCCCCCTGCTCCTCCTCCGCCTCGTCGGCGTCGGGATGCCTGCGGGGTCCCGGCTCGTCATCGAGGCCACCCACGTGCATCTCGAGGGTGGTTTCGGCCCCGATGGCCCACTCCTGCGCCAGTCCGGCGGGCAGCGCAATGGTGAAAGCGGACGGAGGCGCGGGGTCGTCGGAGCCGCGGTAGCTGTTGTTCCAGCCGAGCCACAGCGCCTGGTTGAGCTGGGACGAAGAGGTTGTCGGGCGGTTGCTCGAGCGGAGTTCCAGGCGGCCCTCGCGCCAGGTGCTGAAGTCGGCGCCGTGAAGGGTCACCCCGGGGGCCGAACCGGTCGTCACGTCGATATCCTCTTCGAAGTCGGCCAGCGGCCGGAACGACGAATCCATGAACCGCGTGATGTACATGGTCTTCGGCAGCCAGCCGCCCGCCACGCGGTGGTCGCGGAAGAGCGGCCGGTAGCGGTCGTCGCCCTTCAGCGTGATGTCCAGGAACGCCGAGACGAAGACGCGCCCGAACTCGCGCTGGTCCTCGGGCGCGAGCAGCCCCCGCAGTTCGAGGATGCGGGCGCTCCGCGGACCGTTGTCGTGCGCGCCCCAGACGGTGTTCCACTGCCCGTGGTTGGCCCGGTAGACGTATACGGCCGATTTGAACATGTCGCTGTCCCGCCCGGGCGTGAACCGCACGCGGTTGAAGAGGCGCAGCCCATGAAAGCTCGTCACGTCGCCGTCGTGTGAGCCGTGAAAGACCAGGTAGTTGATGTCGCTGAGCGGGGCCCGCTGGTCGGCGGGCAGGTACTGGCCGTCCACGGGGGCGATCGAGATCACCGACTTGATGTCGAAGCCGAAGTCGAATTCGAGCGAGGCGTCGTCCGGGTAGCGGGTCAGGCGGTTGAAGGCGGCCGCGAGGGCCACCGCCTCACCGCCGCGGGAGTGCCCGATGAGCGCGATGTTGCCCATGTCGACCCGGCCGTGGAAGGGCCCGTCCGGGTCCTCGTTGAAGCGCCGCCAGGCCTGCAGGTGCTTGAGCAGCAGCCAGCCGCGTCCGTCGTTCTCCTGGCGGATCCCGCCGTTGATGAAGTTCATGTCCACCGACGCCAGGATATGGCCGCGGCTGGCCAGGAGCTCGCCGAGCCAGTCGTACCCGGGGTCTGAGAAGTCGCGCATGTTGTGGTTGCCGTGCACGACCAGGACGAGCGGGTGCGGGCCGGGGTCGTCGGGGTACCAGACGCGCGCGTTGATCGGGAAGCTGTCGGGCGAGAACCCCCAGTAGCTGTTCCGCGATTCCGCGGAGGCACCGAGGCTCACGAGCGTCGAGGCGTCCACGGTCTCGGTCACGATCGCCACCGAGTCGCGGTACTCGAGGCGGTTTTTGTCCGTGCCGCTCCCGTAGTAGAGGGTGAGGACGCCGTGGGGGCCGGGAAGCGCGGGGTTGGGGTGGTCGAGGTGGTGGCCGGAAAGCACGGTGGCCGCGTCCGAAGGGGTGAGCTCGAGCGAACCGGCACAGGCGGTCACGAGCGCAATTGCGATCGCGGCGGGCGCGGCCAGCGTAACGGCGCGGGGCCTCCCGGGGGGATGTCTCATGCGGGGCATACTCGGGGAGATTCGCCCGCGGAGCAAGCGCCCGGCTATCGTATGGGAGGCGACCACCCACCACCGACAACCGGGAGCCATGGCGACACTCAAGCGCGAACTCGGTCTCTTCGACGTGTACGCGATCGCGACCGGCGCGACCCTCAGTTCCGGTTTCTTTCTGTTGCCCGGACTCGCTGCGGCGCAGGCCGGGAGCGCCATCCCCTTCGCATACCTGCTGGCGGGTCTCGTGCTCCTTCCGGGCATCCTCAGCATGGCGGAGCTGTCGACCGCAATGCCCCGGGCCGGCGGCATCTACTACTTCCTCGACCGGAGCATGGGTCAGCGGGTGGGCGCGATCGGCGGCTTCGGCACCTGGACGACCCTGACGCTCAAGTCCGCTTTCGCGCTGGTGGGCCTCGGCGCCTATCTGCAGGTCTACTTCCCCGAGGCACCCGCCGGGCCGATCGCGTTCGCCTTCGCGGCGGGCTTCGCCGCGGTCAATCTCTTCGGCGCCAAGGCGACAAGCGCGGTGCAGCGTGTAATGACCGTGGTTCTGCTGGCCATGCTCGGCTGGCTGATCGGGGCCGGCGTCACGGCCGTGGACCCCGGGGCCTTCGACGGCGCCTTCGACCTGGGCACCTCGCCGTTCTTCGCCACCGTGGGACTGGTGATCGTGTCCTACATGGGGCTTACCCACGTGGCCTCGGTCTCGGAAGAGGTGAAGAACCCGGACCGCAACCTCGCGCTGGGCATGCTGCTGGCGTTCGCGACCGTGCTGCTCGTCTATGTGCTGGGCACCTGGGCCATGGTGGGGGCGGTCGGCGTGGACGCGCTATCCGTGGGCGAGGGCGACCTGGCGCCCGCGGCGTCCATGGCCAGAGTGGTCGCGGGCCCGACCGGCGAGGCCGTCATGACCGTGGCAGCCATCCTGGCCTTCACCTCGGTGGGCAACGCCGGTGTCCTGTCCGCGAGCCGCTACCCGCTGGCCATGAGCCGCGATCACGTGCTGCCGGCCGCGCTCCGCCGCATCAGCCGCTGGGGCACGCCCTGGGTAGCCGTCCTTGCGACGGTGGGGCTGATCGTCCTGTGGCTGTCGCTCTTCGACCCGTCCGGTATCGCGAAGCTCGCGAGCGCCTTCCAGCTCATCATGTTCGCGCTGGCGTGCCTCGCCGTGATCGTCATGCGCGAAAGCGGCCTCGCGCCCTACGACCCGGGCTTCCGCGCCCCCTTCTACCCGTGGGTTCAGATCGTGGGCATCGTCATCCCGCTCCCGCTGATCGTCCAGATGGGCTGGATGGCCACCCTGCTCAGCGTCGTGTTCGTCGCCTTCGGCATCCTCTGGTACGGCATCTACGCTCGCGACCACGTCCGCCGCGAGGGCGCGATCTACCACGTCTTCGAGCGGCTGGGTCAGCAGCGCAACCAGGGGCTGGAGCGCGAGCTGCGCCAGATCCTGAAGGAGAAGGGCGTGCGCGACGCCGACCCCTTCGAGAGGCTCATCGCGTCTTCGGATGTTCTGGATTACGAGGGCGCAGTTCCCTTCTCACGGCTGGTGGACCGCGCGTCACAGGCGCTCTCGCAACAGCTGGGGGTGAGTACCGCCGTTCTTGCGCAGGGACTGCTCGAAGGCGTGGGCACCGGCCTCACACCGATGTCCCAGGGCGTCGTCCTGCCGCACCTGCACCTCGACTCCATCCCGGGGCCGCGCATGGTGCTCGCCCGCGTTCGCGGCGGGATCGAGATCGACACCGGCGAGCCCGACGTGGCCCCGGCCGAAGACGAAGCCATCCAGGCCGCGTTCTTCCTCGCGAGCCCCGCGGCCGACCACGGCCGCCATCTGCGCATCCTGGCCCAGATCGCGGGCCGCGTGGACGACGAGAGCTTCCTGACCGAGTGGCTCGAGGCCGAGGACAACCTGGAGCTGCGCGAGGTCATGCTGCGCGACGAACGCATGCTCGTCGTCGAGGTGATGCCGGAAGGGGCGAGCAGCACGCTGGCCGGCATGACCATAGCGGACATGGCGCTGCCCGAGAGCACGCTCGCCGCGATGATCCGGCGGCGCGGACAGCTCGTCGTGCCCCACGACGACACCGTTGTTGAACAGGGTGACCGCTTGACGATCCTCGGCTCTCCCCGCGACATCATCGACCTGCGGCACCGCTACGACGTGCACGCGACCACCGCGCCGCGCTGGTGGCGAGCCCGAAGACAAGGCCGCACACAATGAGACTCTGGACCGGCACCAGCGGCTTCTCCTACAAGGAATGGAAGGGACCCTTCTACCCCGAGAAGCTGCCGGCCAACAAGATGCTGGCCTACTACTCGCGCCGGCTGAGCAGCGTCGAGATCAACAACACCTTCTACCGCCTGCCCCGCGCCGAGCTGCTCGACAAGTGGGCCGCGCAGGTACCCGACGAATTCGCTTTCGTCCTGAAGGCGAGCCGAAGGATCACCCACATGAAGCGCCTCAAGGATGCGGGCGATCCCCTGGAATACCTGGTCACGACCGCGGTCGGAGCGTTGGGACCCCGCCTCGGCCCGATCCTCTTCCAGCTGCCCCCGTACCTGCGCGCCGACGTCGAGCGCCTCAGCGACTTCCTGGCGCTCCTCTCGGAAGGGGTGGGAGCGCCCGAGGGCTTCCGCGCCGCCTTCGAGTTCCGGCACGCCAGCTGGTTCACCGACGAGGTCTACCAGGCGCTGGCCGATCATGGCGCCGCGCTCGTCACGGCCGACACCGGCGAGGGCGAAGCCCCCGTCGTGGCGACCACCTCGTACGGGTACGCGCGCTTGCGGCGTCCGGGCTACACCGAAAGCGAGCTCCGCGATTGGGCGGAGGCACTGCGGCAGCCCGCCTGGAGCGACGTCTTCGTCTTCTTCAAGCACGAGGACGCGGGCGCGGGACCGAGGATGGCGGCGGGCTTCCGAGACCTGTGGCAGCCCCGCAGCGCTTGACACGCCCGGAACCCGGGACCGAACATCCACCTGCGGTGTATCCCAATCCCGTGCAGGAACGCCCGCCAGCCCAGCAGGAGCCACTACGATGATCATCAGGATCCGGAAGAACAGCGACGTCCCGTCCTCCGAGATCACGCCGGAGCAGGCCTACATCAACCGCCGCAAGTTCCTCGGGACTTCGGCCGGAATCGGCGCCGCGACGTTCCTGGGTGCGGGCAAGGCCCACGCCGCCCCCCAGGACGACGAGCCCAACACCTGGGAAGAGATCACCAGCTACAACAACTTCTACGAGTTCGGGACCGGCAAGGAGGATCCTGCGAAGAACGCCCCCGACCGCCTCATCACGGATCCGTGGACGGTGAAGGTGGACGGGCTTTGCAACAACCCCGCCGACTATCACCTGGAGGACTTCATCAAGCCCTCCACGATCGAGGACCGCACCTATCGGCTGCGCTGCGTCGAGGCGTGGTCGATGGTGGTGCCGTGGCGGGGCTTTCCGCTCGCCGACGTGATCAGCCGGGCCGAGCCCACCGCTGCCGCGAAGTACGTCGCCTTCGAGACGCTGTGGGACCCGGAGCAGATGCCCGAGCGCAACTGGCGTCCCCGGATCGACTGGCCCTACCGCGAGGGGCTGCGCCTGGACGAGGCCATGCACCCTCTTTCCCTCCTCGTCACCGGCCTCTACGGCAAGGACCTGCCCGCCCAGAACGGGGCACCGCTCCGGCTGGCCGTGCCCTGGAAGTACGGGTTCAAGAGCATCAAGTCGATCGTGCGCATCAGCTTCACCGAGGATCAGCCGCCCACGACCTGGGCCACGCAGACCCCGCGCGAATACGGCTTCTACTCCAACGTGAACCCCGAAGTCGACCACCCCCGCTGGAGCCAGAAGACGGAGAGGCGGATCGACAGCAGCAGGCTGTTCGGGTCCCGCCGCATCGACACGCAGTTCCTGAACGGCTACGCCGACGAGGTGGCGCACCTGTACGAAGGGATGGACCTCCGGAAGAACTTCTGACGGTGGAGGCGAAGCGCGCCAATCCGAAGCGCCGGATCCTCCTCGCCAGGATCGCCATCTGGGTGGTCGGCCTGGCGCCGCCCGTCTGGCTCACGACCGCCCTCTTCCGCCGCACGCTCGGGATCAACCCGGTCGAGACGATCATCCTTGTCGAGGGGCGCTGGACGCTGGTCTTTCTGCTCGCGACGCTGGCCGTGACGCCCATCCGCCGCCTGACCGGCTGGAACCGGATCGTCCAGCTGCGGCGCCTGCTGGGGCTGTTCGCGTTCTTCCACGCATGCGTACACTTCCTGGCGTACGTGGGGATCAACCACCTCTTCGAGCTGTCGATCATCGTCGAGGACGTGCTGGAGCGCCGCTACATCACGGCGGGCTTCACGGCGCTGGTGCTGCTGGTCCCCCTCGCGGTCACCTCGACGAAGGGATGGATCCGGCGCCTGGGCAAACGCTGGCAGCGGCTGCACCGTCTATCTTACGTTGCGGCATCGCTGGGCGTCCTCCACTTCTATTGGAAGGTCAAGGCGGACACCTTCTGGCCGCTGGTGGCGGCGGTGACGCTGGCAGGGCTGTTCGCGGTCCGGTTGGCGTACAGGAAGAAGAGACGTTGAAACGAGGAAGCGCGAAGTTGGCACGTTCGACATGGCCCGGGCGGGCGCGTTCGAGGCGGACCGCCGCCGTGCTCTTCGGCGGGCTGGTTGCGGGCGGGATCCTGACCGGGCCTCCGGCCCCGCCGGGACGCGACGTATCCACCGAGCCGCAACTCGCCGCGCCCTCCCCGGCGATCCTCTCCC
>VYAQ01000313.1 GCA_009844885.1 Gemmatimonadota bacterium
CCTCCAGAGCGGCCTCCACCTCCCACTCCCCCGCCCCGGGCCGCACGCGCCCCAGCGCCTCGCGAAACGCGGCCACCGAGATCCGCGCCGCCTCGCGCAGCCGCGCGACCTCGGCCGCGTCCTTCCGCACCCGCATCGCGTCCAGGACCGCCCCCGGATCGACCACCATGCAAGCGCCCGCGCCCTTCCGCGCCCGCCGCGCCCGGCCGGCCCGCAGCGCCTCGCGCACCACGTCGTCGCACACCGCGGACGCGCCCAGGCGGTAGTGGATCCGGCCGCCATCGGCCAGCAGCGCCGGTCCCCGCGCCCGAAACTCAGTCATCGGGAACACCGCATCCGCGCCGAAGCGGGCCTGCACTTCTGCCGGGTCCAGGCGGGGGCCCGTCCAGCGCTCCCGTTCCGCGTCTCGCTCGGGCACGAAGAGCACGAAACGGTCCTTCGCGCCGTGACCTCGCAGCACGGCGACGCTGTCCCATTCCTCCCACCCCGTGAGATAGAGCATCTCCGAGTCGGGGCGGTAGCGGTACTCCGAATCGCCGCTCTTGTACCTCAAATCCGCAGCGGGCAAGAGCATGGAACCGTCCGCCATGCGCGAGAGCGCGGTCGTGCGGCGCTCGGAGTATGGAAGCGGCGGAAGGTCGGTCAACGGCGTCCGGACTCCGCTCCGGCGCGTCTCAGAGGCGGGTTCCGGATCAGGAAGTGCTCGAACCAGCTCCTGATTCGCTCCAGGCGATCCACGAGCAGCCAGGGTTCGCCGGTCCGCGAAAGGCCGTGCGACGACCTCGGATAGCGTACCAGCTCGACCGGCACGCCCAGCTTCCTGAGCGACATGAACCACTGCTCGCCGTCGCCGATCGGGGTGCGGTAGTCCTGCTCGCTGTGGATGATGAGCGTCGGCGCGGTGACGTTCTCCACGTACGATATCGGCGACAGCCTCCGGTACAGGTCCCGCTGCTCCCAGGGGGGGCCGTAGAACTCGTACTCGGTCAGGCCCTGCGCATCCGAGGTGCCCCACCAGCTCTCCCAGTTCGTGATCGAGCGGGACGTGACCGCCGCGTGGAAGCGTTCGGTGGTGGCGGTGAGCCAGTTCGTCATGAACCCCCCGTAGCTTCCGCCCGACACGCCGAGCCGGTTGGCGTCGATCTCGGGGTATTCGGCAAGCGCGGTCTCGACTCCGGCCAGGTAGTCCTCGCGGTCGACGATGCCCCACTCGCCGCGCGTCGCGTACTGGAAGTCGTGGCCGTATCCGGACGATCCGCGCGGGTTGGTGTAGAGGACGAAGAAGCCTGCCGCCGACAGCACGTGGAAGGTCGGGAAGAAGGTGTTCCCGTAGGCCGAATGCGGTCCCCCGTGGATCTTGAGGATCATGGGGAAGGAGCCGCCCTCGCGGAAGTTGACGGGCCTGACCATCCAGCCCTGGACTACCGTGCCGTCCTCGGCGGACCAGGTCAGTTCCTCGGCGGGCATGAGCATCACGTCCGACAGCCAACCGTCGTTGAAGCGCGTCACCTTCTGCTCGCTGGAGCCGTCTCCGGGGCCGACGTAGAGTTCGGTCGGCGTGACGGCGTCGGTTGCGGTGAAGGCCATGACGTTGCCCGCGTCGGAGAAGGAAAAGGAGGACAGGCGGCGGGCGCCGCGGGTGACTTGTTGGACGCGGTCGGCTGTTGAGGGTGCGGCTGCAGCAGCTGTGGCGGCTGTCGCGGCCGCGGAGGCCTGGAAGAGGTGGCTGTCCCCGGCGATTCCGGCGGAGAAGAGGACGTCGGCGCCGTCGGCCGACCACATGGGGGCGCCGGGGCGGAGGTCCCATTCGGCGGTCAGGTTGGCGGGCTCGCCGCGGAGGTGTCCGTCGGGCCCGATTTCGGCGACCAGCAGATCGGTCTGACTGCCGCGGGCGGGGGTCGACAGAAAGGCCATGCGGCGGCCGTCGGGCGAGATCGCCGGTGCGCTCTCGGTGCCGGGGTTGGTGGTGAGGCGCCGGACGGTGCCCACGCTCACGTCCACGGCCCAGATGTCGCCGGTGTTTTCGCTGTTGAGCTCGTCGTCCTGGCGCTCGTCGCCGGTGAAGAAGATGACCTGGCCGTCCTCCGACCAGACCGGGTCGCCGACGTCGAAGGAGACGCGCGTGAGCTGCGCGGGTTTGCCGCCATCCGCGTCGACCACCATCAGCTGCCGCTTCTCGCGCGTCAGGTAGTGCGGCTGGAAGTCGAGGCGGCCGTCGCGCTTGTAGCGGATCGAGGTGATGACGCGGCCGTCGAAGCGGGTGGCGTCCAGGGTGGCGGACACCGCGTCGGGAGCAATCCAGCCCTCGCGCCCCGCGGCCTCGGCCTGATCCTGGTCGCCGGGCGCGCCCGACTCGCCCAGGTCGCCCTCCGGGGCCTTGACGTAGGCGATCGACGCGCCGTCCGGAGACCATACGGGCGGCCCCTCGACGCCCTCGATGTGGAAGGCCTCGCCTCCCGGGCCCCGGACCCGCACGAACCAGACCGGGTTGGGGTCGTCTCCGCGCGACGACGAGAAGGACAGGAGCGAGCCGTCGGGCGACCAGCGGGGTCCGCTCGACTCCTCGTTGGGGCTGGTGACGGCGAACGGCTCGCCGTCCGGGCGGCCGCCGGACAGCGGCTGGACCCAGATCTCGCGGTGGCGCCGGTTCTCGTCCTCCACGACCGTGGTGACGGTGAACGCCACATGCGCGCCGTCGGGCGAGACCGCAACCTCGCCGACCACGGCCAGGCGGTAGTAGTCCTCGGGCATGTACCCGCGGGTCTGTCCCGCCAGGTCGTCGACCCCCCAGAGGGCCGCTGCGACCACGGCGGCGAATGCATGAAGGCCGGAACGACAGCTGTGACGTGCCATGGCTGACTCCCATCCTGCTACGGAACGTTTGGCAGGCCAAGGTAAGCCGCGACCGGGATCCGGCTCAAGGGCGGCCCGTGTCATGCCGACAGCCGTTCGGCGTATTACCTTGTACCGAGGTTCAACGCTGGAGAATGCCCGTGCCGCGTCCGCTGTTTCCGATGGTCTGCCGCCTCGCCCTCGCCGTCCTGGCGTTCGGCGTCATCGTCGCGCCCGCCGCCGGACAGGTGGTCCGCGGCCGGCTCGTGGACTCGGCCGACAACGCGGCCGTGGGCGGCGCGATGATCAGCCTGCTGGACCGCGACGACAACCAGCTCTCCCGCGTGCTGACCCGCGACTCCGGACTTTTCGAGGTGAGCACGCCGATCCCGGGCAGATACCGGCTGAGGGCCGACCGGATCGGGTACGCGACCACCTGGTCGGACTACTTCGACCTCACGGTGGGCGATACGATCACGGTCAGGATGACTTCGGCGGTCGCCGCGGTCTCGCTCGCGGGCATCGAGGCGGAGGCCGACCGCCGGTGCCGGGTCCGTCCCGAGGAGGGGCTTGCGGTCACCCGCGTGTGGGACGAGGCCCGCAAGGCGCTGGACGCGGCGGCGTTTACGCAGGAGCGGGGGTACTACCGCTACGAAATGATGGGGATCATCCGCGAGCTGGGACCGGAGGGCCGGCTGGTGGTCTCGGAGGACCGGGATTTCGAGCGCGCGTACCGCCAATACCCGTTCATTTCTCTCCCGGCGGATACGCTGATCGCGGAGGGGTTTGCGAAGATCACACCCAACGAATCCGTGTACTGGGCCCCCGACGCGGGCGTGCTTCTCTCGGACCCGTTCCTCGACACCCACTGCTTCCGTCTTAAGGCAGACGGAGGCGAAGAGGGGTTGATCGGGCTGGAATTCGAACCCGTCCCCGGCCGCAGAATCGAGGAGATTCGGGGAACCTTGTGGATCAATTCCGAGAACTCGGAGCTCAGGCGCCTAGACTACTACTACCAGAACCTCGACCTCCCGCCCGGGCTCCAGCGCGCCAACCCGGGGGGAACGGTGGAGTTCGAGGCGCTGCCCAACGGCACCTGGATCGTGAGTTCGTGGAGGATCCGCATGCCCCGCGGCAAGGTCGAGGTCAGTCCCTTCGACAGCAGGGTCATGACCGTGCTCGAGGGGATCACGGAACAGGGCGGCGATGTCCTCAGGGTTCACGGCAACGAAGGGACGGTGATGGAGGCGGATATGGGTGGCCGCATCGCGGGCGTGGTGTTCGACAGCCTGCGGACCGGACTCCCCGGGGCCGTCGTATTCATCGAGGGGACATCGATCGAGGCCACGACCGATCGCCAGGGCCGCTTCGAATTCAACCGGCTCGAGCCCGGTGTCTACTCGGTCAACTTCACCCACCGCTATTTCTCGCGGTTCTCCTACCTGCCCGAGCCCTGGGACGTGGAGGTGGTCGACGGCGCGGAGACGCCGGCCCAGGTGAACTTCGCGGCCCCGCGGGTCGGCCGGATTCTGGACCGGCTCTGTGACGACGTGGAGCCGCCGGGCGAAGCCGCCACCATGCCCGGCGGGCGCGTGCTGCGAAGCCACGCCATCCTGGTCGGCCAGGTGACGAACGACGCCGGCGATCCCGTTTCCGGCGCGACGGTGCGCGTCCTGTTCCGGGAATACGACGTCTCCGCGTTCGAGGGGGCGGCCTCCGTCGACCGGCGGCTGCGGGCGGGCCGGGCCGGAACGGCTGTCACGACCGACGCTCTGGGGTACTACCGCGCGTGCTGGGTTCCCGTGGACACCAGCCTCCGCGTGGCGGTTCTCGACCCCGGCGAGCAAATCAACCCCGACGTGCTGGAAGTCGCCTATTCGCCATCCGAATACGTGGCCTCGAGGGAAGAGGAGGTCATGATTCCCTCCCAGCAGCGCTTCGCCACCCTCAACTTGCGGGTTGAATCGAAGCAGCCCTGACCGGTAGCTTCCCGCGAAGGCTTCCGACTCCCCTGACCCCCGGTCGACCAGCGTGATCATGCCAACCCCTCGAACCCGTCTCCGTGTGCCTCGCGTGTCCCGGCAGGCCGTGGCGATCGTCATGCTCGGCGCGGCAACGCTCCACCCCGCCCCACCGGCCGCGGCGCAGACCGAAGCCACGGATACCGTCGAACTGTCGCCGATCGTCGTCTCCGTGCTGCGGTCGCCCGTCCGACTCGACAGGCTCCCCTTCTCGGCCTCGATCATCGCCGGCCGCGACCTGGCACAGGGCAACTCCGGCCTGTCCATCGAGGAAGCGTTGCACGCGCTCCCGGGCGTGCGCGTACAGAACCGCTACAACGCTGCGGTCGGCGAGCGCATCTCGATCCGCGGCTTCGGCGCCCGCTCCCAGTTCGGGGTGCGCGGGATCAAGATCCTGGTGGACGGGATTCCCGCGACGCTTCCCGACGGCCAAAGCACCCTCGACCACCTCGACATCGGCTCCCTCGGCCGCGTGGAGGCGCTGCGCGGCCCCGCGGCGGCCCTGTACGGCAACGGCGCGGGCGGCGTGCTCCTGTTTCGCAGCGCGGACCCCTACGCGGGCAGCTACAGCCAGGAGGCCACCTTCGTGACCGGTTCGGACGGGCTGCTGAGGATCCAGGCGACCGGATCGGGCACGGCGGGTGCGGTCGGCTTTCGCGCCAGCGTGTCCCGGACCAGCTTCGACGGCTTCCGCAACAACCTCTCGGAATCCGGCGAGGACCCCTACAGCCAGTCGGACCGCACCACCCTCAATGCGGGTTTCACCACGCCCGCAGCCGGAGGCACCCTGGCCGTGCAGGTGAACGGCCTCGACCTCGACGCGCTCAACGCGGGCTCTCTCCCCGCCAACCTCTTCGACGAGGGGAGCAACCAGGCGTGGGGGTTCAACGTGGCCCGCCGCACCCGGAAAGACGTCCGCCAGGGCCAGGCAGGCGTCAGCTGGATGGGTGGGGTGGGAAGCCTGGAGGGTGTGTTTTCGGCCTACGGCGTGCGGCGCGAACTGGACAACCCCATCCCGACACGCGTGCTGGATCTGACCCGCAGCGGCGGCGGCGTCCGTGTCGCGCTGGGGCGGGAGTGGGACACCGGGGCGGGTCAGGGACGCCTCGACTTCGGCGTGGAAGGCGAGCTGCAGAAGGACGATCGCCAGAACTTCGCCAACGACGGTGGCGAACGCGGGGGCCGGGTTCTCGATCAGGACGAGCGGGTTCGTGCGGCGGCCCTCTTCGGACAGCTCCAGGTGCCCGTGGGCGCACGGCTGAGCGTCATGGGGGCGGTCCGATACGACCACCTGGACTTCCAGGCCTACGACCGCCTGGTCCTCATGGACGACCCCGACGACTCGGGCTCCCGCACGATGAGCGGGCTGAACCCGTCGCTGGGTCTCCACATCGACCTTGGCGACCACGGCCTGTTCGCCTCGCTCGCCCGTTCCTTCGAGACGCCGACCACGACCGAACTGGCCAATCAGCCCACCCGCGCGGGCGGCTTCAACCCCGGCCTGGAGCCCCAGAGCGGATGGACGGCCGAAGGGGGACTCCGGGGCAGGCTGGGCGGCCGCTCCGCGTACGACATGACCGCGTTCGCGTCGAGTCTGTCCAACCAGCTTGTGCCGTTCGAGGTCCCGGCCGCCCCCGGACGGCGCTTCTACCGCAACGCGGGCCAGTCCACCGTGCGCGGTTTCGAGGCGTCGGCGCGGGCGCTGCTGTCGCCGGTCCTGACCGCGCGCATCGCCTACGGGTACGTGAGCGCGCGGTTCACCGAATTCTCGGTGGGCGAGAACAACTTCGACGGGAACCGCGTTCCCGGGATTGCGCCCCATCGCCTGGAGGCCAGCCTGCGGGCCGGGAGCGGGGCGTGGTTCGGCGAAGTGCGCGTCGAGAGGCGCGGCGAGGTGCCCGCAAACGACGCCAACGACGCGAGCGCGGTGGGCTACACGCTGGTGGAGCTGCGTGCGGGAGCCTCCGGGGTCCGGGCCGGGAACGTGCGCGTGTCGCCGTTTGCGGCCATCACGAACCTCACGAACGTCCGCTACGCATCGTCCGTGGTGGTCAACGCCTTCGGGGGACGGTACTTCGAGCCCGGACCCGACCGGGGCGGCTACCTGGGGCTGTCGCTCGCCTGGGACCGGGACCGCTGACACCCGGCCTCGTCGATCACGAGCCACAGGCTGTTCGCTACCGCGCGCTCTCCTTCCGCATCCGATGGCCGGCTGACGATCCGTCCGCCCGCGGACATCGCGGACGAGCCGCCACCGTCGAGGTTCAGGGCCTCGTCCACTCCCAGGGACAGGAAGAGTTCGGTCAGCTCCGGCAGGGACATGCCCGCGGAGTGCGGCATCTGCCGCCCGTCGACGACGACGATCCACAGCAACGCCCGCTCAACGTCCAGGCCGACTGCCGTTCGCGGGTGCCGTGCGGCGGCGAAGGAGGGACGTTCGGCAACCCCCAGGTCCCCCACCGGGCTTCCCCCGTCCAGAAGCTCGGGGAAGCCTCCGATGACCTGTCGCGCCGCGCCGGCGGTCGCCTCGGTATCGGCCGGCCCGATTCGCAGCACCCGGTCCCGTCCCCACGCAAGCGCGGGCCGCGCCGAGGCACGCCTGGTCGAGCGGCTGACCTCCGGTCCCACCGGAGTCCCGTCCGCTTCGAAGAAGTCCCCGTTGACGCCCGCAATCACCTCTGCCTGGTCGGACGGCCGCATTTCCGAGACGGCTTTGCGAACGCGCGTGACGCCATCGTCGGCCAGCGCCGGAATCACCCTCAGGTCCAGCTCACACTGCGCCAGGTCGGCCGACACCAGGTGGATCGCCCACGGCCCGGACGCCGACCAGAGGTAGCGATAGTGGACACCCCGGCCCAGAGGCACGACGCGCACCGAGTCGGGTGCGTAGCGGGTCAGGGCGGCCTCCGGGAGCGGAGGCGCGGGCGGAGTGCCGTCGTCCGCACCGGCGCACGCCGCCGACAGGCCTGCCAGCAAGGCCGCCAGGGTCCGCCAACGGCCGCGGCACCGTGGCCCACGCCTGGGAGAGGTCATCGATGCATCAATCTGGAAGCCCGGAATGCGCCGCGTTATACTCGCCCACCATGATCCCACCGTCCCCCTCCTGCCGCAACCGGCCGATCCGACGAGACTTCGGAACCTCGTGGCGGCGCCTCGCCCGGCCCATCCTCTCCGCGGTGGCGCTTGCCTGCCTCCTGACCGTCGCCGGGGCGGCCCCGCTCTCCGCCCAGTACCGATTCGGCGTTTCCCTGTTCGGCGCGAGCATGGTGGCGCTCGTCGGCGAGTACCGCTGGGACAACCGGGGAGTGGAGGTCCAGGTGGGCACCTGGCGGCTCCGGGACGTCAGCGTGTCGGTCACGGCCAGGCGGTACCTGGGCTCGCGTTCGGTGGAGCCCTTCGTGGGCGTCGGCCTGTGGGGAATCGTGGCGCGGGAGGAGGAAGGCACCGGAGCCGGCCTGGTCGCCCGGCTTCCCTTGGGCGCGGGCTGGGACTTCGGGTCCCGGCACAACGCCGCCTTCACGATCCATCTGAACCGCGCCCTGGCGGTCAGGCGGCCCGGTGCGGGGGAAGGGCCCCCGCTTCGCAAGAGCCTCGTCCCGCTGCCGGAGTTCAGCTACCGCTGGCGGGACGCCAACTGACGCGCAGACCGGATCGCACGTAGCCCGGATCGCACCCGGCCCGGCGCACCCAGCCCGGCACACCTGACCCGGTGCACCTGGCCCGGCC
>VYAQ01000013.1 GCA_009844885.1 Gemmatimonadota bacterium
CCGGCGAAGCGGTGCTCCCGGCTCCGAACAGGACGATACGAAGACCCCGGCGGATGCCGCGCCTACCGGGCGGCCCGGCGCCACGTCCGGCGTGTACGAGAAGATCAGTTTCGTGCATGAGCATAATCTAACGGGCAGGCAGGAGTTCCTTGAGCCCCGTGTTATCTTTGCTCCACTCTCCAGACCCCCTACAGGATCGATCTCGATGTCCGAAAAGACCCTTGTTCGCTACGCCGCCGCCGCGGACGGCGTCGCCCTGATCACCCTGGACGACCCCCCCGCCAACACCTATACCCACGAAATGATGCGCCAGCTGGACGACGCGATCCTGCGCGCGCGTTTCGACGACGACGTTCACGTAATCGTCCTGACCGGAGCTGGCGAGAAGTTCTTTTCGGCGGGCGCGAACATCGGCATGCTCTCGCAGGTGACGACGGGCTTCAAGTACTGTTTCTGCCTCCACGCCAACGAGACGCTCAACCGTCTGGAGCACACACCGAAGCTGACCATTGCCGCGCTGAACGGTCACACGGTGGGCGGCGGGCTGGAAATCGCGATGGCCGCCGACCTGCGGATCGCCCGCGCCGGCCGCAGCATGTGCGGACTGCCCGAGGTCAATCTCGGCGTCCTGCCCGGCACCGGCGGAACCCAGAGGCTCACCCGGCTCGTGGGGAAGTCCTCCGCGATCGAACTGATGACGACCGGCAGCACGTTCGGCTTCGACCGCGCGCTGGAACTCGGCATCGTCAACCAGGTGTGGGAAACGGACACGCTGGACGACTTCATGGCGAAGGTGATCGACTACGCACGCACCTTCTGTCCCCCCAACCGCGCCTCGAAGGCGGTCGGGCTGATCAAGCGGTCGGTGCAGACCGGCGCCGAGATCCCCTTCGAGACGGCGCTGGCGCTGGAGCGCGAATTGCAGCAGCAGCTGTTCGCCAGCGACGACGCCACCGAAGGACTGAACGCGTACGTCGAGAAGCGGAAGCCCGGCTTCTCCGGCAGCTGACGTCCGGTGTCCGCAACACAAACGGCGGAGGGGATCCGCACGCGGCTCTGGATCGGGAACGAGTGGGTCGACGCGCAGGGGGGCGGCACCTTCGCCACGATCAATCCCGCCACCGAGGAGGTCATCGCCGAGGTTGCGGAAGCGCGCGCGGAGGACATCGATCGTGCGGTCCGGGCGGCCCGCGCGGCCTTCGCCGACAGCGGCTGGCGCCGCATGAACCCGCACAAGCGTTCACGGCTGCTGTGGAAGCTCGCGGATCTCGTGGACGCGAATGCGGACGAGCTTGGGCTGCTGGAGACGCAGGACAACGGCAAACCCTACTTCGAGGCCCGCCGGATCGATGTTCCGAGCGTCGCCCAGACCCTGCGCTACTACGCGGGACTGGCCGACAAGGTGCAGGGGGACACCGTGCCCGTGCCGGGACCATTCCTCAACTACACGCTGCGCGAGCCGGTCGGCGTGGTAGGGGCGATCATTCCCTGGAACTTCCCGCTGTCGATGGCCGCATGGAAGGTCGCTCCGGCGCTGGCGTGCGGGAACACCGTGGTGCTGAAGCCCGCCGAGGAGACACCGCTGACCGCGTTGCGCCTCGGGGAACTGGCGGCCGAAGCCGGTTTCCCCGCGGGCGTGCTCAACGTCGTGCCCGGCTTCGGAGAGACCGCGGGCGCGGCTCTGGTGCGGCACCCGGGCGTGGACGCGATTTCGTTCACCGGATCGACCGAGGTTGGCAAGGTCATCATGCGCGAGGCCGCCGACACGCTGAAAAAGGTCTCGCTCGAGCTGGGCGGCAAATCCCCCAACATCGTGTTCGCGGACGCCGACCTCCGTGGTGCGCTCAAGGGCGCCTCGTCGGGGATCTTCTACGGCAAGGGCGAGGTGTGCGCGGCGGGCAGCCGCATCCTCGTCGAGTCACGGATCCACGAAGAATTCGTCGCCGGGCTCCAGGCGGGCGCCGCCAGGGCCACCGTGGGCGACCCCATGGACCCCTCGACGCGCCTCGGGGCCATCGTAAGCGAGGCTCAGCTGGACCGCGTCATGGGGTACATCGAGGCGGGACGGAGTGACGGCGCCTCTCTGGTCGCGGGGGGTGAGCGGACGAGGGTCAATGGCCGCGGCCATTTCGTGCATGCCACGGTGTTCCGCGACGTGGACCCGGAAATGTCGATCGCGCGCGAGGAGATCTTCGGGCCGGTGGCCGCAGTCATCCCCTTCGACGACGTCGACGACGCGATCCGGAAGGCCAACGACTCGCTATACGGCCTCGCGGCGGGCATCTGGACCCGCGACATCGGCAAGGCCCATCGTCTGGCCGGAGCGATCGATGCCGGCACGGTCTGGGTGAATACGTACAACCAGTACTCGCCTGCCTCGCCGTTCGGAGGATACAAGCAGAGCGGCTTCGGACGCGACCTCGGTTTCCATTCCGCACTCGAAAAGTACACGCATCTCAAGAGCGTCTGGGTGGCGCTGGACGGATAGGCAGCCCGTGGACACAATCCCCCCGGCATTGTCCGCGGACGGCTAGTCGACCGGCATGCGCGAGGCATGGATCGTCGACGCGGTTCGCACGCCGATCGGCCGGCACGGAGGCACGCTCGCGCCGGTCCGTCCCGACGATCTGGCCGCGACCACCATCCAGGCGCTGCTGGACCGCACGAGCTTCCCCGCCTCGGAATTGGCCGACGTGATCTTCGGGTGCACCAACCAGGCCGGCGAGGACAACCGCAACGTCGCCCGCATGGCGCTCCTGCGCGCCGCATTGCCCGTCGAGGTCCCGGGCCAGACCGTCAACCGGCTCTGTGGATCGGGGCTTCAGGCGGTGGTCACCGCCTCGCATGCGATCCGGGCAGGCGACGGCACGGCGTTCATCGCCGGCGGCGTGGAGTCGATGAGCCGGGCACCGTTCGTGATGCTGAAGCCGGAGCGCGGCTACGCGCGGGGCGTGCCCGAGGTGGCCGACTCGGTGCTGGGGTGGCGCTTCGCCAACCCGCGCCTCCCCGACGAATGGACGATCGCCCTCGGGCGGACGGCCGAGGTGGTCGCGCGCGAGTTCGGCGTGGGTCGGGCGGAGCAGGACGCCTTCGCCGCGAACAGCCAGGCCAGGGCGGCGGCGGCAATCGACGCCGGCCGCTTCGATCGCGAGATCGTGCCGGTCAGCGTGCCCAAGCGGCGCGGAGAGCCGGTCGTCATGGCCAGTGACGAGCACCCCCGGCCGGAAACTACCGCCCAGACCCTGGCACGGTTGCGCCCGGTATTCGAGCGGGACGGCACCGTGACCGCGGGGAACTCCTCCGGGATCAACGACGGGGCCGCCGCAGTGCTGGTCGTCGAGGGCGAGGCCGCGCGCGCCCGGGGGCTGCGGCCGATGGCGGTCATTCGAGGGGCTGCCGTGGCGGGGGTCGAGCCCCACCGGATGGGGATCGGCCCGGTTCCGGCAACGCGCCGGTGCCTCGAGACCGTGGGCGCCTCGGCGCAAGACCTGGACCTGGTCGAGTTGAACGAGGCCTTCGCGGCCCAGGCGATCCCGTGCGTGCGGGAGCTGGAGCTCGACCCCGAGAGCGTGAACGTGAACGGCGGGGCCATCGCGCTAGGCCATCCGGTCGGCTGCTCGGGAGCTCGCATACTGACCACGCTGGTCCACGAGATGGTCCGCCGCGATGCGCAGTTGGGACTGGCTACGATGTGCATCGGCGTGGGCCAGGGGATCGCAGCCGTGGTGGAGCGCGGCTGAATGTCGCACCACGGCATCGAGAGGGTGGCGGTCATCGGGGCCGGCACCATGGGACACGGAATCGCCCAGGTCTGCGCTCTGGCGGGCCACCAGACCGTTCTTCAGGATGTCGACCCCGGACAACTTGATCGCGCCCTTGCCCGAATCGGGGCCACCCTGGACAAGGGCGTGCGCCTGGGCAAGGTGGCGGCCACCAACCGCGACGCGGCGTGGAAGCGCTTGACCGGAACCGCCGGATTGATCGAAGCGGTCGACGGCGCGGACCTGGTGATCGAAGCCGTACCGGAGGTGATGGAGCTGAAGCGGAGGGTATTCCACGAGGTGGCGGAGGCCGTGTCGGACGGGGTCATCCTTGCCAGCAATACCTCCTCCCTGTCCGTGACCCGGATCGGTGCCGGGCTACCGTCGCCGGGACGCTTCCTCGGGCTCCATTTCTTCAACCCGGTGCACATCATGGCGCTCGTCGAGGTGGTGCGCGGCGACGATACCGAGGCCGCGGTCGTGGATCGCGGTCTCGCCTTCGTGAAGGGACTGCGCAAGGAGCCGATCGTCGTGGCCGATTCGCCCGGCTTCGCATCGTCGCGGCTCGGCATTGTCCTGGGACTCGAAGCCATCCGCATGTTGGAAGCCGGGGTCGCCTCGCCGGTCGACATCGACAAGGCGATGGTCCTCGGATACCGCCACCCCATGGGTCCGCTGCGGCTGACGGATCTCGTGGGGCTGGACGTGCGTCTCGGAATCGCCCGCTACCTCCACGATACCCTGAAATCCGAGGCATTCCGGCCACCCACCCTGCTGGAACGGATGGTGGCGGAAGGCAGGCTTGGAAAGAAGACGGGAAGGGGCTTCTACGAGTGGGACACAGAACCATGAAGTACAGCGGCCCCGCATGAACCACGCACACGTCCTGCTCTCCGTGGACGCCGGAATCGCCGAGGTCACGATCAACCGGCCCGAGAAACTGAATGCGCTGAACGAGACCGTGCGCCGGGAGCTGACCGAGGTCTTCGACGCCATCGCCGACCGTGGCGACGTGAAGGTCGCGATTCTGTGCGGAGCCGGGGACAAGGCGTTCGTCGCTGGCGCGGATGTGAGCGAATTCGCCGCCCGCACCCCGGACGAGCAGCGTGAGGTGTACGGGAAGCGGCGAGTCTACGACGCGCTCGCCGAGTTCCCGAAGCCGGTGATCTGCGCTGTCCACGGTTTCTGCCTCGGGGGCGGCAACGAACTCGCGCTGGCGTGCGACCTGAGGGTCGCCGACACGACGGCCCGCTTCGGCCAGTTCGAGATTCGCCTCGGGCTGATCCCCGGTGCCGGCGGCACCCAGCGGCTGGCACGGCTGGTGGGGCCCGGGCAGGCCATGCGGATCGGCCTGTGCGGCGACTTTGTGGACTCGGAAGAAGCCCACCGGATCGGCCTCGTGGAGTTCCTCGTTGCGGAGGGGCAACACATCGTCGAGGCCCGCCGCATCGCCGCCCGGATGGCCCGCTGGAGCCCGGTTACGCTCCAGTTGGTCAAGAAGGCGGTGCTCGAAGCCGGTGAGCGCCACCTGTCGGATGGCCTCTCGGCCGAGAAGGAGCTGTTTCTCGAGGCCTTCGCGTCCGCGGACGGACGCGAGGGCGTCAAGGCCTTCGTCGAAAAGCGCCGGGCCAGGTTTTCCAGGTAGGCCAGGCTGTCCAGGCAGACCGGGCTCGCCGCGCGGACCGGGCTCTCCGGGCAGACCGGGTTCTCCCGGCGAACCAGGGGCTCCCGGCGGACTTGGACCGAGTCCGGCAAGCCGCCCCGGACGGGTGCCTCTCGCCGCCACGCCGCAGCCGCGATAGAATCGGAAGCCGGGCCCACGACCCGACCGCATCATCGTGCCAACCCGACCACATCACCTGGGACGCACCCCGCACATGACCCTGCATCAGTGGCAACGCATCGCCTGGACCTACCACATCGCCTTCGCGGCCGCCGTGACCTGGCCGGTGCAGGCGCTCGTGAACACCCCCGATCCATTCGTGCTGGGCCTGCCCCGCCAAATGGCCTGGGCCGCCTTCTGGGTGCTGGGAAGCCTGTTCGTGCTGTGGCGCCTGGACGCGGCGCGCGCCCGGTCGGATGACGCGTGATGGATCAGTCGACCCTCATCACCCTCATCATCTTCGCGTACCTTGCGGTGACGCTCGGCGTCGGAGTCGTCGCGGGCAGACGGGCATCCCGGAGCGTCCAGGGCTTTGTCGCGGGCGACCGGGACTTCGGCCTCCTGGTCATGTACTTCATCACCGGCGCCACGGTCTTCTCCGCCTTCGCGTTTCTCGGAGGCCCCGGGTGGGCCTACTCCCGTGGCGCGGCCGCCTTCTACATCCTGACCTACGGGGTGCTGGGAATGGCCCCGTGGTACGCGATGGGCCCCAAGGCGGCCGCGCTGGGTCGGCGCTTCGGGTTCGTCACCCAGGCACAGCTCCTCGTGGGCCGCTTTCCGTCCCGGACCCTGTCGGCGGTCATGGCTGTTCTGACCCTGGCGGCCTTCGTTCCGTACGTCACCATCCAGATGCGCGGCGCCGGGATCGTGATCGAGGCGGTCACCGACGGCGCTGTGCCGCTCGCGGCAGGCGCGGCCCTCGCCTATGGCATCGTCCTCCTTTATGTGCTGACCAGCGGCGTTTCCGCGGTGGGGTGGACGAACACCTTCCAGGGCGTCTTCATGGTCGGCATCGCCTGGGCGCTCGGCATCTATCTGCCGAACCGGCTGTACGGCGGCGTCGGTCCCATGTTCGAACAGATCCTGGCCAACCACCCCGAACTGCTGTCCCTGCCCGGGCTGGACGGCGCTGGCGAACCCTGGAGCTGGGGAGCGTACTCTACGGCAATCCTCGCGAGTGCGATCGGGCTGACCATGTGGCCCCACCTGTTCATGAAGGCCTACACGGCCCGGAGCGATGCCACGATTCGCCGGACCGTGATCCTGTTCCCCACCTTTCAGCTGTTTCTCATCCCCGTCTTCCTGATCGGATTCGCGGGCGTGATGTTCCCGGAATCCCCCGAGCAGTCCGACTTCATCCTTCCCTTCCTGATCCTGCGCTCCGACCTGCCCGCGCTCGTGGTGGGCCTGTTCTGCGCGGGAGCGCTGTCCGCTTCCATGTCCACCGGCGATGCCCTGCTTCACGGCGCGGCTTCGGTGGCCGTCCAGGACGGTGTGCAGCCTTTCACACGGTTAACGGATCGGGCGCAGAGGCTGCTGATGCGAGTGCTGGTCGTGGCCGTCGGAGCGGCGGCCTACCTGTTCGCGCTGGTGGAGCGGTTCTCCCTGGTGGATCTCCTGCTCGCTTCATACGGCATTATCGCCCAGTTCATGCCCTCGCTGCTGTCCGCCATGTACTGGAAGAGGGCCACCACCGCCGGTGTCGTGTGGGGGTTGGTGGCCGGTTCGGCGGTATCCGTGTTCTTCTTCCGGTTCCCGGAGCTCAAGCCGTTCGGGATGCACGAGGGCATCCTGGGCCTGGTGGTCCACATCCCCGTTCTGCTGGTCGTCAGCCTGCTTGGGGAGGCCCAGGACCCGGATCACGTTGACCGGTACGTGAATGTCTAGCGACGACGCGCGTACGGGACACGGGGGGGCGCACGGCGGCGGCCCTCCCGCGGCCGAGAGCGACGAGATGGCGCGGCTGCGCGATGCCATACTCCAATGTGACCGCCAGTTGATCGAGGTCCTCGCCCGGCGGCGCGACCTCGTGACCCGGATCGGCAACCTGAAGAAGCGTACGGGTCTGCCCGTCACCGATCCGCAGCGAGAGGCGGCGGTGGTGAGGAGGGCCGCCGCGCTGGCAAGGAAGTCGGGAGTGGACGAGGAGCTGGTGCGCGATCTGATCTGGAAGGTGATCGCATCCGCGCGGACACGGCAGTTCACCTCGGGCGAAGCGACCGAATAAAGGAAGCCCCCGGCGGGCAGCACACTACCCGCTCGGGGGCTTCGTTCGCTGGCGAGTCCAGAGGGCTCCGTTTCGGCGCCGTCATGTGCTACGGCCGGTCCTCCGTCTCTTCACCCTTCCGGCGTCTCCACCGTCCGGGCCGTCCCCCGTTCCCAGGGACTCCGGCTGCTTCCAGCGACCCTGCAGCCGTCGCAATCTCCGCCGAACCAGAGACCGCGCCCGCCTCGAACCCCGTTTCCGGCGCCCTCGGCGCTTCGGACCTCGCCTGGTTCCATCTCCCAGGGGTTTCCCCCCTTCAACGGCCTTTTCGAGACCCTCCCCGCTGCTTCGGCTCCGTTCCTTGCGGTCCGTCTCCTCCGCCTCGGGGAAACCACTTTAATACACCAATCCGAAAAGCGCAAGCTTTTTCTTTTCGGGACCCACTCGGAGCTCGCGCCACCCAGGCGCGGAGGACCCTGCTAGCGGGCGTCGTGGTAGACCGAAACGACCCGCCGGCGTCGGAGGTTCTCGAACTTCACGACCCCGTCGGTCTTGGCGAACAGGGTGTCGTCCCTCCCCCTGCCCACGTTGTTACCCGGGTGGAAACGCGTCCCGCGCT
Source organism: Gemmatimonadota bacterium (assembly GCA_009844885.1). GTDB lineage: Bacteria > Gemmatimonadota > Gemmatimonadetes > Longimicrobiales > Gaopeijiaceae > Bin94. Next base: position 8,250 of record VYAQ01000013.1, read on the forward strand.
GGCGGACCAGGATGTGGCCGGCCAATACCCGCTCACCCGCATAACGCTTTACGCCCAAACGTTTTGGATTGCTGTCGCGTCCGTTACGAGACGACCCGACGCCTTTCTTGTGAGCCATTGGATCCTCCTATACCGCGATGTCCGCCACGCGCACGACGGTGAAGCCCTGACGGTGTCCCTGTTTCCGCCGGTAGCCCTTGCGACGCTTGCGCTTGAACACCGTGATCTTCTTCGTGCGGTCGTGCGCCACCACCTCCGCGGTCACTTTCGCGCCCTCCACCAGGGGCGCCCCCACCGAAACCTCTGC
>VYAQ01000270.1 GCA_009844885.1 Gemmatimonadota bacterium
CCCGCCAGCCTCCGCAGGGGACTCACGGAGTGTGGCCCCAAGGAGTAAGCTGGCTTACCGGCAATAGCCGCGCCAAACAAGCCCGCGGGCGCCGCGCTCGGGACCCGGCGGCGGGCACCGCCGATGCCGTGGCGGCGCACCTCCGCGGGCGCTCCGGGAAGCCCGTTCAGAAGCACCTCGCGAAGCGCGGCTGGCCTTGCGACGGAGGCAAGCGCGGCGCACCGTTCCCGCCTGCGCCAATGTCGGTGGACACGGGCACCGGTTCCGGCTTGGGGTAGATCAACCTGACTACTTGCGATTCCTCCGGTGCTTCGCTTCGATTGCTCCTGCCGCCTTCACGGTTCGGTGACCCGAAGGGCGGCATCCTACGCATTCCATCCGCCACGGGTTTCAATTCAGCGGTCGGGGAAGGCGAGGGCGTGTCTCCCGCCACGGCCGATGCGGCCCGTCCGGCACCGGGCGGACGGGCCGCGAGGCCGCAAGACGCCACCGCACAAGCGGATGCACGGAAGGTCCGGTGTGCATCGTCAAAGGGCCGGACTGTGAATCGATCCCGGATGTCGTTTTCACACTCCGGTACGGCGCCAAGTGGGGGCGTCGGCTGCCGTCCAAGGGATCCCGGCGGCGTGACCAGCGCGGCGATTTAGGGGGGAGATACCGGGAACCCGTCGAGGGACAGGATACGGCGCACGAGGTCAGCCTGCCTGGATACGTCCTGCTTGTGGAGGATGCGTTGCAGGTGCCACCGGACCGTGCCGTAGGAGCGCCCACTCCGCTCGGCGATGTCGCGCAGGCTGTGGCCGGTGGCCAGCATCACGGCCAGTCGGCTCTCGGCCGGCGTGAGGCCCAAGGCCTCGGCAACGATGCCCGCGTCGATCCGGCTCGGGCTCTCCGGGTCGACCACGAGCACGAGCGCGGCCGCCCCCCGGTGGCTGAAGTCCCACTCGTGCCGGGCCAGCGGCGTGACGTGCACGGCAAGCCGCGTCCGCCCATGGGAGCGCCCGACCGTCATCGAGCCGGACACCCCCTGAACGCCGGGCGGCGGCAAGGCTCGGTCCAATAGCTCCCGCAGCTTGCGGTCCTCCGTGCGCGCGTGGGCGCCCAAGGCTAGGCCCTTGTCAACCAGCCCCTCATCTTGCCGCAGGACATTCCGCGCCCGATCGTTGGCCGCCACGATGCGGGCGCGGGCGTCCAGCTGGATGACGCCGAAGCGCACGTTGTCGAGCAACTCGGCGAGCGAACTGCCCAGCGCCCCGGCGTCGTCCACCACCTGCCGCACGCGCGCGAACTGGCGCACGTGCGGCACCAGGCGCTCGACCGTTTCGATCTGTGCAGAATCCCAGTCCGGGGGCGTGACGGAGTCGGCGAGGACCCACATGACGTTCAGCCCCTCGGGGCTGTCAATCCGCACGTTGAGCCCGTGCTGCGAATCGTAGCGGCGCAGCAGTTCGTTGTAGGTGAACGAGGTCGCCTTCTCTTCGTCCGTGTACAGGTCGGCGGTCGGGACGACCCGGCCCGGAGGCAGGCGGACGAACCGCGTGACGCGGTCGTCCTTGGACCAATGGTTCTGGAAGTACTCCTTCTCCAGGGCCTCGCGTCGGCGCGCACCGAAGGTGACCCTTACGAACAGGATCTTCGAGTGCGGCCAGCCGCCCCCGCCGACGCCGATCGCGTGGCCCTTTGCTCCGCTGGTCTCGTTGAGCAGTGCAGCCGCGCCGGTCCAGCGGGCGGGGTCGAACGCGGCCTCCTGCAGCGAGGCCACGCAGCGGTCGAGCAGATCCCCCGCGCTCACAGCTACCTCCTTTCGTTTGTATTCAGTTCGCTCGGGCCCGAACACGAGCCTCGCCTATCCAATGGTAGGGTTCCGGTCGCTCGACGTGCGCCTAGCAAATGATAGGTGCGGGAGGCGTGCGCATTTGGGGCATGTGTTCCGTGTTGGTCGGACACTGGGAGAATCTCAATCCTCCGGCTGGTTACGGCGGGTGGCCTGCTTCGCTCGCCCGGTGGGGGCGGCTGTTCTCTCGGTCGGCGTGCGGCCCGGTTTTCTCGTTGGCACCCGTCCGTCCAAGAGAGCGGCGGCTGTGCTCACCGCGGCCCCGAGAAGAGCGCGACTGTTCGAAGCCAATCTCCAAAGGCCCGCGTAAACCCTGCACGACGGCCCGTCGCCAATCACACGAACCGCTTCGATGCCTTGACGGCCACGGGCAATCGGTGAGATACTTACTGTCTGCGGACTCGGCACCCTCGTGCAGATCGCAAGTCGTTACCTAGTAAACGTTTACCTAACCACCCTGCCATTTGGTATGCGCGCGATAGCGGTTCCTCGGGTTACCGTACCCGTCGAGTTGGACCGATGGGCGGTCCGACAACTTTTGACCAAGGAGCCGAGAAGTGAGAAGACGCGTGAACTGGATCATCGCAGCGGTGGTGGCCCTGACCCTGGCCGTGGCTCCCGCGACCGGGGTGGAACTCTCTGCTCAGGAGATGCCGTGCGACGCGACGTGCGTGAACACCCCGGATCCGCCGACCGGTGGGGGAGTCTTGGTGTGTGTGCTCGTGGCCACCATCATCGTCGTGGACGGAGACGGGAACGTTCTCAGCGTGACCCGCATCTACGCCTGCACCTTGGTATGACGGCCCGGTCGTCTATCCCTGTGTTGCTCCTCACTACGATGGGTTGCAGTGGCGATAGCGCCCCTAGCTCCGCCCGCCAGGTCTCGGGGGCGGAGTTGGGCGGGCCGGATGTTCCTCTGACGGCAGAGACGGAGGAACTCTTCCTCCTGGGTGGAGCTTCCGCCGCAACGGAATGGGAAGCCTTCACAGCGATCTCGGAGGTCCACTTCGACCAGAACGGTAACCTGCTTCTTCTCGACCGGAGACAGAATCGGGTTGTCGTCGTGGGTCCGGACGGGAGGTTCCGCCATCAAGTGTCCCGGGCCGGGCAGGGTCCCGGCGAGCTTCGGTTGGCCGTCGGAGTCGCACCGCTACACAGCAATCGGGTTCTGGTGCGCGATGTCGGCCACAATGCGCTGTTCCTGTTCGACGAAGGTGGAAGGTTTCTCTCGCAGGAAGTCGCCATCCAAGAACCGCCCAGCAGGATAGAGGGACAAGGCATCATCTCTTCGTCTCAGAATGTCCCCATCCTCCTCGATGTCTTCCCCGATGACCGGCTGCTCATCGCTCGTCGGTTGGGGGACCGGGCCCTAGACATCCATACCATCGGACAGGGGAGTCGCGAAGTCTATCAGGCGTACACTCCTCCCCCAGCCGAAACAGGTGACGGTGAGAACGTCTCAATCCGCGTGGGCGATATGGAAGTGCCGATACCCCTCGGGATCATACCGCGGCGAACGGTCTTCGGGCCTCCGTTGCTGGGGGCCGTCCTCGCCGACGGAGGAATCGCTGTCGTCGACTCCGTGGGATACCAGATCAAGATACTGCGATCGGACGACGGTTCGGTCCGCACAGTCCTTGAGAGGGCAATTCAGCCCCTCCCGGTGACTGAAGAGATGCGTGAGGCTGCTAGGGAGCGTGAAGGGGCCGGAGGAGGAACACGGGTGATCGCCTCTGGGCCCGGAGTGTCCGCGACGGACGCAGAGGCGCTGTCCACGACACTCACACAGTCAATGGTCCCGGAGATGGCCTTCGCGTCCGAACTGCCCGTCATCAGCGACTTGAACGTCGACCACGAGAGCCGGATATGGGTCAGTCGGTCGGGCGACGATGGCGTGTCTCCGGGCCCGGTTGATGTCCTCACGCAATCTGGTGGGTACCTCGGTACTCTGTCGGCGGATGAGTTCCAGGTGCCCGACGCCTTCGGCCCCAACGGCCTGATGGCCTACGTCGACCTGGACGAGTTCGAGGTGCCCATTTTACGGGTAGTTCGCTTGGTGAGCCTCACCAATCGGTGAGCGGACCAGTGAAGGCGAGATGACCGCCGGGATGGACGTCGGTCGCTACCGCGTCGGCATGGCCGAGCTGCTGGAAGAATCGGTCAGCGTGGTAGGCGAAACACAACGATCGCTCGGCGTCGCGGTGGATGGCGAACGCGAATCGCTGCAGAATGTCCTTGAAGAGGATTCGGCGGGCGCTTATCGCATTCTGTGCGCGCTGCTCCTCCACAAGTCGAAGCTGCACATGAGGGCCATGCTGCGCGCGAACAGCCGCAACAGCATCCACTCGCTCGCCGTCCAAATGCGGCCAATCCTGGAGTGTGCCGGACAAATCGTGCATGTCTTCGGCACCTCTCTGACGGCGCCGAAAGAAGTCGGCGTCAAGGCGGTACTCGAATACGTCAACTCGGATTTCTATCAGGCGACCATCGGCCTCACGAAGGGCGATATCGGTCACACCGAGCTACTCAAGACGATCTCGGATGCGAGCACGATGTCTGGAACCAACGTCCGCAAGGGCAGGCGTCTGCGTCAGACGGACAAGGTGGCTGCGCTTCGGGGAGGTGAAGCATGGTATCGACACTTGAGCGACCACTTCTGTCACGGTGACAAGGCGGATTGGAGCGGAGCTCCGTGGCAAGGCGGCGTCGGTCCCATCGATTTGGCCACCGATTTCACGATCGCGGGATTCATGGATTATCTGGTGAAACAGGTAGCTGTTATGAACCTGCATGCGGCACTCTGCCCGGTCGATGGCGAGGTAGACGACGGGCGGATCGAGCTAGCCGGAGCGCACCTTCAGAAAGTGCGGGACACTTCCGAATCCGTACGGGACAGCGCGGTGGCGGCGATCAAGAACCCTGAAAACGGGGCGCGGGATCAATGACGGAACGCCCGAAGATGGGTGACGAGGGACTAGACGATATGCGTGCCGAGTGTGAAAGACACCGCGACGCGCTGCTTGAACTTGCGAAGATACACGCGACGATCGACGCGCCGGACCGCATGATGCAGGCAGACGATCCGGGTTGGATTGGGCGTTTGCGGAAGATATGTCTTCACGCGGTGGCCATTGCGGAATGCGAGATCCGCGCCGATGTCGAGCATGTGATGGCCCCCGAGCTTCGGGCAGCGTACCGACAGATGGCCCATGTTTGGCAACGCCTGCCAGATGAACGTCGGCCAGTAGAACTCGACGGTCTCTGGTGGGCCAATGAAGCGAACAGTGGGATGCTTGCGAAGTACGACCATCCGACTGGTTTTGGATTGGCGCACTCAGCGGGATGGGGTGGTTTCGGCGAAGGCGATTTGGGGAGCTACGTACGGCTCACCCTATGGGTGGGCCGTCTCGGGCTCGGATACGGGATTGCGCTCGGCTACCTGGCGCAGACGCTGGGCGCAACAGAGGATATCGACTCGCGCGTGTCGGCGGTGCTGCAAGAGGCTGTGGAGGGAGCTTCATGACGACAGTTACGGTTGCGGCGGATGCCCGCCCTCCCAAGGTAGAGACGGGCGGCCGTTGTCGCCGAGGTCAAGTGAGTCCAGCGCCGCGAGATCGCCAATCTCCGGGGGGATCAGGCGTTGCTGTCGAGGGTCAGCGCCATCGCCCGCCGAGACCAATCGACGTTGACCCCGTACCACTCGTTCAGCGACGCGTCCGACAGCCAGTTGCAGTGGTGCCGCCAGTTCGTGCCGTCCCTCGCGCGGTATAGCGCCTCCAGCACGTCTCGGTCGTCCCGGACCGTGACGGCAAACGCCTGTGGCGTTGTCGCGCCGTCGCCGTCGCCGGCCGTGACCGTGAGGGCCGTGACGCCTTTCGCCGGCCTGGCCACCGTGACCCGGCGTTCGTAAAGGTCTCGCCTGGGCGGGCGGGCTTACCTCGATCACGGGTTGATCCGCCACTCGGCAACCGCATGGGCCGTGTCGCGATGTCTTTCCCGGTTCAAGCCATTGAGATACCACAACCGCGTAGCGTAGCACCGATGGCTGCCGCAGACCCAGTAAGGTCGAACGTGGATTGTTCGCCACCCTCTGGGCGGAAAGCGAATCGGGATCCCGCCACCAACTGCCGCGCCAGCGACAGCGATTCCCTTCCCTCCGGCGGCGACGCCAGCGCCCGCACATCCCCCTCGCCCGGAGCCGACCAGCGCTCTCCTCTACGAACCCTCCACGGCGGATTCACGTTCCCTTCAAACCATAGACCTGTGGTCGGGATCCGCACATCGTCCAGACGCCAGTTGACACGTACGCTTCTGGGAGACGATCTGGACAGATCAGGAAACGCGACGATCACCGAGACCACACCGCTTGCCTTGACACAACGGATCCAAAGCCTCGCGGGACCTTGCGTGGCTGCTGTCCACGCATTGAAACTCGGACCGTTGTACCGGTCGTCGTCGCGGGGATTATAAAGATGGGTTGACAAGATGGCGGTTGCCTGTTATCTTTAAGGTGGGCAAAGAGAGTTGAAGCAAACCCTACCGAGGGGGATGAACATGGCGAAGGGGCCAGGGAAAAGCCATAGGAAGGGAATCAGCCTTCTGACGATGGCGAAGATGTTTCCAGATGAGGCCGCGGCGACGAAGTGGTTTGAGGGCGTGATGTGGCAGGGCGAGCGGTGCTGCGGGCACTGTGGATCGGTGAGGACGACGGAGGCCAGCCATGCGAAGATGCCGTACTGGTGCTCGGACTGCAGGTCGTATTTCTCGGTGCGGACGGGCACGATCATGGAGCGGTCGAAGATTCCGCTTCTGAAGTGGGCCTGGGCGATCTATCTGAACTGCACGTCGCTGAAGGGCGTGGCTGCCATGAAACTGCACCGGGACATCGAGGTCAGCTACCCGACCGCTTGGTTCATGCAGCATCGGATCCGGGAGGCGTTCGCCGCGGAGGGGCCGGTGGTGTTCGCTGGCCCTGTCGAGATCGACGAGACCTACGTGGGCGGGTCGGCGAAGAGCATGCACGCTGCCCAGAAGAAGAAGCTGAAGGAAGAGCACGGGAGCATCTCAGCATCGAAGGCGATGGTGGTCGGGGCGAAGGACCGGAAGACGGGCAAGGTGGTGGCGAGGGTCATTGATAAGGGGGACTCCCCGATGCTGCATGGGTTCATCGAGTCCCACACGGACCCATCTGCGACGGTTTTCACGGATGGTGCGTCGGTCTACAAGTTCTGGTTCAATCATGAGTCGGTCAATCACAGCGCTGGCGAGTTCGTTCGGGGCATCGTCCACACCCAGGGCGTGGAATCGTTCTGGTCGATGTTAAAGCGGGCCCACAAGGGCGTCTTCCATCGGATGAGCGCGAAGCATCTCCAGCGGTATGTGGACGAGTTCAGCGGTCGGCATAACATCCGGGACCGGGATACCATCGATCAGATGCGGCACGTCGTCGCACAGATGGTCGGGAAGCGGTTGAAGTACCGGGATCTGATCGCAGAGACAGGCGAATCGTCGGTGGCGACGTAAAAGCCCGAAGTATGTCGGACTCTTGTGCCCATTCTGCGAAATGACTACCATGCGAGACCACATGGGAATCGAAACCCAGAGATCGTCCATCACCCCCACATAGGAGGGACACCATGAAGGCTTGGACATTCACCGCCGCCGCGCTCGCCGCCACCCTCACCCTGGCCGGATGCGCTGAAGACGGCCCTGCCAGCCTGACCGAGGCCGAAGCGGAGACCGTCGACGCTGCGACCCTTGACAAGAGCGCGCCGGTTAGCGTTGCACCGCTAATCGACGGGTGCCAGTCGCTTTGGTCCATGAAGTGGCGTATGGACAAGGCGAAGCCGGAGGCTGAAGCGCGCGCAATCGTCATCGAACGGTGTGCCGGTTCTCGCTCGGATGCGGAATTGGAACAAGCACTTCAGAGACTTGTTCCGCGACTGACGAGCCCGCCCCTACGACTCGATAAGGTGCCGGTTCCTCCCTCCGATGGATGGTGGGTTCCGCAAACTGGCCGAACGGCGTCCGACTCGGTAAAGGGGGAAAATGAGAAGAGGAATAGCGGTCGCCGGAACGCTACTGATACTGGGACTCGGTGCAATCGGGGCGGTACAGAAGCCGTGGAGCGAAGGCGTAGCCCCCGAGATCCTCGATTGGGCGGAGGGAGCCATAGAATCGTGGCTTGATGCTGCCGAGCAAAACTCCGACACCACCTGTGCAGCGGGGGCACAGGCCGCGCTTGATGGACTGGCAATATCCAATGCCTGGCTCTGGACGGACGAAGACCTGACCGACGCGGACGGGAACCCGACCGATGCCCTTACCGAACTCAACGACCCCGATGCGGTAAAGGAGTGGGTGGATTCTGGGAAAACCGATACGAGCTTTCCGGGCGGCGACCTAACGAAGCTGGATGTAACGGTTTATGGGGAGAAGGAAGGAGACGGTTGGAGAATCAAACCGAGCGGCCACCTTGCATTTACAATCGCCCATGAAGCCCTTCATTGGCTCCCCGGGGGAGGCCCCAACCATACCCTCGCAGCATTCACGCAGTTGGAGAATTGCCACATCAAAGAAGAGGAAGAGGAAGACGACGACGAGCCCGGCGAGGGCGGGGGCGAGTCTACGGAGACGTGCGAGGACGTGTGGCGTCCGGCGTTGACGACGA
>VYAQ01000274.1 GCA_009844885.1 Gemmatimonadota bacterium
CCCCCCTTACCTCCCTCCCGTTGGCCCCGACAGCCGTCCGTTGCCGTCCGCCGCCCGAAGCCAACCACCAGGTCCAGCCTTTCCCCGCCGGCGCGAGGTCCCGCGTGAAGCGCGCAAGATCCTCCGGTGTCACTGTGAAGTGGATTTCATCGAGTAGGAGGACGTCGGGTGCGAGCGCGGCGACCACTCGGCGGAATGCATCCTGGTTGCTGCGGAAGCTCATGCTGGAGACATTCCAGGCCACGACACGGAGAGCCTCCGGACGCCTGGCCACTGCATCGGCGCCGAGCAGGGGCGGGTCCTCACCCGGCACGGTGGCAAGCGTGTGCCGGAACACGGCCGTTTCGTCCACCACCGCACCAGCGCGCAGATAGCGCAACCTGCCGGCCATCGTATCCCCCGGTGCGACCGCCCGTCGCTGCCCGGTCACCTCGGCAACCGCCACCCGGTCCAGACGCACCTCGAACCGGTCGGACGAGTGCGTGGGCGACACCAGCAGGCCCACCCGGGACGCCTGCTCCATCTCGCCCGCGCCACCCGGGCCGATCCGACGAATCCCCACGCCCGCACCGTGGCCGTCGCGCTCCGGCTCGGGCTGACGCGTCAGGACGACGACCAGGTCGGCACCGTCCACGCCGCCGTACGGCCCGCCCGTGCCGAGGTCGCCGTCCGTGTCCAGCACCAGCTCCACCGAGCCGCGCATGCCCTGCACCGTCACCGTGTGGCCCAGGTCGATCAGGAAGTGGAGGAAGCGGGGATCGTCCTGTGCGGCGATGGCGCCCAGATCCACCGGCGAGCCGGCCGGGACGTCGCCGACCGGGTCGACCACCGCCGCTGTAACGCCCTCCCAGTCGTCGAAGTCGCCGTCGGTCCAGACCGCGCGCTCGTGCGCGGCCGGGTCGACGGCGCACCCGGCGGTCAAAGCGACAAGGGCGACCCGCCGCAGCCCCATCAACCGTCCTGCCGCACGATGAGCCAGTTGCCCTGGTAGTCGGGCGGGAAGATCCCTTCGCTCACCACGGTCGTCCGGCGCCCGCCGCTCACGTAGGTGACGCGGACATCGACGCGTTCCACGCCCGCCGGGATCCCGAAGTGCGCCGGCGTGGCACCCTGGGAGCAGTAGCCGCCGCCGGTGTCGATCAGCCGGGTGCCCAGAATCCGCCCGGTGTCATGGTCCATGAGCTGGATCTCGGTGCCGGGAACCATCGTCCGCCCGTCGGCGTCGGTCGCGGCGACCTGCAGCGAGCGGGCCGCGGCCTCGGGCAAGAGCAGATTGCGGTACAGGTGGTGGGTACCGCCGGCCTGGTCATTGTTGGCAATCGCGAGGTCCAGATCGCCGTCGCGGTCGAAGTCCGCCCATGAGACACCGTGGCTTGGCCCGTGCTCGAGCAGGTAGGCGGGAAGCGCGTTGCGGAACCGCCCGTCGCCCTCGTTCATGAAGAGGTGGTCCTCGACGGCGGCGATCCCCGACAGGTACGAGGTCACGACCAGGTCGGGCAGGCCATTGTGATCGACATCCGCCCAGGCCGCCGTCGTCGAGTGGTAGTCCATGCCCAGGGTAGCCGGATCGGTGACGTCCGTGAACGTGCCGTCGCCGTTGTTGCGCCACAGGATGTCCGGGCCGTAGGTGGCGATGAACAGGTCGAGGTCGCCGTCGTTGTCGTAGTCGGTCACCGCCGGCGCGACGCTGCCGTACTCGTCACCCCGATTCGGATGATTCATCCCGAGCGCGGGCGCCACGTCCACGAACGCTCCGTCGCCCTCGTTGCGGTAGAAGGCGTCCTCGTCGCCGTTCTGGTTCGAGACGTGGACATCCAGGTCGCCGTCGCGGTCGTAGTCGAACCAGACGACTCCCACCGTGCGGCGCGGATCGCCGAGGCCCGACTCCGTGGTCACGTCGGTGAACGTCCAGGCGGGGTCATCGCCGGAGTCGTCCGCCGGCCCGTCATTGCGGAACAGCCGGTTGGGCTGGTCGCGCATCGCCACGAACAGGTCCAGGTCGCCGTCGCCGTCGTAGTCGATCCAGGACGGCTGGCGCGTATTGCCGAGCAGGTCCACGCCGAGCCCGGCCGTCACGTCCACGAAGATCTGGTCGTCGTTGCGATACAGACGGTTGGGTGTCTCGGCGACGGCGGAATGGCCGACGTAGAGATCCAGGTCGCCATCGCCGTCGTAGTCGCCCCACGCAGCGGCACGCGTGTCCTCCGGATCGGCGAGACCAAGCCGCGGCGCCACGTCGACGAACGAGCCGGCGTCGTTCCGGTACAGCCGGTTCTCGGAGTACCGCATGCCCACGAAGAGATCGAGGTCGCCGTCGCGGTCGAAGTCGGCCCATGCGTTGGGCTGGGCACCGGGCGTGGAAAACAGGTCGGGTTGCACGCGGTCGAAGACGGGTGTGCTCGACGGATCGTCGCCCGCGCCGCCATCCGGCTCGCCACACGCCGTCAAGAAGGCAGGGACGAGCAGCAGCAAGGTGAGCGCTCCGGTGCAGCGCACTCGCTTGGGGCTCACAAGCCCGTTGCACCGGGGCTCACGGGCCCCATACTCACTCCGAATCCCCACTCTGTACCTCCTTGAAGGCGGATAGCGCCATGGCGAACGGCCACATGCTCGAACTCGGACGGAAGATACTCGCTTCGTCCACGGGGCCTCGTCAGCTACGCCACGGCCCAGGGGACGATCGTCAGGCTTGCGACGCCTCGCTGACCAGGAACTCCTACCGCCGACCGCCGCGCCCCCGCCCGGGCCCGCCCCGGCCGCTCATCCGGTTCCCCAGCCGGTACATGACCCTGAGCATGAAGTACTGGCCGAGCGACTCCGTACGCGACTCCTCGATGTAGTTCGCGGAGTTGGTGACGGCGACGCCCTGATTCTGATTCAGCAGATCGTAGGCCTGCAGCTCGATCTCGGCACGGCCATCGATTACCCGCCGGGTGATGGCGGCGTCCCAGCGCGCAATGTTGCGCGACTCCGCGAACAACCCCTGATCGTACGTGCGGTAGCGGAAGTCCGTCTCCAGCTCCCAGGCGCCGAGATACCAGGTGCCTTCCGCCTGGTACTCGCTGTTCACGTAGTTCCGGTTGAGCTCCTGGTTCAGAGAGTACCTGACATCGTTGAAACCGAACTCCGCCGATACTTCCACATCGAACCGGTCCTTCACCCGGTTGTCCACGCCGATCTCGAAGGTGTTGCGCAGGATTCGGCTCTCGTTGGCGGCGAGGTTGACCAGTTCCGTCCCCTCGGAATACGTGACCCTGTACTCAAGGTCGAGGTCGATCCCGAGCTTCCGGACCGGGGTGCCGAAGTTCGCTCCCAGGTTGCCCGACCATTCGCCGTCGGTGTTCACCGGCATCCGGGTCTGGAATCCCCGTTCGTCGAAGAAGCGCGACGTCGAAATGCTGTTGTCGTTGTAGGTGAAGCCGGCGAAGGTGAAGAGGTTGATGAAGCTGAATTGATCGAAGAAACGGTAGTCGGCGTTGAACCGGTGCCGATACTCGGGGCGCAGGTCCGGGTTGCCCGAGTAGACGTTGAGCGGATCGCGGTTGTCCGAGTAGGGCTGGAGCTGCGTCAGCGACGGCTCGCGGCTGGAGCCGCTGTAGCGAAACTCCAGGTTCTGTCCATCCTTGATCTCATTCTTGAACTGGGCGTTTGCCAGCAGGTGGGTGTAGCCGTTCTCGATCGTCTGGTCGCGGTCGAGAATCACGCCATCGAGCTGCGACCTCTGCAGACGGAGTCCGACCGTGAACCAGGAGCGATCGTTGTTGCGGCTGTAGCGCGCGCCGCCCAGCAGATACGTGTACGCCCTCTCGAACCCGGAACTCAGCCGGTCGTTGAACAGGGGTGCGCCGTCGACCAGATCGTAGACCGAGTTGTTGCGGTCCTCGCGCGTCGAGTTGCGCTGGCCGAAGAGCTCCATGGTGTGGCCCTCGGCGAGCGGCTGCGTCAGCGAGAGGCGCGCGGAGTTGTTCCAGGTCCGCCCGACCCGCGTCTGTTCCTGCAGGATCTCCTCCAACCCGTCGGTGCCGCCCCGCTGGCCGCGCACCTCACCCGTCACCACCGACGACAGGTCCGAGGTCAGATCCGAGTCCTGCAGGCCGCTTCTCAGCTCGGCGACCAGGCTGCGGCCGTCCTCGTTCAATCGCTTGCGCCACGTCAGCCGCGCGTTTCCGCCCAGATCGTCCCCATCCACGAGATAGTCGGTGGTGGCCGAATTGAGCATGCTGCCGCTCAGCGTGTGCGTTTGCCGGTTCGCGAAGGAGGTGAGCGACGACGCCCGCGTATTGCCGTCCATGCGCAACCGCATGTCGTGGCCTTCCGAGAAGGTGACCTGGGCGTTGAGGTTCACCCGCTGGTTCCGATTGCCGGTCTCCTGGTTGCTGGTCTGGTCGACGAGCGACGCGACATTCGATCCGAAGAGCGCCTGCTGCTGCAGCGTCCGGTCCTGGAGATTGTCGAGTTGGCTGACGAAATAGCTCCCCCGTACCCACGTGTCGTCGCCGCCGCCGAAGTCCCGGCTCGCGTTGAGCCCCACGCTCATCGTCTCGGTAAAGCCGTCGTTGCCCCCGCCGCCGCGTCCACCGCCACCCGCGAAGTCCGCAAAATCGCGCCAGTTGAACCCGGCCCGGTTGACGTTGTTCGCGTTTGCGGTCAGCGCAAGCTGCGTGTTGGGCGAGAAGCGGTTCAGCGTCAGGGAACCGTCGTAGCGCGCTTCGTTGCCCACGGGTCCCGCGAGGCGGCCTTGCGCATTGACATCGCCGCCAAAGCCGCCCCGCGCCCGGCCGAAGTACCCGCGGCGTGCCTCCTCCCTCAGCTTGAGGTCGATCGTGCGCTCATCCTCGCCGTCGGGGATGCCGGTGAACTCGGCCATGTCGGACTGCTTGTCGTAGACATCGACCTGAGCGACCGCGTCGGCCGGCAGGTTTTGCGTCGCAACCGTCGCATCGCCGCCGAAGAACTCCTTGCCGTCCACGAGCACGTTCTGGACTTCCTCGCCCTGCGCCGTGATCGTGCCATCCGAATCGACCTGGATCCCGGGAAGCCGGCGCAGGAGGTCCTCGACGGACGCGTTGGGGGGTGTCGGGAATGCCAGCGCGTTGTAGCTGAGCGTGTCGCGCCGGTTCACGAACGGGACGTGTTCCACACTGACAACCAGCGAGTCCATCTCCAGCGCCGTGATCGACAGCACGACCTCTCCGGCGTCCACGTCGGCGTCCGCAACGTCGAAGTCGCGGCGGAGCGTCTGGTACCCGATCAGGGTGACCTGCAGGATGTATGCACCTGGGGACAGTCCCGCGATCGTGAAGCCGCCGTCGCGCGAGCTGAGCGTGTACTTCGTCAGCACGGAATCCGGCCGCGTCAGCGCGACGACCATCGCGTTCTGGAGGCCGGTGCCCAAGGAATCGGAAACGACGCCTTCGACCTGGTATTCCCGTGTTTCCTCCTGCGCGCTCAGCGGCGTGGATACCGCATGACAGACGGCCACCACCGCAAGGATCAATCCCCGTCTCACCCTCTGCCTCCTACTCCCGGCCGCCACCGCGTCGCCGATTCAGTCTCTCGATTTCGTCGAGCTTCTCCTCGACGATCCCTTCGTACTCCTCGCGCGAGACCTCGTCGCCGTCTTCCGGCGCGCGAATCAGCCCCGCATCCACTTCCCCAAGCACGATCTCCGACGCGAAGTACTGTGTGCGCCCGCCATCCAGCGACAGCACCAGGATCATTCCGGGAAGCCCCCCATACGAGGCGGGACCCCCCGAGACGGGAATCTCGGGCGTGAACCACGCCTCGATCGAGGTTCCGTCCTGCTCGGCCGTCGCCTTGATGACCATGCGACCCAGGTGCTCGGCCTGCTCGGTCGTGAGGCGCCACGCGTATTGCGGAGGCGAGCCCGCGATGCGGAACGTCCGCCCCATGAATTCACGGGTCTCGACCAGCGCCGCCTGCTCGTGACTGACCCAGGTGTCGCGCACGATCTCCTGATCGCGCCGCGAGGCGGACTGGCTCTTCATCCTCATCATCCGCCCGAGCCACCGGTCCGACAGCATCCGGCCACCAGGACCGGCGGATTCGTCCCCCTTTTCGGGAGCCCGCGTCATCAGAGAGCCCGACGGACCGAAGTGAAGGATCATGGTGCCCGTTTCGGAGTCCGGAACCATCTCCTCCCACCCCTCGGGCACCTCGAAGTCGTACTGGTGCGAAAAGGTGTAGGTGATCGTCCCCTGCTGCGCCGAGAGCGTCGCCGGGAGGAGCAGCGCGAGCGCCAGGCGCGCGGTCGTGGTAGTGCTCATGGTCATACCGTTAGGACAGGGGACCCTTGCCAAACGTTGCTGCCGGGCGTGGCCCGCAAATGCCAGGAGGAGCCTGTCGTCGGGGACACAATGCCCGGGTTGCCCTCTTCCTGCTACCCCTCTTCGGGTACGATGGTTCTCCGCCCTCACCTTGACCCATATATGGCTACCATATACCATATGTGCCATGAAGACGATCAAGACGACGGTGTACCTGAACGCCGCGGACTACCGCCGCCTCAAGTCGCTGGCAGCCGACGAGGGGCGCTCCGCGGCGGAGCTGGTGCGGGAGGCGGTGGCGGAGTATACGGCTCGCGCGACGGAGCGCGAATGGCCCAGGTCCATCGGGATGGGTAACAGTGGGGATCCTCACTTCGCCGAGAACTATGAGGACTACCTCGACGGTTTCGGTGAAGATGGGTTGGAGGACTACTTCAGCGCCCTGGAATCCTCGCGGCAGCCGAAAGATACCAAAGCAAAACCCAGTGGGCTCTCCGAGTAGTCGCGCCTGGTGATCGTAGCCGACACCAGCGCCATGCTGGCGCTCCTGGACGCACGCAGTGTCACACACGTGGCAATGGTAGAGGTGTTTCGATCGCTTCGTAACGATTGGGTCCTGCCGTGGGCCATTCTGCCCGAACTGGACCATATGGTGCCCACAAGGATCGGCCCCGCGGTCGCCCAGGCCTTCCGCGTCGACTTGGCCAGAGACCTCTACGCCGTCGAATGGGGCGGCCGGTCGGACCTGCAAAGGGCCCTGGAGCTCCATCGGACCTACCGCGACCTCGCCCTGGGCCTGGTAGATGGCGTCGTCATGGCTGTGGCCGAACGTCTCGAGGCGCGCGCGATCGCAACCCTCGACCTGCGGGACTTCGGAGCGGTCACCCTGAGGGGCGAGCCCGAGATCTGGCCGCGGGATCTGTAGCAGCCCGGACTGCCAGGCGGGCCGGGCGGCTCTCCCTCTACGCCCCCACCACCGGCCAGGGCGCCCATTCCCGCCACTTCCCGCGCGTGAAGTCCGGGAACTCCACCGGCGCGCTCCCGTTGGCCACGCTGATCTCGGACAGCTCGCACACCGCGCTCAGGGCCGCTGCGTCGTAGACGTTCATGTCGAGCGGCAGACCCTCGCGAAGGCACTTGATCAGGCGATAGTCCTCCATGAAGTCCATGCCGCCGTGGCCCGCGCCGATCGAGGCCTCGCGGAGCGCGCGCCACAGGGGATGCTCGAACTCGTCGTAGTAGACTTCAGCTTCCTCCCAGCGGTGCGACGGACTGCGGCCTTCGATGTAGACGCGGTCGGGGTAACCCTGGAAGATCCCTCTCGTGCCCTGAACCTTGTTGATTCTGTCATAGGGGCGCGGGAGGTTCGTGTCGTGGGCGACGTAGATCGTCTTTCCGAGCGCGGTCTGGATGAGGCTTCCGTTGACGTCGCCCAGCGCGAAGGTCTCGGCGCGCTTCGGATGGTCTTCCGGGTAGTTGGCGGCCGCCCACTCCTGCAGTCCGCGCGAGGGACTGCTCATGGAGACGAGGAGGGCGAAGCGGTCGCCGCGGTTGATGTCCATGCAGTTGGCGACCGGACCGAGCCCGTGCGTGGGGTAGAGGTTGCCGTTTCGGGTCCAGGAGTGATCGCGGCGCCAGAGTCCCTCTCCGTCGTCGGCGAACTTGATGCCGCGCAGATCGTGCAGATAGCCGCACTCGGCGTGCAGGATCTCGCCGAGGAACCCCTGGCGGACCAGGTTCAGGCAGAGCAGTTCGGCGCGCCCGTAGTTGACGTTCTCCATCATCGCGCAGTGGCGGCCGGTGCGCTCGGCGGTTTCCACCAGACGCCAGCAGTCTTCCAGCGTGTACGCGGCGGGGACTTCGGTGGCTGCGTGCTTGTCGTTTTCCATGGCCGCGACGCAGACGGGGACGTGCCAGCGCCAAGGCGTGGCCGTGTAGACAAGGTCGAGGTCGGCCTCGGCGCAGAGGCGCTCGAAATCGGTCTCGCCATTCGTGTAGAGGGCCGGGCGGGGGTGGCCGGCCTCTTCGATGATCGCCGCCGCGCGCTCCGCGTGGGCCTCGCGGATGTCGCAAACGGCCGTGACCGTGCACCCGTCGATGCGCACCAGGTTGCGGACGTGCGCGGTGCCCATGCCACCGACGCCCACGTAGCCGATCCGCACGTGGTCGACCGGCGGGGCGGCGAGGGGGTGGTCGGGAGG
>VYAQ01000153.1 GCA_009844885.1 Gemmatimonadota bacterium
GGGAGCGGGGGCGTAGGGGCCTGCGGACGAATCCCCCCGGCTTTCAAGCGGCGATGTCGGATCCTTGCCGGCGGTGCCGGGTACTACGAAAGTTGACGTATATAGCGCGAGCACCGTTTTGAGGAGAAGACACGTGCACAAGGCTTGCCTGCTGAGTTTGGCGTGCATGTCCGGCGCTATCGACCTTGCCGCCCAGGAGATCATCCGGCTCCCTGCCGAGGACAACTGGCTGGACGCCGACTTCGAGGAGGTCTACAGGATCGGGTCGCTGACGGGCGAGGACTGGGAGCAGTTTGGTAGCGTCCGCAAGGTGGCGTTCAACGAGGCGGGGCAGTTGTACGTGTTCGACGGTCAGGCGGATCGAATGGTCGTGGTGGGGCCGGCCGGCGAGTACCTTCGCGGATTCGGGCGCCGCGGCGAGGGACCGGGGGAGTTTCGCAACGCGGTGGCGGTCGCGGTGTTTCGTGACGGCCGCGTGGGGGTGGCAGACAGCGGCCACCGGGCGTATCAGATCTTCGGTGCGGACGGGGTGTTCGAGCGGATGGTCCGCATGGGGTCCGAGGGTGGTGTAAGGATTGTGACCGACCTGTTGCCCGGGCCCATGGGCGAATCCGTCTTTTCCGCGATCGGGGGCCGAATGTTGTCGTCTTCGTGGTCGCGCGACGACGGGCCGCGCAACGCGCCGCCGCACGTGTCTCGTGCCATCGAGCGGTTCCTTCTTGCCGGAGAAGTGGTCGCAAAGGACACGGTCGCAGAGGGCTGGTTGCCCCCGGCCGAAGAACCGCCGACGCTTGATGTTGGGGGAGTGCAGATGAGGTTCCCGATTGCACCGCAAAAGGTGTTCGGCCCCCGCATGCTGCCGGGCGTGCTTCCAAATGGGGATGTGGTCTTTTCGGATTCCACGGCGTACAGGATCAAGGTGGCGCGTCCGGTGGAGGGGGTGTGGCGAATACTCGAGCGACCGCTTTGGCCGATGCCCGCGACGGACGGGGTGAGGGAAGCCGAAAAGCGCCGCCGCCTCCGAGTGCTGGCGGCCACGCCGGACGACAGACTCCCCCGATCCAACTTCATTCCCCGGTCCCCGGAGGAGATCCGCCAACGTCAGCGCGAGCGGATCGCGAATCTGGAGTTCTTCGACGAGGTCTCGGTCGTTCGCGACCTGAAGACCACCTGGAACGGACTGATCTGGGTGCAGCGGCACGGCGAGGAGCCGGGGGACGACGACGGCCCCATCGACGTACTGGCCGCTGACGGGCGGTATCTCGGCAGCTTCGCGGCGGGCACCACCGAGATGCCGGCCGCTTTCGGACCGGAGGGGTTGGCGGCATTCATCGGGGCGGACGAGTTCGACGTCCGGGTGGTAATCGTGAGGCGCTTGCCGGAGCGCTTGAACTAGGAAATACATAAAATACATATTTTACACAATGGAAACTAAAGTTCACAGTTTGATGCCCCTATTGTCACCTGTAGTTTCCCTACCGCTCAGCCTTTGGGCTGCGGTTTCCGTCGGCGCCCAGGAAGTCATCAATCTCCCAGCCGAGGACCGCCGGCTGGATGCGGACTTCGAAGAGGTCTACCGCGTCGGGGCGCTGGATGGCCCGCTGTGGCAGCAGTTTGGGACAATCGACGACGCGGCATTCGACGGAGACGGCAACCTCTACCTGGTCGACTCCTATGCGATGAAGGTGGTGGTCGTCGATCGGCAGGGTGGCCTTGCCCGGACGATCGGCCGTGCGGGCCAGGGCCCCGGCGAGTTCAGTTCCCCGCGAAGCCTGGCGGTCATGCCGGACGGGCGCGTGGTCGTGAGCGACCTGATGCATCGCGCGTTCCAGTTGTACGCCAGCGACGGCGGGTTCATCCGGAGCGTGCGCTTCAGCAACGACCTGCTCACGATACGCGGACGTGTCTTCGCGGACCTGGGGCGGGATGCCGCGCTGGTTCTGTCCGGAGACCTGATGCTCATCGAGTCCGCACGCTTCTTCGAGACGCTGGGCGAGCCTTCCGTCGCCGAGCGCCGGGCCGGTCGGTTCGAGGCTCGCGAGCCGGGCAAGCGCCCGGTGCGCCGGCTGGCGCTTGAAGGTGACAGTGTCATACGCGAGACGATTGTCGAAGCTTGGGCCCCAACGTCCGCGGGTGCGGTCGAGGTCCGAATGGGCGGCCGGACGCTCAGCATGGCTGGCCAGACTCCCCCTCCGCGCACCTTCGATCCGGGCCTCTTCGTAGCTCCGCTTCCGGGTGGTGGCGTGGCGTTCTCGGATTCGTCCGCCTACGCTATCAAGCTTGCCGACCCCGGCGGTGAAGTGTTCCGGGTGCTTACCCGGCCATTCCGTCCCGAGCCGGTCACCGACCGAATCCTCGAAGCCGAGGTCGAGCGTCAGGTTGAAGCGTCGACGGACAGGGCGATCGCCAGACTGGGCGGTGGCAGACCCGCGATGGACGCGCGAACGGGCGAACTCGTCCAGGGCTTGCCGGAAGACATGCTGCGGGAGGCGGCCAGGAGCTCCACGCGTGCGTTCCTCGAAGCATTGCCGGCGGCCTCGGAGGTCCCGGTCGTTCGCGATCTCCGCACGACCTGGGACGGACTGATCTGGGTGCAACGGCGGGGCGACGAGCCTGTGAGCGATGGCCCGATCGACGTCCTGACCGTGGAAGGCCGCTACCTGGGGGGTTACCCGGCGGGCACGCCCATGCCCGACGCGTTCGGTCCCGGCGGCCTTGTCGCGTTCATCGAGACCGGCGAACTGGGCGAGTCGACGGTGTTGGTGAAGCGTGCCGCCTCGATCCCGAACTGACCCGCGACAGTCGCGGCTCGAGCAAGCGGATGTAGGAGCCGCCCGAGTCGGGCTCGTGGTATGAGACGACATACCGCGACCCGTTCGCGAATCCGAGCAGGGCGTCGTCGCCCTGGTAACGTGCGATTGTGCGTCCCGTGGCCGGATCGATCAGGTCCAGCCACCCATCCAGGACCGTTTGCCACGGCGCTTCGGGGATCTGCCCACCGGGGCTGATCCGCTCCGTCCACTCGGGGTCCGGCGTCTGCCACGCGATCCAGAGCCCGCTTTCGTCGAGCATGCTGTCGACGTTGAGGGACCTCGGCCAGGTCTCGGTGGGCGGGTTGTGACTCTCGAAGGGCTCGACTGTGCGGTCGAAGATGCGGGCGACCGCCGGCGTGGGCTCCAGGTCCCACCGCACCAGCCGGTTGGCCTGCTGGCTGACGACCCAGACGTTGCTGTCGTCGCCGGTAACGAGGAAGCGTTGCGGCTGCGGCCCCTGATCCGGCGGTGGATCACTGCCGAAGTGCGCGGTGTGGCCACCGAGGTCGAGGATATTGAGTTGGTGGCCCACCGTGGCCGGTTCGGCGGCGGGCACGGCGAACGCGACGTCGTCCGCATCCAGGACGACCGACGACAGCACCTGCCCCAGTCCGCGGTCCGTGCGGACCAGCTCGAAGCCCTGGTCGAGGACGATTCGCCCTCTGCGGAAGTCGAAGACGTGGATGAAGCGGGGACCCACGTTGACGTGGGCGATCGCGTCGAATTCGACCGGGCGATCCCGGCCTGCGCCCCGGCGGTTCCCGGGTCCGCCCGCGCGATCCGCGCCGCGCCCCACGATCCCGAGAAACTCGCCGTCCGGCGCGAAGACCGAGATTGCGGGGTACGTCAGGTGCGTGATCAGGAAGCGGTCGCGGTGATCGACCGCGACGCGGGAGAAGGGGGTGATGACCGGGATACCGGAGTCGTCCCAGGTCCCCAGGGTGGCGACGGTGTCGAGAGTGATCACGCACTCGGCACAGGACACTTCACCGGGGACGGGGGTGGGCTGCTGGGCCGACAGGATGGTTGCTGCCCACGGGCCAAGGGCTACACAAAGCCCCAGGACGGCACAGAGCCCCGGGACAACACAGAGCTCCGCGACAATCGGGACGGCGTTCCGCCAAATGCGAGGGTTCAATTCGCTGCTGCAGCCCGGAGCCGGAGGAAACCGATGGCTGGCAGGAACGTAGCGCGGCCTGGCCCCGCCGGCGACGTGTGGGTGCCATCCGGACTGGTGAGCGCCATCCCGCTTGCCCCCATCTGTCCGCCCGAACACTATGGACGGGCTTCCCTGCGCTTTGGGAAGCGCTCGCGATCCGTCCCAAGGAGAGGTCCCCATGAATAGCATGACCCGCTCGTCCCGTCCGCGGTGCCGACCCGTCGCCCTGCTTGCCCTGGTCGTCTTCGCTTTTGCCCCGTCCACCGGCTGTGCGCAGTCCGATCCGACGCAGGATCCCCGCTTCGAGCAGGCTGTCGACCTCTTCGAGGGCTGGCTCGACGCCAAGATGGACTACGAGAAGATCCCGGGAGTCTCGGTCGCGTTGGTCCACGATCAGGACCTGGTCTGGGCCAAGGGGTATGGGTACGCGCACCCGGACACCGAGGTGCTGGCGACGCCGACCACCATGTACTCGGTCTGTTCGATCTCCAAGCTGTTCACGTCGATCGGCGTCATGCAGCAGCGCGACGCCGGCAAGCTGCGGCTCGACGACCCCGTGTCCGGCATTCTTCCCTGGTACGACCTCGAGCAGGCGCATCCCGATGGTCCCGCCGTGACGGTCGGGGGAATCCTCACGCACTCGTCGGGGCTCCCGCGCGAGTCCGCCCATCCCTACTGGACCGGGCCCGACTTCCCGTTCCCGACTCGCGACGAGATCATCGACGGGTTGTCGAAGCAGGAGACGCTCTACCCTGGCCGGCACTATTTCCAGTACTCGAACCTGGGCATGGCGCTCGCGGGACAGATCGTCGAACAGGCTTCGGAGATGACCTACGACGACTACATCCGGGCGAACATCCTGGATCCGCTGGGCATGTCGGACACCTACACCGACATTCCCGAGCAGCACAAGGGTGATCGGTTCGCCACCGGATACAACCGGCTGAAGCGGGACGGCCAGCGGGACGAGGCGCCCTTTTTCCAGACGCACGGCATCGCCCCGGCGGCCGGGTTCTCGTCGACGGTGGAGGACCTGGCCAGGCTGGCTTCCTGGCAGTTCCGGCTGCTGGAGAACGGCGGGAGCGAAATCCTGCCCGTCAACACGCTACGGGAGATGCACCGCGTGCACTGGGTGGACCCCGACTTCGACACCATGTGGGGACTCGGGTTTTCGGTGGGCGAGCGTGGCGGCGACCGAACGGTTGGCCACGGAGGCAGCTGCCCCGGCTTCCGATCGACGTTTCAGCTGAAACCTGCGAAGAAGCTGGCCGGAGTCGTCATGATGAACGCCCAGGCCAGTCCGGACGACGTTTGGGCCCGGATGATGTCGACGGTGGGCGCGGCCCTGGAGTCGATCCAGAGCGATCCCGGCGGCGGCACCGAGCGTCCGTCCTCACTTGCCGAGTACGAGGGGCTGTACGAGTCCAACTGGGGTGAGGCGATGATCCTGCGCTGGGACGACTCCCTGGTGAGCCTGGGACTGCCCAGCAACGACCCGGTGGAGTCGATGAACAAGCTGCGCCATGTCGAGGGCGACACGTTCCGGCGGGTGCGCGACGACGGCGAACTCGGCGAGGCCTTCATCTTCCACAGGGACGAATCCGGCACGATCGAGAGCTACAGCGTGCACGGGAACTTCTCGCGGAAGGTAGGTTAGGCGGCGTTAGGAGGCCGCCGCGCGCCGCTCCTGCACCGCAGACCGCAGCATCAGGATCGCTGCGTACAGCACGACCACGACCACCAGCCAGCGCATGAGCGTAACGTCCATCGACCCCACGATGAACGCCGCGATCAGTACGGCCGGAATGCCGCCGATCGCCAGCCCGAGGGCCGCCTTCAGTCCGTAGCGGCCAGCCTTCAGGAACCGCAGCCCCGCCACGGGCATCAGGAAGGCGGACGCGCCCATCATGATCGGGAAGGCGACGGCCGGGTTCATGCCCATGAGGCTGATGACGATCATGGTCGGGGCGTACATGCCGATGCCGATGGTCATGAGCGCGCCCAGGACGAACATGACCGCGGCCGCAATCGCCAGGTTGGCGCCGGAGAGCCCTGTCGCCTCGCCGCCCACCGCGGTGATCTCGAAGATGGCCAGTACGAAGGTCACGGCCGCGATCAGCAGCGCGATCCCCATCCCCACCTGGATCTTGTAGCGTGGAAGCTTCGCGACCACACCCGCGCCCAGCCACGCGCCCAGCACCGCGGCGACCAGCATCGTGACGAGCGTGACCGGATCCACCGAGATGATCGCAATGAAGATGAAGGCCTGGATCACGACCGGCGGGGTGTGGCCGACCATCATCGTCCCCGGGATGTTCTCGTCCGGCACCACCCGCTTGAGCTTGAAGAGCGAGGTGGTGGGCGCGAACGATCCGATTCCCAGGGTGTCGAAGAAGTTGGTGACGAACCCAACCACATTCTCGTAGAGGCTGGGCGGTCCGCTCCATCCGTCGCCGGTGCGGCCGGCTCGCGTCGCAGCGGTGGCCGACCGGTACCAGGCGAAGAGCAGGTAGGCGGTCAGGAGCGCGAGGGCCGTGAAGAGGAAGACGCGGGGGTCGAGGGAGTCGGGCACGGTACGCTCGATGCTGGTCGGGTGGCGATGCTCGCTTCGGTGCGAGAAGTCAGGCGGTAGGGTATGTTGGCAGACACCGGTGCGCCAGCCAGCCGATGCCTGTTCGGTGACCCATATCCAGGAGCGATTCCCATGAAACGCCGGGACTTCCTCGCCGCTTCCGCCGCAGCCGCCGGTTCCGGCCTGCTGGCCTGCAATCCGTCGTCGTCGACCGGCGGCTCGGACGGCTCGGAGGCCTACAGGCCGCCCGATGCCGGCCACCTCGGAATCGCCCACGGAAGCGTCTGGGGTCGGCGCGGCGTCACCGCTGCGGCCGACTACTACGCTTCGCTCGCCGGCACCACGATCATGATGCAGGGCGGCAACGCCATCGACGCGCTCGTGGCCGCCGCGGCGACACTCAACGTCTCCGAGCCCTACATGTCGGGAATCGGCGGCTTCGGCGGATTCATGGTGATTTACCTGGCCGAAGAGAACCGTGTCGTTGGCCTCGATGCGATGGGCAGGTCTCCCGCCGCTTCTTCCCCCGGCACGATGACCCTCGACGACTTCGACGCCGGGTACAAGGCTCCGATTGTCCCGGGCGCTCTCAAGGGTTGGGCGGCGGCGCTGGAACGCTACGGCACGATGAGCCTGGGCGACGTCTTCGAGCCCGCGATCCAGCTCGCTGAAGACGGCTTCGTGATCTCGAAGTTCGACGAACTGCACACGAACGGCGCCGCCGAGAAGCTGGGCCGCTTCCCGTCGACCACGCGCGTCTTCTTCCCCCATGGCCGCCCGCCGCGTATGGGCGAGGTCATCAGCCAGCCCGACCTGGCAGCCAGCATGCGGCATCTCGCCAGCGCCGGAGCGGACGACTTCTACAAGGGTGACCTCGCGGACAGGGTCGTCGGCTTCCTCGCGGAGAACGGCGGGCACCTGACGAAGGCCGACCTCGAGTCATACGAAGTCGAGTGGCGGGATCCCATTACGACCACGTTCCAGGGCCACGATCTCTACGCGATGCCTCCGGGGTCCTGCGGGATGTCGATGTTCCAGGCGCTCAACATCATGGACGGGTTCGACCTGGCGGGCATGGACCTGTACGGCAGCGAGTTCGCCCACCTCTGGCTGGAGGCTTGCAAGCTGGCCCTGGCCGACGACGACCGGTACAACACCGGCCGGGACGTCGACATCCCGGTCGACCGCATCATCTCGAAGGCGTACGCGGACGAGCAGCGCGCGAAGATCGATCCCGCGCGCGTGGCGTCGTTCTCGGGCGAGCCGCTGCCTTTCTTCGGAACGACCAGCCTGTCCGCCGCCGACCGTTGGGGCAACGCCGTGGCCTTCACGCAGTCGCTGGTGAGCATCTACGGGAGCGGCGTCATTGCGGGCGACACCGGGATCTTCCTCAACAACGGGCACACGTTCGGCTTCGTGCTGGAGGAGGGTCACGTGAACCACCTGGAGGGAGGCCAGCGGGCCAAGGGCGTGATGACGCCGTGTGTGGTGATGAAGGACGGCCGGCTCGTCGCGGCGGTGGGGGCGGCCGGCGGCTACACGATTCCGCAGACCGTCGGGCAGACGATCACGAAGCTGGTCGTGGGTGGCATGGACATGCAGCTCGCGATCGCCTCTCCCCGCATGGCGATCAACCGCGGCGGGGGCCGGACGCCGATCCCGGAGGACTCGGTGACCTACCTCGAAGCGGGGTTCCCGCCCGGCGTGTACCAGGAACTGGCGGATCGGGGCCATCATCTGGTGGAGCCGGGCAATATGGGAGGGGTTCAGGGGGTGTACAGAGACGCGGAGACGGGGGCGCTGGCGGGCGGGTCCGACCCTCGGCGCGACGGTCACGCGATCGCGTGGTGATGGTCGGGTTGGGGGGTGCGGCGGGGGCGCGGCGCATGGCAGCCGGGCG
>VYAQ01000286.1 GCA_009844885.1 Gemmatimonadota bacterium
GTCCACCCCCGCGTCGCGGCCCCCATCCGACCACGGCCCCTTGCGGGCCGCCTCCCGCCAGCCGAAGAGACCAAGCAGATGACTGCACGCGGGCGACGCGATCAGGTCGCCGATCGCGTCGGCCTCCGCGCGGAAGCCGGCCGCCGGACCGGCGCGCAGCCCGCGGCGCACCACGTCCAGGATCCTGAGCGGCGCGGGGTACCTGCCACCAGTGAGCTTCAGGACGCGCCGGCCCGCCATCCGCAACACGAGCCACCTGCCGGGCGCCGTGCCGTCCAGCAGTCGGGCCACGACCCCGCGTCGCGCGGGCGTCAGGCGCGCGCGCCGCCTCCGTCCTCCGCGATCCACCACCTCGCGGGCGAAGTCCAGGCAGCGCTCGCGGAACTGGTGCCGCGGCAAGACCTGGTCCACCAGCCCGATTCGCTTCGCCTTGGAGACCCGCGCGGGCTTGCCGGTGAGCAGAAGGTCCAGGGCGGCGCGCAGCCCCACCAGACGCGGCAGCCGCGTCGTTCCACCCCACCCGGGCAGGATGCCCAGTTGTACTTCCGGCAAACCGATGCGGGTGCGGTCGCCATCGTCGCTGACCCGATAGTGACACGCCAGCGCCAGTTCGGTCCCGCCACCGAGGCAGATTCCCCGGATGGCCGCGATCGTCGGCACCGGCATGTCGGCGACGCGCCCGAACAGGGCCTGGATCCGGCGTGAGATCTCCACGCCCCGCTCGCGGTCCCGGGCAGCGGCGATGGCGGTGATTGCGTCGACGTCCGCCCCGGCGATAAACGAACCGGACTTTGCGGACGTTATCAGCAACACCTGGAGACGACCCTCGCCCGCGGCGTCGTGCGCCTGCGCGATCGCCCGTTCCAGGTCGAGCAGCACCTCTTCCGTGAGGACGTTGTGCGCCCGCACGGGATCACGGAAGATGATCTGCCCGACGCCCCCCGCGCCGAGTTCGAAGCGCGGATTCATCGATCGGGTACGCCGGGTGGGTGGTGCTCATGCAGGTGAGCCACGCCCGGTAGCCTTGACTGCTAGAAGATCTGTCTCACGACCGCATTGTCGCGGGTGAGCCGCAGGACGACCGGTTCCTCGCGCGTGATCGCTATCGGGATGTTCCAATAGAGCTCGTTGTACGGCAGTTCGTGTCGCGCGTAGACCCAGTACTGACCGGGAGCGGCCTCGAACGCGGCAACGCCCTCCACACCAGTCGTGTCCGCGTGCTCCTCCAGGCCGGCCAGTTCGGTCTTGGCCGCGATGATCAGACTCACGTCCTCGAACGCCTGGTCGGCCCAGTCCGCCTGGACGATGTTGATACTGTCCATGCGCCCGATGGCCGCATCCTGAAGCGACGTGAAGTTGTCGAAGAGCCTGCCGACCTGCTGCTCCGCGCGATTGTAGTCGCCCTCCAGATCCTGATACTGATTGTAGAGGTCCATATAGGCGCGCTGGGCCCGGTTCAGGCCCTCCATGGCATTGTTCAGCGTCTGGAGCGAGTCGCGCAGAACGTTCCACCGCGTCTCCGTGTCTCGCCACTCCTGCTGGGCCTGCGCGATTTCCTCCTGTGCCGCAAGCAGATCCGGCGGGACTTCGGGCTCGGGCATTCCCGCGGCGGCCGCCACCGCCGTCAGCGAGTCGAAAATCTGGTCCCGGTCGTACGGCAAAAGCCGGACTTCGACCCCGTCAAGGGCGTTTGCGTCTTCGCTGGTCTCGTCTCCGAGCGCGACGATGATCGTGGCTTCGCCGGGCCCGCATGCGGCCAGAATCGTGGTGACCAGGATTGCAGCCAACCCTGTGCCAGTGCTGCTTCGCTTCATGACTTCGCTCCCTGAAATAGGCCGTACGTTGCTGTCGCCCCAAAAGGCCGCGCGCCGCCCAAGGTAAGGACGAAAAAGGACTGCATCAAGACGGAGGAATGCAGCCGGGACGGACCGGCCCTACGGCAAGGAGCGCGTGAGGACGTAGTTCAGCGGATCGACCGGCGTGCCGTTTCGACGGACTTCATAGTGCACGTGCGGCGCCGTGCAGGTCCCGGTGCATCCGACTTCGGCGACGACCTCGTCGCGGCGGACCCTCTTGCCAACGTGGGCAAGCAGCCGGGAAGCGTGGGCGTAGCGCGTTACGTACCCGTAGCCATGATCGATCTCGATCAGGTTCCCGTATCCGACCATCCGCCCCGCGTACGTGACGACACCGGCGCCGGTGGCCACGATCGGGGTTCCGTAGATGGCGTGAACGTCGATGCCCTGATGGGGCAGGTCGACCAGGTGAATGGGGTGCCGCCGACTCCGGCTGAAATGGGACGAGACCAGTCCACCCACCGGGGAGATCGATGGAATCGCCGCGAGGCGCTCCGCGTCGGACTCGAGTGCGGCGGTTGTCTCGTCAAGGCTCTCGTCGAGCAGATCCGCCTTCCGTTCGAGCATTGCGAGATCGTAGCGGAAAGCATACGCGGCCTCAGAGGCCTCGGGATCGTATCGCCAGAGTTCATCCTCGCCGGGTGATTCCAGTCCCGGGCCACCGACACCGACCTCGAACACCTCTTCATCAATGCCGACGCGGCCGGTCAGGAGCCGAGCGTGCCGGTCCTTCTCCGCGAGGTCGGCGATGGTCTGGTCGAAGTCCGCGAGCATTCCCCGGTAACGCCCGAGTTCGTCTTCCAGAAGGCGATTCTCCCTGGCCAGATTGGCGGCGCGCAGACGCGCTCCGCTGTCATATGCCAGGAAGGCCGCGGCGACGAGGAAAAGCACACCGAACACACCCAGGGCCAATCCTGCCCGCCGCACCATCGAGCGCGGCATGGAATACTGCCGCACCTCCTCGTCATCGCCCTTCAGCAGGAGGACGGTCCATCGGTCGGTAAACATGTGGCTGATAGGTTACTCGTCTGTCCCCACGGGGTCAAGTAACAGATGTTTCCTCCTGGTCGGAAAACCCCGGATCCACGCGCGGGAACAGGGGTTGGCCGACCGTTGTCGAACGCCCGGCAAGGTTGACGCCTTCCAACTCCGCCAGGAGCGGCACCCCCGCCAGACCCAGTCGCGAAGCCAGTTCGCGGGCCTGTACGGGCATGACGGGCTCGAACATTGTGGCGAGGACCACGAGTGCCCGCACGAGGGTCGCGAGGGTCTCGTCGAGTTCCCCGGCACGACCCGGATCGCGCGCGAGTGTCCAGGGCTCCTGCGCTTCCACAAACCCGTTTGCGGCCCTGGCCAGGTCCATCGCGGCCGCAAATCCCTCATGGAACCGGTAGTCGTCAAGGCCTCGCCGGTACGCGGTCATTGCCTGCCCGGCCTCGCGGGCCAGGCTCTCGGCGGGCGCGTCGGGAACGGTGCCTCCCCGATACCGCTTCACCATCGAGAGTGTACGGTGTGCCAGATTGCCGAAGATGTTGCGCAACTCGTCATAGCGGGTGAGGAAGCGGTCCGGGGTGTAGGAGGCGTCCTGGCCGGTCGGCATCTCGCGCATCAGGTACCAGCGGACGGCGTCGGTCCCGTACTGCTCCCTCAGGTCGAGCGGGTCCACCACGTTGCCCAGCGACTTGGACATCTTGGTGTCGCCCACGACCCACCAGCCGTGCGCGAGTATCTTGCGGGGCAGGGGCAGGTCGGCCCCCATCAGCAGCGTCGGCCAGTAGACGGCGTGCGTGGTGAGGATGTCCTTGCCCATCAGGTGGACGTCGCAGGGCCACCACGACGGGTGCCGGGAGTCGCCAAAGCCGCGTTCCTCACTGGGCGCGGCGGGTGCGATGGCGCCGGAAGCCGTGACGTAGTTGGTCAGGGCGTCCACCCACACATAGGTCACCTGGTCGGAGTCCCAGGGCAACGGGATGCCCCAATGGATGCGCGAGCGCGGCCGTGAGATCGACAGATCGGCGAGACCCTGCGCGAGGAAGCCGAGAACCTCGTTGCGGCGCGTGGCGGGCACGATCCACTCGGGATTGTCCTCGATGTGCCGGACCAGCCTTTCACGGAACTCGCTCATCTTGAAGAAGTAGTTCTTCTCGCGGATCCGCTGGACCGGTCCGCCGGCGATGGGGTCGACCCGGTCGGGCCCGATCTCCTTCTCCGTGAAGTACCGTTCCTGGCCCACGGAGTACCACCCGGCGTACTCGGCCTCGTAGATGAGCCCGTTGTCGTACAGGCGCTCCAGCAGGGCGCGCACAACGGCGATATGCTCCTCCTCCGTCGTGCGGATGAAGCGGTCGTGGGAGATCCCCATCTCTTCCCACGCGGCTTCGAAGCGCCCCGCCATGACGTCGCACAGCTCGAGTGGCGTGACGCCCTCTGCCGCGGCCGCCTCCTGGATCTTCTGCCCGTGCTCGTCGGTTCCGGTAAGGAAGAGGACGTCGTCGCCGGCGCGGCGCCTGTACCGTGCCAGCACGTCGGCCAGGATGGTCGTGTAGGCGTGGCCGATGTGCGGCTCGCCCGAGGCGTAGTAGATCGGTGTGGAGAGGTAGAAGGATCCCATTGAACTCAACCGCCGTCCGAGTCGGTCGCCGCCCCGATCGCCCGGGCGTACCAGTCAAGCGTCTCGACGAAGCCCGCGAAGGACTTCTCGTAGTGCGGCGCCCGGGGTTCGCCGTCTTCGCCGAAGCTGCCCGACACCTTCGAGACGTGCATGCCGGCCACCGGCAAGGCCTTGAGTCGGAGGAACAGAAGCTGCAGGTGGTTGTGCACCTGGACGCCGCCGAAGCCCCCCGCCGACACGGTCACGATGCCGACCGGCTTGCGGAACCACTCGCCGTAGATGTAGTCGAGCGCGTTCTTGAGCACGCCCGGGATGGAGCCGTTGTATTCGGGACTGACGACCACGACCGCGTCGGCCGCCTTCACCGCCTGCGAAAAGCGGACCAGCCCCGCCGGCGGGTCGTCCCGCATGTGCAGGCGCTCCTCCATGATCGGAAGATCCAGGCTGCGAAGGTCGAGCAGGGACGCGGCGGCACCCGCCTTCGTGAGCCGGTCGACGGCGAAGCGCGCGACCCTGATCGACTGGCGCCTGCGGCGGACGGAGCTGACGAGGACGGCGACGCGGAGAGGGTTGCTCATGTCTGGGCGGCGCCCCGCTTAAGCGCCCCGCGGTCGACCTTGCCCAGGTGCGTGCGCGGAAGGTCGGCGAGGATGTGGATCGCGCGCGGTCGCTTGTAGGATTCCAGCCGGTCGGCGACGTGTGCGTGGAGGGCCGCTTCCCCGCTGTCGTCGCCGTCCCCGCCGGCCCCACGGGCCGTGAGCACCACGAACGCCTCGGGAACCGTCAGCCCGTCTTCGGTCTCGATCCCCACCACCGCCGCCTCCTTTACGTGCCGCTGTTGCAACAGACACTCTTCGGCCTCGCGGGGCGAGAACCACTTCCCGGAGACCTTGAGCAGGTCGTCGGCGCGCCCCTCGTAGCTGAAACACCCGTCCGGGTCGCGCGTCATCATGTCGCCCGAAATGTACCACTCCCCGACAAACGCGTGGCGCGTCGCTTCCGGGTGTTGCCAGTAGCCTTGGGCCAGGGACCCTCCGCGCACGCGCATGCGGCCGACCTCGCCGGATTCCACCTCGTTGCCGTCGTCGTCGCAGAGCGCAACCTCGAAGCCGGGGACTGCCGTACCAAGTGTCCCGGGCCGCACTTCGCCGGGCCGGTTCGAGATGAAGACGTGCCACATCTCGGCCGTGCCGAGCCCATCGAGCAGCTCGACGCCGAAGGTGTCGTCCCAGCGCTGGTGCAGGGTGGCGGGCAGGGGTTCGCCGGCCGAGGTGGACAGCCGCAGACAACTCAGGTCCTGGGCGTTCGCGTCGGGGTGGGCGACCATGCGGTTCACCATGGTGGGGACGTTGACCAGGATCGTGGGGCGGTGGCGTGCGATCTGGGCGAAGAGTTCGTCGGCGGTACAGCGCTCCGGAAAGAGCACGGCCGAGGCGCCGACGGCGAGCGGGAAGAAGAGGTTGGAACCGGTGGCGTACCCGAAGTAGAGCTTGGGCACCGACAGGGTGATGTCGTCGGGCGCGTAGCCGAGCACGCCCTTCGCGTAGCACTCGGTGGTGTTGGCGAACGATGCGTGGCTCTGGATCACGCCCTTGGGGCGCCCGGTCGTGCCGCCGGAGAAGAGCCAGATCGCAGGATCGTCAAAATGTGAAGTAAAGTTGACATAATGTAAACTGGAGTTGTCAATCAGGGCGTCGCCGTCGGGAGTGCCAAGGACGATCAGGCGGGGTGGATTGGGCGAGCCGCGCGCCGCCTCCAGAAACGCGGGCGCGTGGTCCGCGTGAATGACGGCGGCCGTCGCACGGGTGTAGTCGTACATGTCCCGGAGCCGCCGCTGGCCCAGGTAGCAGTTCACCATCACGCCGACCGCACCCATCTTGAGCGCGCCGAAGAGCGCGGCGGGAAAGTCCGGTACGTCGGGAAGACCCACCAGGACCCGTTCCTCGGGCCGCACGCCCGCCGCTTCGAGGGCGTTGGCGAACCGGTTGGCGCGTGCCTGCAGCGCCGCGTAGGTGACCGTCCCGTCCCACGTCCGCAGCGCGATCCGCTCCCCGAGTCCCTCCCGAACCCGGTCGTCCAGGAAGTGGTCGGCAATGTTGAACGGGTTTCGTGGAACGAACGGCATTTCGGGCGAGCGGTTGGGCGGGCGGGTGGCGATTATGTTTAAAATGAAGGAGGGATCGTCAATGGAGAACCACCACTGGGGCCACGCGACGTGGACCGAGCTCGCCGGTCTGGGTCTTGGACCCGGCGGCGCGGGCGGGAGTGCCCGCACCCCATCCGGCCTCCGGGTCGTCGCGGTGCTCCCGGTCGGCGCGGTTGAGGCGCACGGCCCCCACCTTCCGCTGACCACCGACGTCACCATCGCGGCCGCCGCCGCCGAGGCCGCGCTGGACGGTGTCCGACGCCTCGGCCTGCGCCCCATGCTGCTGCCGCCGCTCCCCTACACCGCCGCCCCGTTCGCCGCCGGCTTCCCGGGAACGATCTCGGTGCGGCCGGCCACCTTCGCGGCTCTGCTCGAGGATGTGGCCGCGTCGCTGGAGCGGCAGGGGGTCGCCGCGCTGGTCGTCGTGAACGCGCACCTGGACCCCGCGCACCTGACCGCGATCCGGGACGTGGCGCGCGCCCGGGAAGCCCCGGCGGCGGCGGCGCCCTCGCGGCACCAGGGCGAGACCCCCTCGCGGCGACGGGACGACGCTCCCGCGCGGCACGCGGCGTCCGCCCAACACCGCCAGCCCATGCCCGTCATCCACCCGGACCTGACCGCACGGCGCTGGGCTTCGCGCCTCACGGACGAATTCAAGAGCGGCGCGTGTCACGCGGGGCGCTACGAGACCTCGGTGGTCATGGCCGCGGCCCCGGAACTGATTCGTGAGGACGAGCGGCGTGGGCTGGTCGAAAACCCGGCCTCGCTGTCGGTTGCGATCCGTCAAGGCGCGGCCACCTTCGAGGACGCGGGGGTCGGCGAGGCGTATTGCGGAGACCCTGCCGCCGCGACCCGCGAAGAGGGCGAGAGGACGATCGCGGTGCTGGGGGGGATCGTCGTGGACGCTGTGGAGGAGGTGTTGTCGTGACCGGCAGGGGCGCCGTGGTGACCGGGGCGGGCCGGGGCATAGGGGTGGCGGTGGCGCGTGCGCTGGCCCGGGGCGGTGCGGCCGTGGTGGTGACGGCGCGGACCTCCGACGAGATCGAGGCGGTCGCCGAGGAGTTGCGCGGTGCGGGCCACGCGGCGCACGCGGTGCCCGGCGACGTCACCGACCCCGATTCGGTCGACCGGATGGCGGTGCGTGCCCGGGAGTTGCTGGGTGCCGTCGACATCCTGGTCAACAACGCCGGGGTGGCGGCCTCCGCGCCCTTCGGGAAGGTCACCCTGGAACAGTGGGAGGCGGTGCACCGCGTGAACGCGACCGGTCCGCTTCTCTGTACACAGGCGTTCCTGCCCGCGATGGTGGAGCGGGGATGGGGCCGAGTCGTGAACGTCGCGTCGGTCGCGAGCCTGGAGGGCGCGCGCTACATCACCTCGTACGCGGCCTCGAAGCACGCGCTGATCGGAATGACGCGCTGCCTCGCGGCCGAGCTGGCCGGGACCGGAGTGACGGTCAACTCGGTGTGCCCCAGCTACGTGGACACGCCCATGACGGACGCGAACATCGCACGGATCGCGGCGAAGACGGGCCGCGAAGCGTCGGACATTCGCGCGGGCCTGGAGGACAGGCAGCCGGGGGGGCGGTTCATCACCGCCGACGAGGTGGCGCACGCGGTGATGACGTTCATGCCCGACGCGGCGGCGGCGCTGCAGGGCAGCGAGCTGGAGGTCCGCGGCCGATGACGTTCGAGGTCGTGAACCCGCCGGCGCTGGGCCCTCCCCGCGGCTGGAACAACGGGATGCTCGCGCCGGAAGGGGGCAGGGTGCTCTTCGTCGCCGGGCAGATCGGGGTGACGGGTGCAGGGG
>VYAQ01000230.1 GCA_009844885.1 Gemmatimonadota bacterium
GGTAAGGGGGGAGGGCGGCATGGGCAGAATCGGCTACCCGCCAGGCGCGCTGGAGGGCTGGCTGGCTGAAGTGGGGGATGAGCCGGAGGTCCCCGGGATGGCACCGCCATCGGTCCTGGCGCGCGTCGAAGCGGAGGGCGGTCTCTCGGCCACGGGAGCCTGGGTGACGGTCGACGGGCGCGATGTCCTCTTCGTCCCGGTCGACCTGCAGAGCGCGGGGTACGACGGCTCGCCCCGGGACCGCCTGCGCGAGGTGCAGGCCCGCACGCTGAACCGGGCGATTGCCGCGGCGCTGGACGATCGGCCCGGCGCGGGACTGGTCGTGGCCGGCGACCTCAACGTAGTGGGGTCCGCGCGCCCCCTGGACGAGTTGCGGCGGGGGCTGGGTGTTGGCGGGCGCGATCTGGAGGTGGCGCGCCTCGAGCGGTTGCGGGACCGTTCCCTGGCCACCTGGCGCAGCATCTGGGGAGAGGATCCGTTCTCGCCCGGCAGGCTGGACTACCTGCTCTACCGCGGCGCGGTGTTGAGGGTCGAGCGGGCGTTTCTGTTCGATGCGGCGGACCTGTCGGCGCGTACGCGGGAGTCGCTCGGGGTCCTGGGGTCGGATACGGAGAAGTCGGACCACCTGCCGCTTGTGGTGGATTTCGGGGGTAGGTGAGGGCACCCGGAATGTCGGCCAACAACCTTGGAGCCGTCTGATGTCGAATCGCAATGGCAGTCAACTCCCCGTTCCGGCTGATCGCGGTGTGGTCATCAGGGACTTCATCGTCTTCCAGGTGAAGCTGGCGGCCGATGGGCTCAAGGATTTCGTGGCGATCAACCTTTCGGTGGTTGCCATCGTGATCGACCTGCTTACCGGACGCGGGAGGAACCCGCGGTTCTTCTACGCGGTGGTACGTTTGAGCCGGCGTTTCGAAGGCTGGCTGGCCCTGCATCGGATGCGAGGACTTTCCGACGCCGACGACCGGACCGCCCCGTCCCCGCTTGGAGTTCCGGACGCCGACAAACTCATCGGCCAGTTCGAGGACCACATGGAGCGCAAGGCCTCGGAGATGCGGGCCAGGCGGAAGGATCCGTGGGACTCTGGGTAGCAGGTCGCATCAGTACAACAGGTACCGCTCCACCGACGCGGCGAAGTCTCCCACTTCACCGCCGACGGCCTCCAGGATCCCGTCGGCGGTCGCGCCCGTTTCCACGCCCTCCCGCAGCCCCGGGCCGCCCCACAGGATGTCGATGGGCGGCAGCGTCTCCTCGTACTCGTACGGGGGTTCGAGCCAGG
Source organism: Gemmatimonadota bacterium (assembly GCA_009844885.1). Classification (GTDB taxonomy): domain Bacteria; phylum Gemmatimonadota; class Gemmatimonadetes; order Longimicrobiales; family Gaopeijiaceae; genus Bin94. The sequence goes on from VYAQ01000230.1 coordinate 1,280, forward strand.
CGAAGTCGTGCCGCGCGAGTCGGCGGGCCGCGACGATGATCTCGACGGCCGTGCGCACCGGCTCGAACGTTCCGGGATCGGTGACGTGCAACTGGGCGCCACCGGACAGCGCGCCCGCGTGCTTCTGGAAGGTCGGCTCGAAGTGGCAGGGGCGGAACGCGACGCCGGGCAGGCTGGCTAGGCCGAGTCGAGCCACGAGGGCGACGGGGTCGAGCCAGGGCGCCCCGAAGAGTTCGAAGGGCCGGGTGGTCCCGCGGCCTTCGGACATGTTCGTGCCTTCGACCAGCACCATCCCCGGATAGACCACACAGGAATCCGGTGTGGGCAGGTTCGGGCTCGGCATCACCCAGGGCAGGCCCGTGTCGTCCCACGACATGTCGCGCCGCCAGCTCTCGCAGGGAATGACCGTCAGGTCGCAGCCGATGGCGCGTTCCACGTTCAGCCAGCGCGCCATCTCGCCGCAGGTCAGACCGTGCCTGAGCGGGACCGGGTGGAGGCCGACGAACGACCGGTACTCCTCGCGCAGCACGGGGCCCTCGCGCCGAACGCCCCCGATCGGGTTCGGACGGTCCAGGACCACGAACCGCACGCCGGCATCGGCGCACGCCTCCATGGCCAGCGCCATCGTCCAGACGAAGGTGTAGACGCGCACTCCCACGTCCTGGAGGTCGAAGAGGACGGCGTCGAGGCCGCGGAGCATCTCGGGCGTCGGCTTGCGGACCTCGCCGTAGAGGGAGTGGACAGTGAGACCGGTGACGGGGTCGGTGTAGTGGTCCGACTCGATCATGTTGTCCTGCTTCTCGCCGCGAGCGCCGTGCTGCGGGCCGAAAAGGGCGCGCAGGTCGTAGCCGGCCGCGCGGATGGCGTCGGCGGAGAACTGCAGCTCCGAAGTGACCGAGGCCGGGTGGGCGATGAGTCCCAACCGTGCATGGCGGAGTCCCGCGACTGCGGCCCGCACGCCGTCCGACGCGCCGCCGCCACGCAGGAAAACGTCGACGCCGGGGATGACCGCAGCCCGCGTGCTCACCGTCCCGGCGGAGCCTCCCGCAACCAGTAGAACGGCCCCGCCGTCACCTGGTCCGGCCAGACCTGGTCCAGCGTGTCCCCGTCGTACAGCCGGCCGTTCATCATGACGCGGTCGACCGTGTTGCTGTTGCGGATGTCGTCGAGGGGGTTGCCGTCGAGAACGACCAGGTCCGCCAACTTGCCAACCTCGATGGAACCGAGATCGCGGTCCAGGCCGATCGAGTGCGCGCCGAGGATCGTGGCCACCTGCAGTGCCTCGTGCTCGGTCATTCCGCCGGCCTGGGTTGCCCAGAGTTCCCAGTGGTAACTGAGCCCCTGGAGCTGGCCGTGACTGCCCACGCCGGCTCTTCCCCCTGCACGAATCACATCGCGCACGAATGCCGACACCTGATCGAAGGTGTGGACCTCGGGGTGGAACCAGCCGGAGGGTCCGGGACCGGGGCCGGGTCTGCGCAGCGCCTTCTGCAGGATCTCCTCCATGGGCGTGAAGCGGGCGAGCTTCTCGTCGCCAAGCACGTCCTCGGTCACGTAGAAGAAGTTCTCGGCCCAGGGGCCGCCGTAGGTGACGAGGATCGTGGGTGTGTAGGCTATCCCGGACCGCGCCACGAGTTCCACCATGTCGGCGTACATCGGGAAGCCGGGCATGTTGTGCTCGACGCCCGAGTAGCCGTCGATGGCCATCGTCATGTTGACCTTGGTGTCGAGGCCGCCCTCGGTCGTAGGCATCAGTTCCAGTTCGCGCGCCGCCTGGAGAATCCACTGGCGCTGCTCGCGATTGCCCGCGGCGTACATCTTGAGTGTCTTGGTGTCGTAGTAGTCGCTGTAACGGCGCAGCACGTGCCGGGCGTGGTCCAGGTCTTTCACGTTCTCGGACGAGAAGACGCCGGGGCCGGTCGAATAGATGCGCGGCGACAGGATCCTGCCCGCGCGCACGAGGTCCTCGTAGCTGATGACGTCGGTGGTGCCCGTCTGGGGGTCCCGGGTGGTGGTTACGCCGTAGGCCAGGTTGGCCGCGTAGGACCAGGGCTGGGTGCGGAGGATGTTGATCTGGGCCCTCAGGTGGGCGTGGGTATCGACGAAGCCGGGCACGATGGTCTTGCCGGCAAGGTCGATCACCGTCGCCTCGGCCGGGGGCGTGACGGTACCGGTGGCCCCCACCTCGGCGATGCGGTTGTCGCGCACGACGATGTCGCCGCTTTCGAGGACCTCGTCTCCGTTCATGGTCACGACGCGCGCGCCCGACAGCACGACCACGCCCCTCGGGATGTCACGGGGGAATTCGACACGGATGCGAACTTCTTCCGGTGTGTAGCGGGGCTCGTCGTCGTCCTCTTCGGGCTCCGTCTCCCGGACCGCGGCTACCGAATCCTCGAAGGCGCGTGCGGCGTCGAGGTCGTACACGACGTGAGCGTTGCCGATCGTCCAGTGGATCTTGCGGCCGTCCTGGCTCCATGCGGGGAACTCGCCGCCGATCTCGGTGAGCTGGCGCGCCGGAACCGACGCGTTGTCGGGGTTGCCCACGTTGATGGTGGGAACGTCGCCGCCCACGAGCGGGACCGTGACCGTGTAGAGGTGGTTGTAGACGCGTGCCAGGGCCTGGTCGCCGCGCGGGGCCATCGTGACGACGGTGGCGGGGGGTGGCGTGCTCGATCCCGGAGGACCGGCGCCCACCACGCGCACGTGCTGCTTGCGGTCGGTGCCGTCCCAGCGGAAGGAGACGAGGCCGTCGCCCGGGTTGTAGCCGTAGATCCGATCGGCGTTGCTCGTGAAGTGGTGGTTCCCGTCGCGCGCGGGAGCGATGACCGTCGCGTCGCCGCCGGTGGCCGGGATCCAGACGAGGTCGTCGGCGCCGCCGGGCACACCGCGGACCAGCGCCTCGTCATAGGCGCGGCCGGGACCGCGCACCGCGATAATGCGCTCGCCGTCGGGTGACCACTCCGGGTTGTTGTAGAGCGCCGGCGCGGTGGTGAGGCGGGTGGGGTCGCCGCCGTCCGAGTCGACACGGTAGAGGTGCCCGCCGGTGGCGTCGTCCCAGGTGGTGTAGGCGATGTCCTCGCCGTCGGGCGACCAGGTGGGCATGTGCTCGTTGGCGTCGGACCCGGTGAGGCGTTCGGGCGTTCCGCCGGGCCAATCCATGACGTACACGCGGGCGAGCAGCGAGAAAGCGATGCGGTCGCCACCGGGTGAAGGCACCGCGTCGCGGACCTGCTTGGCGACGAAGGTCTCGGTGTCTTCGATTCGGTAGTCGAAGTCGACCTCGGGGCCGATCGCCATGTCGATGTCGACGCGGAAGGGGATTGGCACGGGCTCGGAGCCGTCGACGGGTACGCGCCACAGGCCGCCGCCGTAGTAGGCGATGACCTCGCGCGAGTCCGGGGTGAAGGACATTCCGGGATAGGCGTCGCGGGTGGCGCGGCTTTCCTGGTCGTCGCGCTGGACGGGGAAGGCGAGCCAGCGCTCGTCGCCCGTATCGAGATCGCGGATGCGGAGGCCGGTGTCGCCGATGTGGCGGGAGCCGTAGACCAGCCAGCGGCCGTCGGGGCTGAGTGTGGGGCGGAAGGCGCCGCCGTAGCGGAACGAGCGCGTGGCGGATTCGCCCGTCTCGCGGTCGTACACGGCGAGCTGGTATTGCCGCATGCCCGAGTTGTACTCCCAGCTGCCGGTGCGGTACGCGTACCAGATGTAGCGCCCTTTGTCTCCGAAGGCGGCGCCGGTGGTGCGGCGGTTGGCGGGCTCGTCGATGAGCTGGATCCCCGTGCCGCCGTCGACGTGGTAGAGCCACAGCTTGCCCTGGCCGGGCGTCTGTTTGGTGGCGATGACGTAGTCGCCGTCCGGGGTCCACTCCGGAGACTGGTAGGAGCTCGACTTGCCCTGTGTGACCTGCACGGTGTCGCTCTTGTCCAGCGCGATGATGTAGATCCCCTCGCCGCCGCTGCGGTCCGAGGTGAAGGCGACGCGCGTGCCGTCCGGGCTGAAGCGGGGCTGTCCGTCGAAGGCCATGCCCTGCGTGAGCGGTGCTGCGGTCCCGCCGGTGATCGGCATCGTGTAGAGATCGCCGAGGAAGTCGAAGACCAGTGTCTGGCCGTCGGGACTGACATCGACGGACATCCAGGAGCCCTCGGTGAAGCTGGTGGAGATGGTGCGTCCGGGGGCGAGCGGGAGGCCCTCCTGCTGGGGGTGGGTCTCGTCCTCGCCAGCTTCCTGGGCGCCGAGGGAGTGGGGGGACGGGTTGAGCGTGGTTGCGCACAAGACGGCCGCCAGGAGCGCGAGAACGCCCCGGCACGTTGTGGCCGTCTTTACTCCTGCCCGGGAAAGAGCCTTGAAATCGTTTGCCCGAGGGCCTCGCCGGTCTCGCTGCATCGCTCTTCATCCAATCCGTAGGCTGAAAGCCACACTCCCATCTTCCATCGCTCGCCCGTCCCTTCGAGCTCGACGTGCAGAATGCCGTCGTTCAGCGAACTCACCATTCCGGCGAAAGCCCAGGGGCGGTCGGACAGTATGGTTGTTCCCTCCAGCGCCGTGCCGTCATCGAGACGAAGGCTGAATGCGTCGCCCGGCCGCGTCGGCACCGTGCCCAGGGCGTCGGCTCCGAAGATCGTGTCCCAGACCTCTTCGCGCGTCCCCGTCACCCAGGGCCGCTCGCTGATCATGGCACGGCGCGTGTCCGGGTGGCGCTCCAGGTAGTGCCTGAGGTTCCAGAGGAAGAAGCGCCAGCCGTTGGTCATCATGTGGAACGCGTCGTCCCAGTCCTTGCTGGACAACAGCCCCGAGTTGACGAGATGCACGCGCGTGCCGCCCTCACGCGGCTCCAGGTGGTAGTCCAGGACCATGGGCACGGCACCCTCCGCGGCTGCTTCGTCGGGCGGATTGTCGACGAGCTGCAGGTGTTCGACGGGACGCCACACCGCAATGTCGCTCGTCCACTCCGCTCCCTCCGCCCATGCCACCGTGACCGTTCCGCCCTCCCCGGGGTCGACCGACGCGATGGGCGAGAACCAGCTCGCGAGGCGGTCGCCCTCCGACAGCGCTCGCCACACTGCCTCGGGCGATGCCGCAATGTCGACGGACAGCGCGATCGTCCGCGTCCCGGGGGCCGCGGCTGAACCGTTTTTCACGATTGGTTGTTTCCGGCGCCGCGTCCCCGGTTCGCGCCGTCACGCGCCCGGCTGCCCTCGTCGCGCGAAAGTGCCCGATAGTACTCCTCCACGAGGGCGCGGTATTCCTCGGGCACGTCTCCGGACTGGTACAGGAAGATCCGCTCCTCGTCGCCGGCGGCGAGCTCACGCCGCAGACGGAACTCGAGCTGCTTGATCGTCTGCACCAGCTCGCTCTGAAGGCGCAGTACCTCTTCTGGGTCGGCGTAGGTGCCCTGGCGGTCGAGAAGGCGCATTGCGTCGATCATGGCCTGCAGTTCGCGGGGGTCCGCGCCCGCCCGCTCGACCAGACCGGCCAGTGTCCGCGCCTCGCCCGCGCGCTCGCGGATCTCCCGGCGCATCTGCCGGATCGCGTCGGGATCGAATGCGCGAGGCCCTCCGGCGCCGCCACGGTCGAAATCGTAGTCCCTCGGCCCGGGAGCACCGGTTCGTGCTCCGGGGTCACCCGTGCGCTCGCCGCGGTTGCCCGCGTTCCCGCCCTGCTGCTGGCCGCCCTGACCCTGTTGCTCGCCACCTTCGCCCTGCTGCTGGCCGCCCTCACCCTGCTGCGGGTCGCCTTCGCCACCGCGCGCATCGTTCTGAGTGCGGCGCTCCAGCGACTCCAGGCTCCGCATCAGGTCCCGCGCCGACTCGAGTGCTTCGGTCGCGTGGTCTTCGGTGACCCGGTCGCGAACCGCGTCGGCGGCTTCGTCCAGCCGGTTCTCCAGCGACTGGATCGCCTGCGCGTTCTGGTCCTCGAACGCCTCGGCGTATTCCTCCTGACCCTGACGTCCCACGAGGCTGCGGGACCAGAGGATCCGTTCACGCAATTGCGTCTCACGGATCGTCTCGGAGGCTTCCTCCAGCTCTCTGGCCCCCGCGGCGCCGTCCCGCCGCGCGCTGGCCCCGAGTTGGTCCAGCTGGGCCAGGAGGTCGCCCACCTCTTCAGCCATGTCTTCCTTGGTCTGGTTGATCCGGCCGACCTGGTCGGCCGAAGGACGGCCCGCCCGGCGCATGGCGGCCATGCGGTTCTGGACATCCTCCTGCTGGCGGGACAGGCCCGCCGCGCGCTCGCGCGCGTCCGCCAGATCCCGTTCCAGGCGGTCGTCCTGCACCCCCTCCAGACGGTCCCGCGCGTCGCGCAGCCGCTCAAGGGCCGAACGAGCCTCCGTCACGCCGGTGTTCCCCCGATTCGCCGCGGATCGGCGCATGGCGTCTGCCGCCTGTTGCAGTCCACGTGCGACCTCCTCCAGCTGCCGGTCACCCGACTCCCGCGACAGACGCTCCAGCTGGCGCGCCGCCTCTTCCGCCTCTTCCGCCAGGTCACGAGCGGCCTGGCTCCCGCCACCACCACCGCCGCCCTGCTGGGCCGACGCCCTGAGCCGCTGACGCTCCAACTCCTGTTCCTGACGCCTCGCCAGTTCGCGGAGCTTCTCCAGGGCCTCGTCGACGCCCTGGTCGGCGCTCTCCTGCTGGCTTCGCTGGACGGTCTCGTACTGGTTGCGGAGCGCGTCCGTCTCCAGTTCGAACAGGTCGGCGAGGTCTTCGGCGCTGGGGCCCTGCTGGCCCCCGCCCCCGCCGCCCTGCTGCTGCCGTTCCAGCGATACGAAGCGCTCGTACGTCTCCTCGGCCTTCTGCAACTGGCGCAGCCCGCGCTGCTCGGCCGCAATGGCACCCCCGGGGCTGAGCGCCCGCAGCGAGTCGATGGCCTCGGACATGGCCTCGACCGCAACCGGCAGGGTCTCGGCGATCCGCTCGAACGTCTCGTCCGCCCCCGCGATGCCGCGGTTCACGATCCGCTGCCGCAGCGTCTGGACCTGCTCCTGCAGCCGCTCCTGGTTCAGCGCGATGCTGACGACGTTCTCTTCCCACACGTCCGGCGAGTAGCTGTCGCGGTCGCGCTCGAGGTTGAACGAGGCCGCGATGATCTGCCTCTGGATGGCCGAAAGATCCTGGTC
>VYAQ01000240.1 GCA_009844885.1 Gemmatimonadota bacterium
GTGCGGAGAACGCCGCGTACCCTAAGGGCACCGCGCCAGCCCCTGACTCTACCGGAATATGCGTCCCCTCTCAGGGGATTGTAAGGGCAGTGAGTGGGCATCGGATACGCAATGACTCCGAACGCCGAGGAGAACGGAAGGTTCCAGCTCGAAGCGGGAGGGGCTAGGGCGAGGCCCTTCAGCCGCCAGTTGCTCGCGAGCAGCGGCGACCACGGACGCTTAGGAGGTCGCTAATGGATCGGTGATGACGCAGGCGCTTCGTCCCGGGGCACACAGCGACCCCCCAAACGCGAGGACCGCTTGATGACGACCATTCGACAAGCTCCACGCCCTAGAGCGCGCGAACTGGCGGGCGAAGCCTGGGACCGTGACCGCCGGCAGCCCGCTAGGCGGATGTCCGACGGGAAGCCACGAAAACGGTTCTTCCGAGCCAGCGCGAGTCTCTCGGGAGGGTGGACCGATGGTGTGTTCGGCTCAGCCACATCGTGTGTGTTCTTGGTCAGGGCGTTATCATAGAGTTGGGGGTCACCGTGGCCTCGATGGATTCGAGCTATGGACACGCAGGCTAAGGAACAGCGACGCGGCACATCATGCGGGCAGTCAAGAGCCGGGACAGGGCGTCGGCGATGATCGTCGGTCGTTTCTCGCACGGCCTTCGCCAGACGGGTCAGATCCGTCGGCGAATCGTGGAGTCGCACTCAACCGGGCATTTGAACTCACGGAACTGCGGGATCGGCCAGCAGGACTTGGCAACGCGATGGCCACTGGCAGCGCGTTGGAGTGCGTTGGAGTCCCGGGGCGAGACGGCTTCGTGAGTGACGCGCAGATCCAGCCCCTTCCCGCCAAGTGGAAGGAGCGCCTCGATCTCACCTCCCGTGATGTTCCCGAACTCTACGAGGACCCCAAAGCTGTCGGTCAGAGTCCACACGCGGGCGCGATAAGAATGGCTTTGGTCGAGTTGGGCGCGTCCGCCGTCTTCTGTGTTCAGGATGTGCCGACGGTCGTCATTGTTGTCCTCGACGAGTATCAGCGCGATCGTGTCGTCGATCTCCATGCGAAGCTCTGGAACCAAGGTCTCGCCACACTTCTGTTAGTGCTTTCGGGCGACACATTGCGTGCGTTTTCCTTGGCACGGTGGCCGAGCAGCGATGATAACACGTTCCACGACAGGTGTCTCGTGCAGGTCCTTGACGCAGCGAGCGACGCGCTCGCCGCCAAGAACTTCATCTACGGTGCAGAGTCCGGTAGGCTATGGGATCGGCACGCTAGCTTCTTCAAGTTGAAAGAGCGAATCGACTATGTGTTGCTCAACAATCTGACGGTGTCGTACAGGGCTCTTTGCGACGACGGTTTGACCCCGGACGCGGCGCAGGCACTCCTCATCCAGACAATGTTCATCGCCTACCTGGAAGATAGGGAAATCGTTCGAGCAGAGTATCTCAAGAAAGCCTCTGGCGGCGTGTCGGATCAGTTCCACGGAATCCTACAGGCGTCAAGCTCGACAGCGCTGTACCGCCTGTTCGAGAGATTGCGAGAGGATTTTAACGGTGATCTGTTCGTGGAGCCTTGCTCCTTTGACCCGAATGAACCTCGACAGCGCGTCACCCCCGCTCATTTGAATATCCTGGAGAGGTTCTTGGGTGGGCATGAAGAGATGGTCGACGGGGGCGGTGGCCAACTGCGTTTTTGGGGTTATGACTTCAAGTACATTCCTATCGAATTGATCAGCGCCGTCTATGATCGGTTCCTGGGAGAGCAAGACGCGGAGCGTCGGAAGCGCGGCGCGTATTATACGCCAATGTTCCTTGCCGACACTGTGATCACGACATTGTGGGAGACGTTGCCGACGCACGCGCGTGCGAAGGGGCAGTTCTTTGATCCAGCCTGTGGCTCAGGCGTGTTCCTCGTGCGTGCCTTTCAGCTTCTGTGCGAGCATTGGCGGGAGGTTCACAACTCGCGGAAGATCAGCTGGGAAGATCTGCTTACGATCTTGTCGAGATTGCACGGATGGGATCTAAGCGACGCGGCTGTTCGCGTTGCTGTGTTTTCACTCTATCTCGCGCTGTTGCAGGAGGTCACGCCGCCAGACATACGATTGCTCATTGGCCAAGGACGACTGCTACCGAGGTTATGGGATCGGACTCTTCGCGCGCAGGATTTCTTTGGTGAGTCGCCCGACGCGCTTCAAGTGGACGTCGTGTTCGGCAACCCGCCGTGGACTGGTCGGCGCGGCGAGGATCGACCTTCAGCGCGTTGGAGTAGAGAACATCAGCGTCCCATGCCGGGCGGCGAGGATGCTTGGGCGTTTGTGTGGAAAGCCCTGCGACATGTTCGCGAGGACGGCATGGTGGGGTTCCTGCTTCCTGCGATGGGGTTTCTACACAATCACGGATCTAAGTCTGTAGAGGCGCGACGGATGTTGCTCGGTGTCGCTCGCGTTTTTCGGATCGTGAACTTCTCGGACATGCGCTTTCAGCTATTCGAGCACGCCGTGCGGCCCGCGGCATTGGTGATTCTTGGTCACGGGGATCCAGACCAGTCCGGGTATCGCTTCGACTACTGGACACCGAAAGCGGACCTGAATCTGAAGATTGGACGTGCGATCACGCTAAGCAGCGCCGACAAGCAGACAGTCGCATCACATGAGGCCATGCAAGATCCGTCTCTCTTCAAGCGTCGCCTTTGGATGAGTGATCCGGAGTCGAAGCTGTTTGGTTACTTGGAGTCCCTACCCAAGATTGGCGACAGCGTAGGCGAATACCGTGCTCTGTACCGCAAGATCCAGTCCGCGAAAGACCGCTGGGTTATCGGGCACGGATTTAAGCCGGCGCAGTCCCATCGCCTCGAGGAAGACGACTATCAACATCAACACAGCGACTCTGTCGCCAACCTACCTCACCTCCCAATCAGCGCATTTGAGGTGCTAGCTCAAGATTGTGCCCATCTCAGACCTTTTGGGAGCGGCGAGGTTCACCGAAGAGGCTTTGAACGAGCCTTCAGTGGGCCTCGGGTGCTGGTGCCGCGTGGGATTCGAACCAAGGAGGGAAGACTCCGGGCTTCATATGTCGAAGAGCCGCTTACATTCCAAGACATCATACACGGGATTTCGGTACCTGCGCAAGACACGAAGCGTGCAAAACTGCTGACGGCGTTGCTCAATAGCAAGCTGCTGTTCTGGTACGCGTTTCACGGTACGGCGTCGTTTGGCGCGGATAGACCCGAAGTACAGCAAGCCGAATTGCTTCGCCTTCCGTTTCCGGCACCCGAGGATCTTGAACAACATAGCAGGTCGGAGACAGCCAGCCTTGCGCTTACCGCCCTCATTGACGAAGCGAGGAGTTCGACCAGGCAAAGCTCGATACTCCGACCTGGGAACGGCCGGCAGCTCGACGACTTGGATGCCCTTTGCTACTCCTATTTCGGTCTTGGTGAAACAGAGATCGCGCTGGTCGAAGACGGTGTCGACGAGATTATTCCGTGTACGCAGCCGTCCAGGGCAGCGACCGTCGCGTTGTGGAAACCGGTCGGACAAGGTGATCGACAGACCTATGCGAGCACGTTTGGTCGTGCCTTGACACAATGGTTCGATGAGGATGTCGACATCAACGTCGTCCTTGAGGCGCGCAACGAAGACCTCGCGTTGTTGCGGTTGCGGTTGGTGGAAGCGGGATGGGAGGAGCCGTATCGCGAGCGCGATGACCGGGAGATCGGGGAGGCATTCGGGAGGCTCCGTGCTCATGTCGATATGCACCTTCCGGGCAATTTTCAACTGATTCCCGACTTTCGCCTGTTCGTCGACAGCAGCCTCTATCTCATCAAACCGCTTCAGCGGAGATTCTGGTTGCGATCTGCCGCCATTGCAGATGCAGATGCGATTGCGATGGACCTTCATGACGCTGTCGCACTCGGTCGTCCTGCTTGATCTGATGCTCGTTGGCGATCCCAGCTATTGGACCGCGAAGTTTAGGCGGCTGGATGTCCGCTTTCTAGAGCGTGTCCTCGCGCTGTGGCCACGGTGCCTAGCAGCGCTACCCCCGAATCCCCACGAGGACACAATCACCATCAGCCTCGTCAACATTGTTTCGAGGGACCCCGAGGCCCGACGCCTATTCCACGATCTGGCCTTCCACCATGAACCGTTTGGCTATACGGTGGAGGGCTGGGCGTACAGCAAGGGGGAGATCGACATGGCGCTTCTGTTGGATCGGGAACGAGAGCGGTATCTGGCCTATGAGTGCAAACGGCTGAACGTGACCGTGAACGGAAGGTGGCGGTCGAACGCAACACTGTATGTAGAGGAGGGAGTAGCCCGCTTTGTTTCGGAGAAGTACGCCGCTGATTTGCCTGTCGGATGCATGTTGGGCTATGTAATGGATGGAAATGTCACCAGGGCGCGAGCCAAGGTCCAAGCGTCAATCACCGAGCATCGTGAGGAGATTGGACTCGCATGGGGACCGATGGACGATGAGCCACTGGGTACGATGGGGCGGTTCTCTAGCGGCCATCGCCGTGTTTCGAGCAGTGCTCCCATCGAGATACGACACGCGCTGCTGCCGTTCTAGTGTCGGGCAGACGGCCGAGGTGATCGCGCGTGAGTTCGGGGTGACGCGCGAGGATCGACCTTCAGCGCGTTGGAGCAAAGAGTGTCAGCCTCCCATGCCGGGGCCGGGGTGACGAGGTTGACGGCTTGAGCCTATCAGCTTGTACCGGCCTTCGGCGAGTCCCAGAGGCTCCTCATCCTAACAGATGCGCGGTCCGCCTTTCGCCGGGGAGGCCGTAGCTCAGATCCGGTCTCGGGGAGGCGGCCCGGAAATCCACGCCATCTGACGCCGATAGCTACCCGGGGACCTCGGCCCCCTATTGCGCAATCTGCTCTGTCGTGGCGAGGTTTTTTCACCGTTTCTCTCCGTCCGGTCTTTTGCGGGGGAGGGATGTGGATGTCGATAGGCATCGAAGAATGTCGGGATTCGGCGGTCGGGTCTCTCCTGTCGACACTGGTGAAGGAAACATCGGACTGGCTGAATTGGGCGGCGTGGAGAGTACGGAAAGTACACACGAGGAGAACACGGATGATTCGTGTCATTCTAATGGGTACGTTGGCTTTGGTGGTCTGTATGGAGCCTGCCGAAGCCCAAGAGTGGCTCAAGCTCGGGGGCGAGCCGGATCCGTTGGGCCGGGTAGAGCCCGTTCGGTTTCTGAAGTACGCCACCGTGATCGAGCCAGCCGAGTCGGAACTGGAAGTTGGGTTGTTTGTCTTCTGCGGGGACGAGTGGCCGAAGGCGACGGTCGAAATCCACTTGGGAGGGGCTACCAATGAAGGCGCATCGGGGGCGGCTCGGATCGATGGCGGGGAGACAATCGACATTTACTGGTATCAGGGTATGGGGGGCGGCATGAGACTGGCGCGAGTCGGTGACGTAAGCGTCCTGTACGACGACGAAGGGCGAGAGGAATTGAAAGCTATTCTGATGGGCAATGGTGAAGTCGTGTTGTCTTTCGAGCCCTTCGGGGGCGAGGACCACTTTTTCCGCCTGAACCTAGCGGGATTGGCTACCAGGATCGCGACGTGTGAGAGCAGATCGGGCGAAGTACTAGGGAGCCAGCATTCATAGCATGGGCGGGTTGCCGGCACCCGGGGGAAGATCGAAACACCGAAGACAAGGTTATGGCCAACAGGGCAAAGACGTGAGCTTGATCAAGGAACTCCGGGAGATCCGCGACAGGGCGGATCGGCTGATCCAGGCCTACCGTTACTCCGAACTCGCCAGTGACGACGCATGCTTGGCTGTCTTGACCGATGGGGAATGGCGTAGCATCGGCTATGTGCAGACGGAACTACAGCGCGGCGGTTGCCCTCTGGAGAGGCGTAGGGTGAGCGCCGTGTTGCTTGGTCTCGAAAAGGATGGTCGTCTGGAGGGCAAGATCGCGCGCACCGGAGTGCAGCGGGGCGAAAAGCGGTACAGGCTCCGCCCGGGATTAGACTCCGCCTAGGTCTGGCGGTCGCGCCATGGGCGCGACGGCGAATCGGGATTCCGTGAACTCGGGCGCGGGAACTGTGCGCGTTATTGCGTGAACACTCCCCACCGCATCGAACACGTCGAATGGGAAGCAATCCATCGCCAGACCATGATCCCCGGCGAACCTGAATCGGACTGGCTCGCTAAAACCTGCCGTTCGTGGATAAACCAGAACCACGCGTCGCAACCCGTACGTCCTCCCATAAGCGAAGAGTTGGTACGCGTCGGCCTGAGTGACGCCATGATTCCGAGCGCGTGGGTCGAGGTGTTTCCACTTGGCATCCAGGATTAAGCGGACCTGACCTCGCTCCATCAGGACGATATCGGGCTTCAGCCAGAAAGCGGGCTTGTCCGCCCCGTCCGTGGCCAGATGCCGCATCGGCCGTTGGGCTCGCACCACGAAGCGCTGCTGGTGCCGGCGGACGGCGGCGGTGACGAAGTCCTCGAACACCTCTTCCATCGGAAACAGCAGGGCGCGGCTGACGTGCGGGCCGGAGAAGGTGGCGAGGCCGTGGCCGAAAAGGAACAACCCGACCCACGGCATCACGGTGTCGTAGTGCCGCATCGAACGGTCCACGCCATGCCGCGCCCAGTCGTCGTCGAGGTTCCTTGGGGTGGGCACATCGGAGAACACGATGCGCAACTGGTGAAGCCGCTGTCGGTTCACGGGATGACGCACGACGGTCGCCAGCCGTTGCAACGCGAGATGGATCAGCCGGTTCGCGGGCCGGTCCGCTGTGAACTCGTCGTAGCCGACGTAGAACCGCGAGCGGTCGACAAGATTCGCGCGTACGTGCCGCGGGAACAGGATCCGCCCCCGGAGCCGGGGCAGGTTCGCCTCTCGCGACCGATACGCCCGGGCGAGACCGCGCCGGGTCAGCAGCACGACGCTCTTTAGAAACAGATGGACGAACGCCTCGAACATGTCGAACCGGCGGACCGCACGGATGCTAGCGCCGTCAAGTTGGGCCTGCCCCAGGCCGCGCCAATCCCGGAGCATCGTCAGAAAGACGCGCCGCGTGTCCTCTTCCCCGCCGGGCGATAGATCGATCTTCGGCAGGATTTCGATCACGGTTCCCCCGCGCGTTTCGATGATCCCGACGTAGTTCTGCGCATGGAGGTGGCGATTTCGCATCACGAAGACTGGTGGGCGCCGGTCTCTTTCACCGGTCGGCTGTGCGAGGGCGAATCTCATCAAGTCACGCTCGTCGTTTTCATGCAATCCGGTGAGCGGCTCGTACTCTCGGACGACCATTGGACGTGAGGAGGTGCGGCCCGGAGGTCCCGCCAGCGCAACAACGGGCACGGTCAGTCGCCCCGAGCTTCGTCGGCGTCGCCCGTTCTCGTCGTGTCGTAGATCCGTCGGTACGCGGACGCGGTGGTCCAGCAGTCGTGGTCGTCTGGCGCCAGGCCGTACACGCTCCGGTCCGTATCCACCAGATCCAGTCGGACCAGTTCCTCCGGTGGATCCGACTTCCGGACGAACCCGTTGTTATTCAGAACCGCACCGATCTTCTCCCAGTCGTCGTAGAAGTACTCCTGGAGCAGCGGCATGATGCGGTTCTGGAACGTCCTAGCGAGCGCTGGGAGGGTGTCTACGCGCAGAAAGTACGTGTGCCCGATCTGGTGCTCCCGGTCCAAGAGCACGGCAATACGCCGGTTCATGGCTTTCAGGAGCCTCCCGCAGTCGATACCGTCGAGATCCTTGGCGATGCCGGAGTGGGCCGGATCCGGCATCATCTCCTCGAATACGAATCGCCGCCGCAGCGCCGTGTCCAGCAGGGCGATGGACCGGTCCGCAGTGTTCATGGTCCCGAGGACGTGCAGGTTCCCCGGCACAGCGAAGTCGGTGTTCGAGCCGGGCAGCGTCACGCGCGCCTCGTCGTGCCGGCCGATCCGCTTCGAGTCCTCGATCAGCGTGATCAGTTCGCCGAAGATGCGCGCGATGTTGCCCCGGTTAATCTCGTCGATGATGAGCACGTAGCGCGCGTCGGGATTGGCCTCGGCGCGCTCGGCGATGCGGCGGAAGATGCCGCGGGACATCTCGTATTGGACGTCGCCGCCCTGCCCTTGCCCGGGCGCACGCTCTGGGTCGCGGTCGGGAGGTCCTGCCAGGACGGGCCTGATCCCTTCGACGAAGTCCTCGTAGGTGGTGTTCTGGTGGAATGTCACCATCTCGATCCGTCCGGCGTCGCGGTGCTCTTCGAATCGGCGCTTGACGGCGGAGCGGTCTTCGAGGGCCACCTCGGAGACTTCGCGGCCCTCGACGATTGCGACCGAGCGGGTGACCGTGTGCCAGGTCTTGCCGGTGCCGGGGGGGCCGTAGAGGATGGTGTTGAGGGGGTG